>JAZOSO010000239.1:0-2039 GCA_045657185.1 Victivallaceae bacterium | reverse complement strand
CGCAATGTGACAACTCCGTTGCGGCGGATGATTTGAGCCATCGGCTTTTTGTCATTTCTGCTCCAGTTTTTATCGCTTTCGGTGAAAAATGCGAAGCCTTCGCCGAGTTTGCCGATCCAGATGTAGGGACGGAAATTATTGTAAACTTCGGGGTGGCTGACGCTCTGAGTTGAATTCCAGATTTCACCGTCGATTGTCGGCAATGCTTTTTCATCATTCTGACGCATGCGGTTGCAGGTTGAGTGGAGTTGTGCTGCAAATTTGCCGTTGAGCGGAATATCAAGTGTCATAGTTTTGAAATTGAAACTTGTTTTCGGTGCAACAGTGAGAGTGGTTTTTATGAAGTTGTCAAATTCAAATTCATTTCTTACACTCAAATTCAATCCGTCAAGAGCAAGTTCCGTGACGGAAATACCGAGGTCGTCGGATTTTTCCTGCCATTTGAAAGATTTTTCCTGCGGGACTTGACCGTTGATTTGCAAGGTGACGGGGGAGGCAAGGAGTGTATCTGCCTGACCTGCTTTTGCGGTGGCGGGAAAACCGTTTGCAAGAGTATATTCTGCTGTGAGTGTTTTGATTTTATTGTTATCATATTTCAGCGGCAGATAAGGCGGCAGGACGACTCGTTCTGTACCGAGTTTATTGTGTTCCCATTCAAATTTATCGAAATCAAATTTCTGTTTGAATATGGTTTTTTTGTTGTCTTTTCCGGTTATTTCCATGACAACATTGTAAACGCCTTTGTTTTTGAGATTAAGCGGAATTTCCGCAGTAAAACCGACGTTTTGAGTTACGGAAGCAGGATATTTTTTCCCGATTTGAACTCCCTTGCTGTCGGCGATAAAAGCGTTTGCTGAAACAACTTTGCGCATATCATAAGGCAGACTCGGATTTCCGAGGCGGAGACGGGCTTTATTGTAATAGGGATAGATACCGAATTCAAGTTCTGCTGAATTTTTCACATCGGGAGCAATCCAGCGGGCGGGGACGGGATACTGCCATTGAAAAGTACGCTTATAGAGGATTTTTCCTTTTTCGTCAAAAAATACGGCTTTCAAATCATTATTCAGTTTTGCGGTATCTTTGTAAGCAAGAACGATTTTTTCTGTGGCACCGGGAGCAACGGTTACGGTATCTTCTTTTGAGCGCGGGGCGGCTTCAGAGGCGATGGAGACTGAGTATTTGACCTTTTGCGGTTTTGCAGTCGGATTGTCAATAGCGAAAGTTATCTCGTTTTCGCCTTTGCGGTAGTTGCTGCCGATAGTTGCAAAACGGACGACAGGGGATGAATTATCAAATACAACATCATTCATTTCTTCGGGTTGAACGAAGTAGAGAACTTTGTTCATTGCGCTTATTTCATGCGGATTTTTCCATGTGCGTCCGAATTGGAATTTCCAGTTTGCGGGAGTTTTCAGTGTATTTATGTTTATATCTTTGAGCGGAATACGCAGTTCAAAAGTCCACATATTATTTTTAAAAGATGAAGCAATTTTGATATCCGGATTCCAGTTTACGGCTTTTGACGGGTCGGCATCGCCGTTGATGATCGGGTATTTGTAGTCATAGATGTAATTTTTGCTGTTGATTATCAGGTGATAGACCATGTCTTTATCGGGGGTGGCAAAAAGAATATCAACGGAGTCATCCATATAAATTTTGCTGTCACGGCGTTTGTAAAGAGTCTGCAGTTTTACGCCTGATTCCTTATCGGGGAGTTCGGACTGAAACGCCAGATAGAGGTATTGGTTGTCCAATGCGGCAAAATATTTGCCCTGACGGGATGACAGATGAGCTTTTTTTTGAATAAGCAGACCGAAGTTTTCAAATGAACCGAAATATTCATCGTTTCTGATTTCGCCGTCGATTTTCGGAGATTTTGAAGTTACTGAGGCTTGTGTAAAAGTTTTTTCAGGAGAGAAAACAGCTTTCGGTTCAGCGGCTTGGCATACAAGAATCCCCGCCGCACATAATGCGGAATAAATAGCTTTGATTTTTAACATGAATTACCTCACTCAAAAACGGGGCGATTGTAACCT
>JAZOSO010000238.1:0-15072 GCA_045657185.1 Victivallaceae bacterium | reverse complement strand
TAGCGGCTAAAAATCCTATAAAAGCAATAATATAAAATAGTGTATCCATAATCTCTCTCCTTTTTTATTCTTGGCTTTGTACTAAATATAGACTGATTTTTATCAGCAGTACACTATCTTTTTTATTAGCTTGACTGAATAAATGTTAAATATTACAAAAAAGTTTGAAAAAGATAGTGAGTGCTCTCTAAAAGTTTTTTCTTTCACTGCAACATAATGATACTTTAAATTTGTTTTTGCCTATCTCGTCAGAATTTTTTTCCGGATAATGCATCCCAAAATAAACCTCCTTCATTCCAATAATTGGCACAAGCACGACATAAACGTATTGTTTCTCCTAAAACAATATATTTTTCGCAAATTGAAAAATCTTTACATCTATAGCAATTGGAAGGAATACAACCGGCGAAAAATACACAACAAATAACAGAAACTAATAGCATAAAAATTATTTTCATTTCTAATCCTTTAATTTTTAAATAGTTACGGCAATTATTCTTGTTTACCTTTTTATGCGGTGTCTGTTATAATTCCTCCTTTCAAGTTCAGAAATCAAGGCATAAAAAAAGGCACATTCCGAAGAAAGTGCCCTAACTACGCCTACCACAGCGTTGCAATACACACAATAACAGAATGTGCCATGCCAAATCAGCATGGACATACTGAATATAAAAATGTATTGCTTTGCGTCAGAAGAAGTGGTAGTTCAGTTAGGACGTTTACAATCAGTTTTCCATCTTTAATTTTAAGTTAATCAGTAATTTATGTTTCCGGTAATAGAAAATCCTTTCTGTCTTTATTTTTCATCGGTAATATATCACGGAAAATTTATAAATTCAAGTATCTCCTTGGAAAATGCATAATATTTTTATTTATCAAAATCATATACACAAAATAAAAACAAATTTATTGCTTCTGCCAATATCCTCCATTTTTCGGAGCCCCGCGGAATTCAATTTGACCGCAGGCTTTAAGGCGGCTTAATTCACGCTGAAGCGTACGCAGCGGAATACCCAATGCTTCAGAAATCTGACTTGCCCGAATACCGGGATGTTTCATTATGAAATCCAAAACCGGATTTACTCCGCCAAATACTGCGCCATTTACTCCGCCAACAATATGAATTTTCAATGTATTAAGAATTTCTTGCAACATAAAATCTATAAAAAATCCGCAGTCATTAGCAGCACTGCTGGCATTTATTGCATCATAATATTTATGCTGATTATCATGTACCATCGTTTCAATCGGCAAGTGTTGAAAAACCGGATGCAATTCAGTCAAAATCAATGACTGCCACAATCGCCCCAATCTGCCATTGCCATCAGAAAACGGATGAATAAACTCAAATTCATAATGAAATACACAACTTTTTATCAACAAGTGATCCGGGCTTTCCGTCAACCAATTAAAAAGCTCTTTGATCAAGCTTGGCACAAAATCAGCAGGTGGAGCTATGTGAATAATTTTTTCCCCATCGGATATGCAAACTCCGCTATTACGGAATTTTCCGGGTTCATCAATCAATGCAGTCATCATTATCCCATGAACTTTAAGCAGATCAGCAACTGAAAACGGATCGAGTTCTGAAAAAATCTCATAAGCTGCAATAGCGTTTTTAACTTCCTGAATTTCACGCAACGGAGCAACCACTTTTTTCCCGTCAAGAATATCTGTAATTTGCTTTACCGAAAGAGTATTTCCCTCAATTGCAAGCGAAGATTGAATGGTTTTTATTTTGTTGGCACGCCGCAGTTTAAGCAAATCCGCCTTTTCCATAGAGATAACATAACGCTCAATCAAAGCTGAAATTTCAGCAACCATTGAAATTGCCCGCGCAGAAACAGTAAAATTCGGTTTATAATCCATATTACTCTCCTTTTCCATTAATATAGCATTCTGTAACGATTTGTCAATATTTACTCCGCCAAAAATGGCGGAGTAAATGGCGGAGTAAATGGCGGAGTAAAAACAATTACTTGAAAAGGTTTGGAAAAAGATGAGGGGGTGCAGGGGGAGAAGAAAAGAACCTTTCCTCAAAAGGTTTTTTCTTCTCCCCCTGCAAGTTTATTCCAAAACTGTCTTATTCACACCAGCTGTAGAGCTGGGCGATTTCCTGTTTCCAGATGGTATCGTCGATGGTTTCGAGAATAATCGGAATGTTGTCAAAGCGGGGGTCTTTCATTATGCGTTCAAAAGTTTCATTACCGAGTGTACCTTTGCCGATAGAATCGTGGCGGTCGAGGTGAGAGCCGAGATTACCTTTTGAATCGTTGAGGTGAACTCCTTTGAGATATCTGAAACCTACGATACGCTCAAAATCCGACATGACTTTTTCGTAATTTTCGGCATTTTTGAGGTCATAACCTGCGGCAAATGCGTGGCAAGTATCCAGACAAACGCCGGTACGGTCAGGCATATCAACAAGTTCAAGCAATCTTGCCAGATGTTCAAATGAATAACCGAGATTTGTTCCCTGCCCTGCGGTATTTTCAAAAACCGCAACAACATCGGGAACTTCTTCAAGGGCGTGTCGGACAGATTCGGCAATAAGCTTCAAACAGTCATCTTCAGAGAGAACTTTCAGATGGCTTCCGGGGTGAAAGTTCAAAAGTTTGATACCGAGAATATTACACCGCCACAATTCATCAATAAATGCTGAAAGCGATTGGGCATGTTTATCTTTGTCGGAATTCCCGAGATTGATAAGATAACTGTCATGTGCCAGAATATGGTCGGAGGAATATCCGAGTTTTTCGCAGTTATTTTTGAATTTGGCAATACTCATTTCGGACAGGGGCGGAGCCGTCCACTGGCGTTGATTTTTGGTAAAAAGGGCAAAGGCTTTGGCCTGAATTGCAGAAGCATTGAGTGGGGCGTGTTCAACACCGCCGCCGCAGCTGACATGGGCGCCGATAAATTTCATGTGTACCTCCTTTGTTGAATTTTATTTATCCGAGACTAATATAGTAAAAAAACAACAAATTGCAAATTATATTCACTTGAAGTCAAAAAAATATTTGCATTTTTTGAAATAAATGTTATATTTATGACATCTTGAGCGAGTGTAGCAAAACGGTTATGCCCCGGCTTCCCAAGCCGGTCACGAGGGTTCGACTCCCTTCACTCGCTCCATTTTTTTGTTTTTTTGCGCCATTTGAAAATCATATTTTCAGCTCCCAGGTTGACAAATATTGTTTTTTATAAAACAATTCAACCCAAGGAGGAAATATGTCAAATGACAAAATTATGGCAATGCTCAACGAAAAATCACAAATCGAATATTATCGTTTTGTCGCCGAAGATGATGAAAAATGTTGTGATAAATGCAAAGAACACAATAATAAAATTTTTCAGGAAAATGCTCCTGATATGCCAAAGTTGCCTATTCATCCGAACTGCCGCTGCAAACTTGTAAAACTCGAAGTTGAAGAAACAGAAAATGTAAAATCTAATATTCTTCAAATGATTGACGAATTGAATTATTATGAAAATCAACTTTTATCAGATTTTCAACAATGGAAAAATGATGCGGCTGAATTACTCAATTCTACTCAAAATTCATATAATAATTTTGTAACAGAAGCTAAAATAAAAGCATTGGCTGTCACTGCCTCTGCAATGTTGACTATGATTGAAAAATTTAATCAAACCAGAGAACTGTTAAAAAATATAGCTCCAAAATTTGTTGATTTTTATGAAGACCCTATGCTTTTTGAAATGGAACAAACACGAAAATACATAGAACAATATTTTCAAGAAATTAAAGGGCCACATTTTGAACGTTTAAATTTACCGCAACAACAACTTTCAAATCTGCCAAAATCTCCGGAAGATGCAATAATGCAAGGTTATGAAAAAGTTCCTGACAGTCAAAATTGGTATCATCGCCATAATGGAGAATTCGATAATGAGAAATATATTAATAAAAAAACCGGACAGGAAGTTGTTTTTAACCGTTATGGCAAGATTGTCACTTCTCCGGAAAATATCGGGACTTTTAATTATGGTAAAGATCCGACTTCATTAGATCATGTCTTATTAGATGTTATTCCATATATGCGATGGAAAAATTCTAAAGATGATACAACTTCTTTTTGGCAAAGAGTTTTTGGAAGCCACAAAAAATAACATAAAAAAATTTTATCTCTTGATTTTTATTTCATAAGTGATATTATATACAAAAAACAAAATGGAGAAAATTATGCCATTTTTTCATTTCGCTCTGCTTACAGGATTTTGTCTGTTTATTGTTGTTGCTCCGATATGTGCGATTATCAGTATATTATATTTACAATCCCAGGGAAATACATCAGCAGGACTAATCGGAATGGCTGGTCATTGTTTTTATATACCATTTTTAGGAGCATGGTTGCTTTTTTGGGGATTCAATGGTTATATGGAACTTTTTTTATTGTGTTCAGCACTTTTACTATTTGCAATCCCGCATTGTGTAAATTTGTATATTGCCAATAAAAATCAATCAAAAAACTTGAAATACGGTGCGATATTCGGAATTATTTCTTCGCTTGTTGGCAGTATTGGCTTCTGTATGCTTATGTATGGTATGTGTATGAGCGGGTCATAATAAATTATTTTTGAGTTATGAAAAAGTTCCTGACAGTAAAAATTGGTATCATCGCCATAATGGAGAATTCGATAATGAGAAATATATTAATAAAAAAACCGGACAGGAAGTTGTTTTTAACCGTTATGGCAAGATTGTCACTTCTCCGGAAAATATCGGAACTTTTAATTATGAGACAAATCCAGTATTGCCATCGCATATTTTATTTGATGTCATTCCATATCACATATGGGGAAATTCTGTATATGATACAACACCTTTTTGGCAAAGAGTCTGGGGGAGTGGAAAAAATAATTGAAAATAAATTCAAATTATTTGTTTTTGTACTTTTTTGTAATATATTATTGATACAGTACTGACAAGGATAATATATGTTGTTATATCATTTTTTTCTGCTCATTGGATTTTGTCTGTTTCTTGTTGTTGCACCGATATGTGCGATTGTAAGTTCGGTGTTTTTGGTAAAACAGGATAATAAAATTTGTGCAAATTTAGGCGGATACAGTTTTGTTTTATATCCGTTGTATTTTATATTGGTAAATGTAATAGTAATTTTTTCGGGAAGTGCAGAATTTTTTATTATTTTTATGTTGTTATCAGTGTTTACAGTTCCGCATTGTGTAAATTTGTATATTGCCAATAAAAATCAGTCAAAAAATTTGAAATACGGTGCGATTTTCGGAATTATCTCTTCCCTTGCTGCAAGTATCGGATTCTGGGCGATTGTATATGGAGCTGGCAATAGCGGAATATAACACCCGAAAGGATTTTTTATGCGGAAAAAGATATTGTTGATAACGGGAATATTTATTGCTCTGATAATGTTTTTATATCTTGCAATAAAGATTGACTTTTATATTTCTTTTGTGCGGTTAAATTCAATAAATATCGTATCAATGGAGACAAAATCCTGTGATTTTACAATTCCTGTAAAATATATTGATAATAAACGTTCCGACCTGCCCGGCAAAGCAATTTATACCCCCGCTAAAAGAACGATACAGTTTGCGCTACTCAAATACCGATGATAAATTACTTATCACTGTAAATAAAATGGCATGGTACAGTCTGACAATTTTCAGAGCAAGATATGAAATTACAGATAAAAATATCCATACAAAATTGCTTGATTTATATAAAAACGGCTTGCAACCTCATTCTCTATGAGAACATAGCAAAAAAAAGAGAGAGGCGAATCCTCTCTCTTAAATTCAGTCTTTTTTACAATGTTAAAAATATATTTATTTTTTCTCCGCTGCTGCGATGGCTTCTTCGGCAAGTCTTTTTGCCTTATCTTTTTTGTAGCTGGCAGCAAGAATCCAGACAAGTGCAACAACAGGAAGAACAACGAACACAAGCAGAAGAACAATTTGACCTATAATAGCTAACATTTTTACAATCTCCGTAATATGAATACGCAAAAGCGTATTCTTTCAGTTTGAATTTGATAAGTTTTCAGGACACAAGACGTCCTTTTTTAAATATTCCTGCTGACCGCAAGGCAGGATTTTATACGGTCAATTCAAATTCAAACGGGCCTGCACGGCTGGGGATTGAAAGTCTGAGATATTTCTGAAAAGCAAAGGCACATAAACGGACATCCGCTGTGCCGCAAATACAGACAATAACAGGTTCGGCAAGTTCATACAATGCTTCTGCCGCACGGTTAAACTGAGTACTTGAAGAATTTTCATTGCGCCCGGAATTGACAATCGGAACTGCACTGCGCAAAAAATTCATTTGCAGTTTATACGGATTGTCAGGTTCAGAGAGCGGCTCTTCCGCCGGAGATGAAAAATTATTGCTTATAAGAAAAACCGGTGCAGTTTCAACTTCTGCTGAAGAAAAGAAAAAGGCAGTAAGCGATAATGCCGCAGTCAAAATAACTGCCGCACATAAAGCAAACTTCAATTTTTCAAAAATTTTCTTCAATTTATATTTCCTCATCTGTATTTTTCTGAATATAGCACATCTTTATGAAATTTTCGCCCCCGGAAAGCAAAAAAAAATTGATTTTTTTTCGCAAATCAGCAACCATCGCGCGCCGGGAAACAGCTCAGGCTTATTTTTTCATACAGCCTGCAAGATATTCTTTTTCCAACACAGCAGCCATATAGCGGTGGTCAAATTTTTCTCTGACGAGTTCTCTGCCGAATTCTGACATCTGCAAATAAGTCTGTTTATCATTCAGCAGTGCAAGTGTTTTTTCAGTTATTTCGTCAATGATATACTGCATATCATCGTTGTACGGCAGAGTGAAACCGCTTTTACCGTTGAGAATAACTTCAGGGGCACCGTCAAGAGCAAAACTCATCGGGATTTTACCTGCGGCAAGTGCCTGAACCACAGAGCGCGGCAAACCTTCACGCACAGAGAAATGCCACAAAACATCCATATTACCGACATATTGCGGCACTTCATACGGAGCAACAAGTCCGGCAAAGTGAACATTTTTTTCAATGCCGAGTTCCCTTACCTGTTCGAGCAGTTCATCGTGCATACTGCCGTCGCCGACAAGCAGAAAATGCACATCGGGGCGGGATTTCAACAGCTGATGTGCGGCAGGAATGAAATATTCGTAACCTTTAAGCGGAAACAATCTGGCAATACTGCCGATAACAGGAGCATCGGCAGGGATTTGCAGTTTTTCGCAGATAGCAGATGATTTTTGAGCATTGAGAAAATCGCCGATTTCCATACCGCTGTAAACAACCATATATTTTTCAGCGGGAGCGATATTTGCTTTGATACACTGGTCAATCATTGCCTGAGCCACAGCATAAATTTTGTGGCATCTTTTGGCGGCAAAGCGTTCAGCGGTTTTATAGATAAAATTTTTCCACGGCTTTTCAAAAGGATGAAATGCCTGACCGTGAACTGTATGCACAACAAAAGGAACTTTTGCATGCCATGCGGCAAGTCTGCCTATGATACCGGCTTTGGAACTGTGAGTGTGGACGACATCAAATTTATTTTCCTTGAAAAAGCGTCTCAGAAAAAAGTATGCCGCAGGGTCATTTTTAAGCGAAAGTTCACGACACAAAGTCGGGGTCTCAACAATTTTCAGTTTGTCGCTGAGTTTGGCTTTCTGCAAAAGCTCCCCCTCTCTTCCGGGCGAAAAACCTGTAATCAACGTTACATCATGGCCCTGTTCCGCATGGTCAAGAGCGGTAAAGAGTGTATTTTCCTGTGCGCCGCCAACCACCATACGGGTGATGACATGGCATATTTTCAATTTTTTTTCAGATGTCATATATGAAATACTCCGTAATATTACTGTTTGTCCAATGTTCAATTTTTTCTTTGCCGCCGCTTCTGAAATTCAACATCTGAGTTTCAGTATCGCAAACTGCACTAAAAGGAAGTATAGCGTCATGATTGAAATATTCAAATCCGAATTGATTTTTTTTACGAAAAAAACGGCTTATTCCCTGTCTGAAATCAATATTTGTGCCTTTTGCCCGGCGGAAATTATAAATAGTATCATTGAACTGCATCATATTTTCATCAGCTTTGCGGCTGATATGTATTATCTGTTTTATCCTCAAATTGTTTGCAGCTGTTTTAAAAGCATTAAGTTTATTTTTTGACGAACCGTACTGAACCCACAAATTAAGATGATTTATCCCTTTTGACGCCAAAAACTTACGGGCAATCTCCGCACTCTGTGAATTCTGGATATTGTACGCCCACGCATAATTGGCACGGCGGTCGGCAAGGACAAATGCCGTCTGATTATCTGAGGGATTGCGTATCAGCATAATTTGCGGTTTCTGCAGTCTTGCCAGCAATACTCCGCAAGGGAAAAATGCCGCAAGAACAACAAAAGAAATTGTAAAAACAGCTTTGTTTCTGACCGTTCCGATAAACAGTAATGCAAAATAAAACACCAGAGCCAAAAACAGCGGAATTTGAACCGTATCAAGCTGAAGCGGATAATTTGCACCGAAATCTATTACCTTCTGCATAAACTCAAAACAAATATCCATCAGTTTACCGCAAAAAATTCCGATACAGACAATCGGCGTAAAAATCAGCTTCAATACAAAAACAGCAAGCAGAAACGTGCTGTAAAAAAGTATGAAAAAATTTATCCAGACCTGTGACAGATACAAATAACCGAATGCCGTCAAAGTTATAATGCTTCCGCCTGCAAAAGCACCTATTGTACTGCATAAAGCAAATATTATCTTCTTGCCCGATACAGAAAATTGACGCGGCAGCAGATATTTTTTATGCGTTATGCGCCCCAATTTATTATCTGTATTCCAGATACGGTTCCAGATACGGATTTTTTCAGCGGCAAGCAGAAGTATTCCTGTTATTCCGAATGAATAGAGAAATCCAGCATCCGACAGATAATCAATTTCATATATCAGAAATGCGGCACATCCGCCCGCCAATATCCGCAATGACGGAATGTGAAAACAAAAACAACGGAGCAATGAATAAACAAGTATCATCAGAAAAGCTCTCATTGCAGGAATATTTGCCCCCGTACTCAACAGAAACGGAACAAGAAGCAATGAAGCAATGATATATCTTGCCGTCGGCGGCAGAAAAAAAGTCAACAGCAAAAGCAATGAAAAAAGAATTCCTATATGCAAACCGCTGACGGAAAACAAATGAATTGTACCGCTTTTAATAAATGCCTGTTTTTCAGATGTTTGCAATGCTCCCTTAAGTCCGGCAAAAAGTGCGGCGGCAAGATTTGCCTTGTCAGCTTGCATATCTTTCAGTGCATAACTCAGCATACTGTCGCGGAAAAGCAGAAACTTGCGGCTGAAAGAATTATTCTCTCCGATTTTCTTAAGCACTGTATTTTTGTCAGGATAAATTATCCCTGCAATTTCACGCATACGCATATAATGCTGAAAATCACCGAACTTGAAATCATATTCAAGCGTTTCAGCATCCGGATTCCATACCGCCTGCGGATTTGTGAACCTGAGAGTTCCCTCAATTTCAAAAATATCTCCGAAAGCGGCAGACGGCGGCAGAATATCTTTGGCAAAAACAATAAATTTGCCGCCGCCGGCAAAAGTTTCTCCGCCGAGAGTCCTGATACTGATGATTTTTACTTCCGCAGTCGCTCCGTTGCGGATATACGGCAAAGAACAAACCAGCGGGTCTTTTATTTCAAATTGAACTTTTCCGTAAATCGGACGATTATTGAGAGCTTCTGCAAGTTTATTCTCTTTTTTCTCTGCAAAAGTACCGTTAAAAAGTCCGAGCAGAAGCAATGCGGCAAAACAAAATACTCCCTTATACCTGTTCACATAGCATGCAAAAAGCACACTTAACAGCAAAAACGGCACAAGTACATACATTTTATGCACTTCCGTCATCAATGCCGCCGTCGGTACAATAAATGCCAAAAGCAGATATTCAAAATGTATTCTGTTCAGAAATTCTTTCATCAGTCAAGTTCAAAATCATCGTCCATACAAGTAATTGTGCGACATGAATTTTCTTCAACAACAACAATATCCTCCATGCGTATTCCGCCCCATTCAGGATAATATACTCCGGGTTCGACAGTAACGATTTCCCCGCCTGTCAAAAGCTTCTGATTGCGGGAACTCAGGCGGGGAGCCTCATGTATCTCAAGACCGACTCCGTGACCGAGGGAGTGAAAAAATCCGTAATTTCTGCCTTGGGCATCTCTGCCGGTGTCAAAACCGTTCTGTTTCAAAATATCATCGGCAGCCTTGAAAATTTCAGCCGGATTTGCACCTTTTCTGATATATTTCTTTGCTTCATCACGAGCGTTGACAACGGCATTGAAGGCTTTTTTAACAATTGCTGGAGCTGCATGTTTAACATAAGTTCTGGTCATGTCTCCGAAATAGCCGCTTGACTGCAGCCGGGGGAAAATATCAATGACAATCGGAGTATGCGCCTTGATAACTCCGCTGCCGGCATTATGCGGCTGTGCGCTCTGAACTCCTGAAGCGGCAATAGTATTCAACGCATTGGCATTGAGTTTCAGCAAAGTCATATCTATTTCAGTTCTAAGCATTTCTGAAGTCAGAAATTCTCCGTTATAAACAAGAGAACCGTCCTTGTCAACTTTTGACTCGCAAATCATCTTTTTGGCACAGCGCATTGCTTTTTCAGTAGCACGCATAGCAAGTTCAACTTGAGCAATCTCATCGGCATTTTTAAATTCACGCTCAGGGAAAAAGCTCTCGTTTTCGGGGCAAGGCACAACATTTATACCGCAAGCGCGAAGTTTATCTGCCAAAAGCAGCGGAAAATCTGACGGAACGAACCATTCGGAAATATTTTTTACCTTTGACATATTTTCCGCAATAGATGCAATACCGCCATTTCCTGCAAAATCTGAATTGATATAATAATGCAAAAATTTATGTCCGAACTCCCTGCCTTTATCAAATTCAAGTTCCGAAAGAATAACGGCTTTTTCATTCTCTGTTTCAAAATAAATAAAGTCATCGGGAGTGAAAAGACCGCTTGCATAGAGCATATCGGCGGATTTTTCACCTGCGGCAATCAATAATTTTGCTTTTTTCTGCATTTTTTAACGCTCCTTGTATTGCAAAAATTTCAAATCATTATATTTTAATATAACATCAAATTTTCAATAAAAAAGGAAAAAATATCATGAATATCAAATTTATTATCGTTGCCGCCGCATTTTGTGCAGTCTCTTATCTCATCGGAGGTATCCCTTTCGGATTCATCATCGGAAAACTCAAAGGATACGATATACGGAAAGAAGGCAGCTGCAACATCGGAGCAACCAATGTAACCCGTGTGGTAGGTCCGTGGTACGGCAAACTCTGCTTTTTCTGCGATTTGCTCAAAGGCTTCTTACCTGTTTATATAGCGCAGAGATATTTTGCTTCTGATTTTCAATATATAGCAATTCTCTGCGGGTTCTTCGCAGTTGCTGGACACATGTTCACCCCTTATCTCAAATTCAAAGGCGGCAAAGGTGTTGCCACTGCCGGCGGTGTCATACTCGCACTGGCATGGCTGCCGTTTGTGATAACTTTTGCAGTCTGGGCGGCAGTATTTCTCTCAACCCGTTATGTTTCACTCGGTTCAATAATCGCATCAGCAACACTGCCGATAAGCGCACTGCTGCTGAAAGTCAGCTGTATCCGGCCTGAAATAAGCTGGAGTGTCATCATCTTTTTTGCCATAGTCGGCGCACTCTCCATCTGGAAACACAAAGCCAATATCATCCGTCTCAAAAACGGCACCGAACTCAAATTTGAAAAAAAAGGCAAATAATATGAAAATAAGTGTTCTGAGTGACGGCGCATGGGGAACTGCTCTTGCAACAGTATTGGTCAGCAACAATCACGATGTGACAATGTGGGGACCGTTCCCCGAATATATAGCAGAAATGAAGCAGAGCCGTTTCAATTCAAAATTCCTGCCCGGAGTCAAACTTGATGACCGTCTGAAATTTGAAGCGGATATTGAAAAAGCTGTACAAAACAGCGAAGCTATCCTCCTTGCCAGTCCTTCACAATATCTGCGAAGCGTACTTGAAAAATTCAAACCCTTTTTCAACGCTGACAAACATCTGATAATCAATGTTGCCAAAGGTATCGAAGTTGATACATGGCTGCGTATGAGTGAAGTTGTCTCCTCCATACTCGGTTCATGCCGCTATATCGCACTTTCAGGTCCCAGCCACGCCGAAGAAGTCAGCCGCAAAGTTCCTACTCTGGTCGTTGCCGCCTCTCAAAATATCTCTGATGCAGAAATCGTCCGTGATATTTTTATGAACAACTATTTCCGAGTTTACACTTCCTCCGATATTCTGAGCGTGGAACTCGGCGGTGCACTCAAAAATGTCATGGCTATTGCCGCAGGCATCATTGACGGTATGAAACTCGGAGATAATCCCAAAGCCGCACTTATCACACGCGGTATTGCAGAAATGAGCCGTCTCGGTGTTGCTCTCGGCGGTAATGCTCAAACCTTTGCAGGCTTGAGCGGTGTAGGCGATTTAATTGTCACCTGCTGCAGCGGACACAGCCGCAACCGTCATGTCGGGGAAGCCCTCGGCGAAGGCCGCAAGCTCAATGATATTATTCAGAGTATGGGCATGGTCGTTGCCGAAGGTGTCGTAACCGCCAAAGGAGCAAAACATTTTGCAGATAAAGCCGAAGTCGAAACACCGATTATTACAGAAATTTATAATATCCTTTACAATAACAAATCCCCTGAAACAGCCATTACTGAACTGATGAGCCGTTCACCTAAACAGGAGTAATATATCATGGCACTCGTAAAACGGGACGAACTCAGTCCTCTTACTGCAACTGTACGCTACGCATTTGACCGCAGACTTTTTGATTTTGACCAATTGTTTAAAGCAAAGAAAGTCCGCATTCCCGCCACACTGAGCGAACACCGTGCAATGAAAGAAGAGGTCATCCGCCGCATAAAACTTGCCGCCGGTCTCAATCCCATGCCGGATTTGCCGAAAAATCCGCCAAAAGTCTCCGCCCCGAAGCAATACAAGAATGTTCTTATCTATGATGTTGAAATTGAAACACTTCCGGGGTTGCGACTGACAGGAAACTTTTTCGTTCCCGCAAATTCTGACGAAAAACTCCCTGCTCTGCTCTGTCCGCACGGACATTGGAAAAACGGCAGAGTTCATCACGACCAACGCGGCGGTGTCATTATGCGCTGTATTGAATTTGTCCGTCTCGGATTTGCTGTTTTTGCCTACGATATGGTCGGATATAACGATAACAACGATTTGCCGCACTCTTTTGATGCAGAACTCAAAGAATACGCCGACTTGTACGGAGTTACCACATTCGGTCTGCAAACTGTCAACAGTATGCGTGCTGTCGACTTTATTGCCGAACGCCCCGAAGTTGACCCGACCCGCATAGGCTGTACGGGTGCTTCAGGCGGAGGTTCGCAAACATGGTTTATCGCCGCATTGGATAAAAGAATTAAAGCAATCGCCCCCGTCTGTATGCTTTCAAGTTCATTTCAGGGCGGCTGCTGCTGTGAAGAAGGCGCACTTTTGCGGGTAAACGGATTAAGTAATTTTGATATTCTTGCCTCTCTCGCACCGATGCCGATGCTTCTGCCCAGCGTAACAGGCGACTGGACAAACTCCAATCCGATTTACGAAATCCCCCGTCTGAAAGAAGTTTACAAACTTTACAACGCCGAAGACAAAGTGGAAAATTTCCATTATGAAGACGGACATAACTACAATAAGCGTACCCGCGAACACATTTACGCATGGTTCGTCAAACAATTTTACAATGAAGATAAAGGGGAAAAAATCGCAGAGGAAAATACTGAAGTACCTCCCCCGGAAATGCTTTGGCATAACGGAGTAAAACCGGAAACACCGACAAAAGAACATATAAAAAATACTGTTGATATTCTTGCTGAATCCTACTGTTCATCAGCACTTGATGACAAAGGAGATTTCTACGCATGGCAGAATAATACCCGTGAAGTCCTGCGCGAAATGATAAGCTCTGATACAGCAACGCAGGATGTTGCAGTTCAATATTATAATATTAAATGGGAAATTAACGGCGGTATTGCATGTCCGGAAATCCTTATGCGCCGTGAAATCGGCGACCGTGTCGGATGTGTATATTTCAAACCTGAAGAACAAAAAAGCCCGAAAGCCTTTCTTTTCGTTCTCCCCGATACCTATTATGACTGCATGGTTGAAGGAAAATTTTACAATAAAATAAAAGAATTCATGCAGAACGGCATGTACGGCTGCGCAGTGGAAATGCTCGGCAACTCCAATCAGACAGAACTTATGCAAAATTCACTTTGCCGCAAGGAAGACAGTCTGACACATCCGGCATTTGTTCCGTCAATTTTCTCAATGCGAGTACAGGATATCATAACTTGCTATACCCGTATGCGTGAAAGAGGACACCGCAAAATCGTAATCATTGCCCCCCCTGCTTCCGCTCCAGAAGCACTGGCGGCATGCGCACTTTTGAACACCCCCGAAGCCGTAATTGACCTCAACGGGCTTGATGAAAATATCTGGCTTGAGCCGCAAAAACATCAACCACTCATCCACAAAATCGGAGGTCTCGCAGGATTGGTCAAAATAAATCAATCCCCACCAACAACATATTTAAACATTCCCGAATATATCAAATAATCTCTGTTATCAACAATAACAGAGCATTACAAACAACTGTAAAAAAAAGCTGCTGCTTACCTTTTTTTAGGTTCGCAACAGCTTTTTTTCTGTACGCTATGTTCCCAATATAGAGAGATAGCTGTATCCTGTGCTTTTTTGCAGGGGCTTACGCCGCCCGGCGTTCCACCCGCCCTTCTTTTACGCTGACGCGTTTCTCCGCCTGCCTTGTCACGGCGTAGCGTAGCGAAGACGGAACACGGCGCCGGGTACGCCCCGGTGCGATGTGACGCTGGTGCGTGAATGTCAGTGGCTGTGTGGTGTCAGGCTGTTTTTCGACGGAATGTTCGTTTTG
>JAZOSO010000237.1:0-5731 GCA_045657185.1 Victivallaceae bacterium | reverse complement strand
ACATTCAGCGGATAATTTTTTATAATCGTTTCTATTACTGCATTGCGTTTTTTATGTCATAAACAAATTCACGCTGATACTTCGGTCTGATATTCAGTTTTCCATTATAGCCGATAACACCGTTTTCTTCATTATCTATATAATCTTCTGCAATTTCGCCGATTGTCAATTCATGCAACTCAATTTTCATTTTCCGGTACTCCTTTTTTTACGGATAAATATTCTACTATACATTCGTTTGCCGTTGATGTAACCTCTTCCTTTTTCAATATTGAGAGAATATTCGTTACCTGTTATTTCAAACTGTTCAGGGTTGTATTTATCAATAAAAGTAATCGGGACTCCCATTACGCCGTCATAATCGTATGGGATATCAGAAGTTTTATCCACATTGATTGCATCGTAATTATCGTATTTCGGGTATTCTTCAGGAGTATATTTTTTGTATAATATCAATTCTTCATGGCGTTCCGGGTAATCTAAATTTGTAAACCAATGCACTCCCGGAACTTTTATATATTTATTTCCTTTTTTATCAATTCTCAAACTTGCAGAACGTGTAATATAGTCTTTCGGTACTCTGAATTCTCTGTCTCCGCTTCGGATAGTAAGCCCTATCCACAATTTATTTTCTTTGATTAACGGAAATATTTCTTTATAAGTAATCGCATTTTTATTGCCGATGATGATGAATTTTTTGTCGTATTCAATGAGCTGTGCCACATATTCACGGAAGAGCGAAAAGGGAGGATTTGTAACTATTATATCTGATTGTTTTAAAAGTTCAATACATTCATCTGAACGGAAATCGCCGTTGCCGGTGAGTGTGGTCAAAACATTTTTGCGGTTTTTTATCAATATTTCAACATCGGCAAGGTCGATTGCTCCGTCACCGTTTTCGTCAGTGACTTCGGTTATTTCTATTTTGTATGCAGTTTTTTTATTATTGCCAAAAGGAAGTTCATCACCTGCAACTGCCGAATTGTCATAGCATGTGGCAATCAGTTTTTTCAACTGCAAAAAGTTGAAATTCATGGCAAAATATTTGAAAAAATTGCTCTCATACGGGTCGTCGCAGTTGCAGAAAACTGTTTTGTTTTTGAAATGTTTTCTGTAGTGTCTGAGTTCATTTTCAATGTCTGCCAGTTGAGTATAAAACTCATCCTGTTTCGCTTTGTTCGCTTGCTGTAAATTGCTGTTGCCTGCCATCTGCGGTGTCTCCGTGGTTTAGAAACGCACCGCAAAAAAAGAGGTGCATTCCTGATTTATATGCCCTCACACGTCCACCACAGACGTACACAACAATACAAACGCAAGAATGCACCATGCAATATGCATGGCACAAAACTTTCGTCTTTGTTGTGTTTGCGGCTTTTACTACAAGGTGGTGGTTTGTGAGGGCAAGCCAAAATTTTTATGCTATATAAATTTTAATGTATATTGTTTTTCAGATTGTTAATCTTTCCTTTCATGGTGATAAAATAAAACATTCTGCAATATAACACTTTTACAGAAAAAATCAAATGTATATTTATAAAATTCAGATAGTGTTATAAACAAAATTGTTTGTTTTTGATATTTGTTTATAATTTTTATCTTTGTGTTGAATGAGCGAATTTTTTATTGCAGTCAATCCGACGAAAAAAGCTATATCCACATATTGTGAATATAGCTTTTGTTAAGTTTTTTTTAATTTTATTTGCAGTTTATTCAAGCTCAAGTACAGTGAGGGCGTAGCCTTCAAACGGGGGGAGCTTGATTGTTGTGTAATTATCCTGTTGAGAAAATTCAACAGGAGTCATATCGGGTGCGAGATATGCACCTTTGACTTTCTGATTTTCAGTCAGGATAGCGAAAGAACCGTTTAACACGGCGAGACCTTCTTCCACAACATTGGTATTTATGCGCCGTTCGGGTGCATAAGAGGTGATGTGGATATTGATTGAAGATTTCTGTCGGGTTGCAATCAGACGGGCGCAGCCGGGAAGTTTATTGACTTTGACCATAGGTTGGGGCAGAGCTTGTGCTATGATATTTTTGAAGATATCACGCAGGTGCAATGCTCCGCGTTTGGCATAACCGTTGAAAAGACCGCCGGCACAGAAAAAGTTTCTGCCTTTGCGTGTAATGAACGGAATGTCAGTGACTTCTTGCGGCGGAGTGTAGAAAATCGGATGGGTATCTGCCCAGCCGAGATTGTAATACGGCTTGACCAGATATGAATCGCAATTTGCATCTGTTAGACGGGTTTTGACTGCGGAAGCGTACAGAGAGTACGGCATATCAGGCAGATTTGCCGCATCGTTTTTTGCAACGTTGAAATATACAGGGTCAAATCCGCTGTCGGAAATGTATTCAATACCCAATTCCTTGCCGAAAGTTTTTGCAGCATTTTCCCCGCAGCCGATAAATGCTTTGCCGTCGGCAATTTCTTTGCGGATGAGTTCGGCAAGTTTATCGCTTACGGGCAAATCTTCGGGAAGAATGAAAAGTTTGTATTGTTCCCATGATTTATCGCAATCAGCAAAAACGATATCAAACTGCATTTTGAGCTCATCCAGCATGCGTACGCAGCTCTGAACTGCAACATTTGATGTAAGTTTTTCGTTTGCGGAAGAAACGACAACTGCTATATCGGCCATTTGAACCGCATCTTCATAAAATTTATCATATTTCTGAAGTTCGGAATAGACTTCATAAATACGGTCAAAAACAGCAATATCCTTGTCGCCGCGCGGGTGAATATGACCGCCGATATTCGGACGCATACCGTGAGCCAAACCGTAGAAAAGGTCAAATTTCAGACTGTCAGCAGTACGCAGACCGCCGAAATCGCCCCAGTTATAAAAGCGTCCCGTCATATTGAGAACTTGACGCTCAGGGGTGATATTGCGTAGAAAATGCGCTTTGATCGGCAGAAATTCATAGCCCCACGGACCTGTCGGCAGACATTCACAGTCAAAAAATGTATCCATATCGCGGGCGGGACCGTCCCCCGGACCGTTGAAAAATATCATCGGTTCAGGTATAAGCTCTTTGACCGCAGCGGTAATGTCCGCGCAGAAACTCAAAGCTGATTCAACAGCAAATTTTTGAACATCATCTTTTTCCAGTACATTCAAGCCCCGTTCCTTCATCATCGCAGTACAAGCAGGACATACGCAGTTGAAAGACAGAACACAGTCAATGAAAAAACCGCTTACCGGATATTTTTCTGCTATTTCACGAATCATATTTATAATATGAGTACGGTAAGATGAATTATAGCAAACACTCAAAGCGTCAGGTGTGACCATGCCCCAGTAATTCTGCCCCGGCATTTTCTGTGACTGCCATTCACGGTGATTTACGAGTTCCATAGTGCTCAAGCCGCCGTTGAGATAGGCGACAAGAGCAATATCTTTTTTCTTGCAGCATTCAGCAAGTTTGCCGAAAAGGTCGTAATCAAGTGACGGATGACGCATACCGATTGCCGTATCATAATACGCCAGCCCCATGTTGCAGCGGGCGTGAAAACCGAGATAATCAACGCCGCACCGCTTGAGTTGGTCAGTAAAAAATTCGGGGTCGAAATCTTTACCGACATCGGGATTTTCAATTTGAGTATGGTTATCAAAAAACAACCCGTATTTGACTTTGTGCATTTTACGAAACCTCTTTATTTGACAATGACAGTTCCGTAATTTTCGGGAATATGCCAGACTCCGAAAACTGCCAGCGGACAGAAAGTGGAATATTCAATATTTTTGCCTGCAACACGGTGTGTACGGATGGGATTGAAACGCAATTCAGTACCTTTGCCGCCGAGTGAAGCATAGGGAACGGCAACTTTGGCGAACCAGCGGTCTTTCAGGCGTTCAACTTTGACCGTGACATCGGGCAGATTGCCCCATTTTGAAACACCGTTGGTGAAGGTGTTGCAGCTCCATTCGCCGCGGTCATTGACAAGCAGCTGGAAATTTTTCTGAACTTTGCCCATGGGAGCAACATAGAGTTCAACGCAGTTGTCGTTCCAGACCGCACCGTCTTTTTTGCCCGGAACTTTTTTGAAGACAGTTTTGTCCATATCATCTTCAAAAAATTCACCGCGGATGAAGAAGTGAGTATCACTTGAAGCAAGTTTGAAATTTGCTTTGGTTGAAGTTTTGCGCTGGAAACGGCTGCCGGGAATCATATTGTATGCGGGAGCTTTTGCCCAAACGCTGTCAGCGGGGAAAGCTGCTCCTGCAACTTTGACGGCAGTCATATTGGCAGTGGCACGGACGATGTCTTTGCCGAGAGTGAGCTTGTGGGTTTCAACCATGGGGTCATAAACATACTTCTTGAGAAGTTCGCCGTTTTGAGCGTATTTTGTACCTGCGGTTTTGCTGACGATTGTATCAACAATTTTGCCGAGAGATTTGAGTTCATCGGTTGTGTAGGTGATTTCCCAGAGTTTTCTTTTTGTTTCATTACTGCGGCCCCACGGAGTGACGAGACTGCGGCGGCCTGTATCAACGACAGTTTTCTTCCAAAAATCTTCAAAGAGATATTCAAGTCTGCCGAAGAACTGTTTTGCTTCTTTGGCGGCAGGACCGTAAGAGACAGTGAAAAATTCGTCGATTTCTTTTTCAACATCCAAATCCGGATTTTTCATCAATCTGTAATAGATGTAGCGGTCGAGGATATCACGGGTGAAACTGCCGTTGCCGACTTCCATGAACATACCGAGACTTTTGCCGCGGATAGCCTGAATGAACTGATTTATCTTGCGCGGATAAGTTTCAACGATATCAGGCATACTCTGGTTGAAACCGACGAGGTGATATGACCAGATTGAAACGGGATTGCCTGTGAATTTATGCCATTTTTCAAGTTCGGAGACTTCAAATTTGTGAGATTTGGGGGAGTGAACTTCTTTCGGTCCGCTTATACAGATTTTGACACGGATGTTCGGCGGTATTTTAATGTTGGGGATTTCGCGTTTGGGCGGATAGATAAGGGTTGAAATGTATTTGCCGGGATATTTTTTGTGAATATGTTCGGCAACCTGAGCAAGAACTCTCCAAATGATTTCAGAGTCGTCGGCGCAGGGATATTTTTTGCGGAATTCATTACAGCGTTCGCAATAGCATCTGCCGTCATTGCCTGTGTAATGGTCGCAGGGGTCAATCATAAATTCATCGGCGGAGAGGAATGGATAAGGCCATTTTGAAATGCCGCCGTAAGGACCGCGACCGTATTTGAAACCTGCTTCACGGATGGATTTGCCTGCAAAATAGTCATCAGCAGCCTGCATCCACATTTTGAGAACATCGGGATGTGTCCAGCATGAGAAACCGGGAGTGCGCACACCTTCGGGGCTGAGGCGGACACGGGTGATGTCTTTGAGCCATTCGGGGTCGTTTTTGAGTCCGAGAGCGGATTCAGAGTGACAGCCGACAACTACTTTACGGGGAGACTGGAAGTTACGGAGAATGTATTTGAAAGCATCGTCATCATGCTTTGCGTATGTTGTGGCATCAGGCTGTTTGGATTTGCGGAAGCCCCATGCTCCGCCTGTTGCGATACGTTCTTTGAAGTAGGGTTTGAAACGGATGTTGAGGTCGTTGACTGTGAGAGTCTTTTTTGCAGGAACATGTTCAAATCCGATGAAGGGCCAGCGGACGCCGAGCATATCGAGGAAGTGATAAACACCCATGAGAGTGCCTTTTTCATCACAGTCGTATGAGTAATAGAACCAACCTGCTTT
>JAZOSO010000236.1:0-5955 GCA_045657185.1 Victivallaceae bacterium | reverse complement strand
GCCATTCGGGGTCGGTTTTAAGTCCGAGAGCGGATTCAGAATGACAGCCGACAACTACTTTACGGGGAGACTGGAAGTTACGGAGAATGTATTTGAAAGCATCGTCATCATGCTTTGCGTATGTTGTGGCATCGGGTTGTTTGGATTTGCGGAAACCCCATGCTCCGCCGGTTGCGATACGTTCTTTGAAGTAGGGTTTGAAACGGATGTTGAGGTCGTTGACTGTGAGAGTCTTTTTTGCGGGAACATGTTCAAATCCGATGAAGGGCCAGCGGACACCGAGCATGTCGAGGAAGTGATAAACACCCATGAGAGTGCCTTTTTCATCACAGTCGTATGAGTAATAGAACCAACCTGCTTTTTTTGCGGTGTCATGACCGTAAATTTCAAGGTCATTGCCGTTGGTGCGAATTACAAATTCTTCTTTTTCAAGTCCTTGGGGATTTCCGAAACCGAGTTTGAAGTTGTTTTTGAAAGTTGATTTTGTACCGACGGTAAATTTTGCACCTGTCATTTTCTGCAAATAAGAGGCGAGTTCATCGGCGGCAAGTTTGACAACGGGTTTGGCATTTGCGGGAATAATAATGCCTGCTTGGGCTTTGCCGTTGTCAGCAATTTTAAACTCTGCGGCAGGGACGAGAGCCGCAGAGATAAGAGTTAAAAGGAGAAGAAGTTTTTTCATTTTGCAGGAGCCTTTTCTGCTTTGAGTTTTTCCAAAGTCTTTTCCAATCTTTCGAGAGCTTTTGCACCATTGGAACGGACGAAACCTTTATCCATTTTTGCGTAACGGAGAGCGAGTTCGTAATTTTTGATAGCTTCGTCATTCATTTTGAGTTTAGCATACGCACCTGCAACAGAGTTGTAAAGGGTTGCTTTGTGCCAGTTGACTTTGCTTTTGGCGGCGGCGGGTTCGCAGATGGTGATGATTGGTTCATATTCTTTTTTGAAAGTGCTGTAAATACATGCGGCATAGTGGCACATGACATAATACAAAACGCTGTCTTCAGGAACTCCTTTCAAACTGAGAGCAAAATTTATTTTATCGAGAGCATACTGATATTTGTTGCGGTCCCAGAGATACATGGCGGCGATATCAACGAGCAGTCTCTGACGTTCACCTGCACTGTAAGATTCTTTTTTGAGTTCATTTTCATAAATTTCAGCGGCCTTGTCCTTCTGCTTTTGTGAAGCGAGAAATGCACCGTAGGCTCTGGCGGCATTATATTTTTCTTTGCCTTCTTTAGCAGCGTTGTATGCTTCAGCATACTTCTCGCCTGCGAGGACGAAATTCTTTTCTTTCTGAGCTGCTTTAGCTTCTTTGGTTAAAGCTGCATAATCAGCAGCACCGCGGGCACAGCAGAAAACTGCTGCCAATACGATAGAGATTTTTTTCATAATTTTTTTCTTTCTTTTCTGATTATTATTTATATCCTGTTCCCGGCCATTCAAAAGAGCTGCCATTGAAATAGAACATTTGCTTCCATTTGTTATCATTTGATGTTAAATCTGCAGTTCTGATTGCAACCGATGCTGCAGAACCGTCACTGCGGACGGTATTGACCATCTTTTCATGTACATTGATTGCAGGATAGAATGCGGCATTGTTATTCCAAACAAAATTATTGTAGGAGGGCTGTTCAGGTTTATCCATGATAGTTACAAAACTTGAGGGAAAAGCAACTTTTGTAATTTTTCTGGCACGGTTCCATGATGAAGATTCTCCGTCATAATAGCCTGCATCCCTGTTCTGTCTGTATCCCCAGTAATATCCGAAACGCGCGCCGGCTGTAGTGTAAGTTGCCTGACCGAGAGGATAAATTTTACAAATCATGGGATAAGTCACCGGGTCTGCGATAATTGTTTTTTCTGACGGACAGAGGAGAACTTTCGGAGTCATGCAGGGCAATTTGTAGCCGAGATAGCCGTCAAGATTACGGGCCGGCTGACGATTCCAGCCTGAATCAACGACGGGCAGCCAGTCATCGTAATCCGAAGAATAACTTGTCATTGCGCCGCCGATTTGTTTCAGGTTGCTGAGGCATTGTGAACTGCGTGCGCGTTCACGGGCTTTGTTGAGTGCGGGCAGCAGCATACCTGCGAGAATTGCAATGATTGCAATTACAACGAGAAGCTCAATCAAAGTAAATTTATGTTTCATATAGTTCCTTTCTTTGTGGGTTATTTGAAATATCCTGTTCCGTTGGATGATTCATCATACCCGTAGAAATAAAACATTCTTTTCCATTGTTCATCACTTGAAGCAAGGTCGGCAGTTCTGATAGCGAGAGATTCTGCAGAGCCGTCACCGTGAGCTACATTGGTTTTATTGCCGTGGACATTGATTCTCATGCAATAGCTTTTATTGTACCAGCGGAAATTCTGGAATCCTGAATAATCCATTTTTTCTGCAATGGTTACATAAGTTGAGGGCCATTGCATTTTGCCTGTTTTTCGGGCGCGGCTCCAACCGCTGTTTGCTTTGTAGTTTCCGTTGTCAAAATTGGGGCTGTATCCCCAGTAGAGCGGCCAGCGCAAACTTGAAGCATGACCTGTATCACCGACGGGATAAATTTTTGCATCTTTCGGATAAGTTTTTTCATCTGCGATAATTGTAACTTCATTGGGGCAGTGGAAAACTTTAGGCGGTTTGCATGGCAAAGTATAGTTGAGATATGCTTCAAACAGGCGAATAAGAGCAGGATTCCATGATTCCTGATGTACTACCGGCAGATAATCGTCATTATCTGTCGTATAAGTTATCATTGCTCCGCCGAATTGTTTGAGATTGCTGAGACACTGAGAACTGCGTGCGCGTTCACGGGCCTTGCCGAGAGCCGGCAGCAGCATGCCTGCGAGAATTGCAATGATTGCAATTACGACCAACAATTCAATTAAGGTAAATGTGCGTTTCATTTTTTTCCTTTCTTGATTTTTAAAGTGGTATTACCACTTTTTGGTAAAAGATATATTATTATAGTACAAAAAATAGTTTTTGTCAACAGTATAAAATATTTTTTAACAAAAATAGCTGTGTTACCACTTTTTGAAAGATACTATTCTGCAGTGATTTTTGCGATAAAAATTGAGTTGTCGCTGCCGTATTTCATACAGGATTTCCAGTCAGAACGGTTCGGGCCCCAAGCTTGCATCCACTCTGACGCCGTAACCCATGCTTCGGTCGGAGAAATGTTTATACAGCCGAAATTTCCGAGACGGGCGCCGCGTTCGGGGACGGCTATTTTCTCTGTTGAACGAATGAGGCACATTTTTTCAGTATCAAATTCAGCGATGAAAAGCGGCGCACGATGACGCATGACATGATCGTTATCTGCACCTTTGCGGGTATAGACCATGTAAAGTTTGTTATTTGCAATAAGCCAATGCTGCTGAGTACAGTAATTGCCCGACTCTTTACCGTCATCAAAAATAAGGACTTCGGGTTTATCAATATTCATGCCGTCTTTGCTTGAGGCGACATAACCTTTGGCATCATTTCTCAATGCAACGAAAAATTTATCTTTGAATTTTATGAGCGACGGTTCACAAAAGCCTCTGCCTGTCGGGATTGAAACACTGTTGCCGCATTCAATAAATTTTAATTCTCTGCCGTCAAAAGAACAGCGCATTATTGTAACATTATAAGATGTGCGCCACGGATCTTTTGCCGCTTCAAGAGATCTGTAATAGACAGGAATAAGCAAATCACCGTTTTCAAGTTCATGACATTGGGCACCGCCGCCGCTGCCGCAGGAAAAATATTCTTTTTCGTCTTTCATTTTGAGATAGCGGTGAGGCTCAAAGTCTTTTGCTTTTTCATCATAAACTGTCCATACGGTGAAACGCGGTCGGGGCGGCGGTGCTAATTTCCTGCCTGTTTTATCATAAAGCGCAGAATGGCCGAGGAGAAGAATTTTTCCGCTCTTTTTATGGTAAATCGGATTTGCATCTCCGAATGCAATTTGATAACCGTTAGGCATTTTCTGATGACGGATAGCTTTGCACGGGCGTATTGCTGACCATGTTTTTCCTTTATCAGCAGTTTCAAGCATGTATGTCCCGAATCCGACATCATCTCCGTATAAATCAAGAAGTCCCGTCGTCATAATGCCTGTTCCGTCTGGTCTCATGGCGGCACGAGGCATGACAAAACATGTTTCTCCTTTGAAATTTGTACTGATTTGCTGCAGCTCTATTTTGATATTATCTGAAAATGCAGCAGAATTGGCGGCGAACAGTGCGCTGAACAACATTGTTTTTATTGCTTTCATTTTGTTTTCTCAGTTGTATTACCACTTTTTGTATTGATATAATATTATAATCCTAAAAAGTTTATTGTCAACATCATAAACTGTTTTTTAATAAATATTCCTGTCTTGCCACTTTTTTCGCTTGACAAAATTTTTCTCTGTGCTATTTTACAGAAAGGCTATGTTTCCAATATGGGGAGATAACTTTAACTTGCGTTTTTTGCAGGGGCTTGCGTCGCCCCTGCACCCGACGCAGGGTACGACCCGGTGCGATATGACGGCATAGCCGTGATGTCAGCGACTGGGTAGTGTCAGGCACTATTTGCGGTGAAGTATTTGCTTCATCCTTCCTCTTTTTTGAGGAATGATGAAGCAAATCTTTCACCGCGATTAGCCACAATTGGGGGAGAGCAAGCTCTCTTTTTGTATGCTGTCACATTGGCATATCCCGTTGTAAAAATATACAACGAGCTTTTGCTGAGGCGATAGCAAACAAAAAGGCGATAAAACGCCCCGTTCATTGCTATCGCAATTCACTATACCCCAAACCCCTCAATTTTTTATTCTTTAAAAAATAATTTCATTATCTCCACTCAAAGGGAACAGAGCGATTAACTTAAAACTCTGTTTGAAGTTTGTCTTCAAAGAAAAGGCAGATATCTTCAAAGGCGGCTTTCTGCATTTTGCGGGTCAATTCGTACATAAAGCCGTGTTCCACTCTGTCGTACATTTTCCAATGACTGTTGATACCCATTTCCCGATGCTGCAAAGCAATTTGACGGTTAAATCGTGGGTCAAACAAATGCTCGTATTCTGCTTCAACAAAAAATGTTTCAGGATTATCTTCGCGGACAATATTTTTAAGTGAAAGTCTCTCGTATCTTTCAGGGTCTTTGTCATACGGAGCTCCGGCAATATTCTGCATGGTTGCCCAGAACTGCGGCATCATGCCCTCAAAATGCAGAAAATCATACGGAGTTGCCAACAATACAGATTTGCACGGACGGACTTCAGGATATTGTACTTTGGAAATATCTTCTCCCAATTCTCCGGGTTTCGCAAAGGCAAGCAGAGAAGACAAATGCGCTCCCGCAGAACCGCCCCATGTGGCAATTTTCGGATTTTCAATACCGCGTGCTTTCAAAATTCCGACAAATTTATCATATGCTTCACGGATGTCGCTCAACTGTTCAAAAGCATCTTTGGCATTCAGACGGTAATCTGTACTTGCACAAATATATCCTCTGCGGTTCAATTCATCCATAATGATATGATATATAGCTCTTGAGCCGGCACGCCAGCCGCCGCCATGCACAAAAAATACCGCAATATCTCTTGCAGGAGTGCCGTCATGCGGTTCAAAAACATCAAAAACACGCCCATTTTGAATAGGGTCATCCAGATAATAACTTGTAAACTTCATATACATATTCTCCTTTTTTATGAATGCCCTGTTCCCAATATGGGGAGATAACTTTAACTTGCGTTTTTTTGCAGGGGCTTACGCCGCCCCTGCACCCGGCGCCGGGTACGACCCGGTGCGATGTGACGCTAGCGCGTGAATGTCAGTGGCTGCGTATTGTCAGGCTGTTTTTCGGCGAAATGTTCGATTGCTCCTCCCCCTTTTTTGGGGAATGAGCAATCAAATCTTCCGCCGGACTTCGCCATAATTGGGGTATTACCGTGTTTTGCTTACGCAAAACACTAT
>JAZOSO010000235.1:0-4776 GCA_045657185.1 Victivallaceae bacterium | reverse complement strand
GAGAGGGTTCCGCCGTCGCCGAAGGCTATGGCGGGACAAGACAGGGGGAGAAGAAAAGAACCATATAAAAAGGCGGGTGGAACGCCAAAAGGTTTTTTCTTCTCCACCTGCAATAAATCAGTCATCTTTTATAACACAGCCTTTTAATTTATTCTACACGGACAGTTTTAGTGACGGTCAAGCCTGTTTCATAATCTGTAATACTAAAATTATAATCTGATTTGGGGGCGTTGAAAGGAACGCCGAAAGAGTATTTTTTACCTTTATTGGTATTAGTAACTACTGCTCTGCCGAGTGCTTCTTTGCCGTCAGGAGTTTTTACACGGATGACTACTGTACGGCTGGCAGGTATGGAATCATATTCAAACACGATATTATCACCGGGAGAAACTGACTCAGGGGCTTTAACTTCAGGAAGTCTCTGGATTTCATCAAACACGGCATAAACTTTAAGCGGCTTTTCCTCCGTAAGTTCAGCGGTAACAGCATTATCATAACCGACATAACCTTTGCCGCACTCGTAAATATAACGCTTGGCAGGCAGACTGATGGAAGTTACAGAATTTTTATTATCATAAACTCCGAGCAGAGTGAAATTACTGCCGCTGCGCACACGGAAAATCGGTTCGGGATTGCTCTGTGAATACGGCATAACTGCACCGTTTTCAGCCAGCAAGCGCCGCAGCAGACCGAAAAACGGCGTTGACGGATGAGCAGAATTTTCCGCCATTGCAAAGTTGAAGTTGGCGGCAATCGCCTTGCCCTTGCCGTAATATTTGGTATGCAGGAAAAGTGCATAAAGATTCAATACAGTCTTTTCTGCGGTAAAGCCGGGAATACGCAAAGGTTCAATATCATATTTAAGCGAAGCATCAAGAAGTGCATGGTCAAAAAGTTCTGACAGCGGATATTTCTTGCGTACAACAAGGTTTTCCGTCAGTTTAGCAGGCGGAAAATCAGCAATGACAGTGCCGCCGTTTTTAACAAATTCAAGAATTGCGGCACATTCACCGTCACTCATGGCGTTAATTCCGAGCATAAACAAAACTTTCATTTTTTTCAAACGCTCTGCGGCATTTTTAGGAGTTACAAACTCAAATCCGACACCGGCGGCATTACAAAAACGAATAACAGGCGCAACTCCTGAATCCGGAGAAAAACAACGTTCATCAACTTTGGGAGAACGGCGGGAAACATGATTCCAGTAAATGCCGACTTTGGAGTCAAACATGGGATTATTGATAAGCGTCTGCGCCATGCCGAGCCGCAAGTGCTGCAAACTGTCATTGAAACTTGCGCTGTATGACGGAGACTGGTCAACCGCCAGAATATCATGATTAAAGTCCGTCTGAGTAGCATACCAGCCGTTGCCGTTGACTGAGCCGAGCAGCAGATAACGGTTCATCAACGGGGCTTTCATTGTGCGTTCGCCGTGATATCCCGACCAGACAAAACGGGGGACATCCGGATAAAGACTGCGCAAAAGCTGGTCTTCAAGCATATTTGAATAAGGCCCCCACCAGTCAAGCCCTTCCATCATAAGTTCGATATTATGTCCGCCGAAAGTACCTTCCAAACCGACTTTGGCATGAGGGTCCTGTGCCTTGATAAGTTTTGCGGTATAGTGGTGAACATCGGCAAACATTTTTTCCATATATTCATAATGGTCGTTCCATTCAGCAAAACTTTTTTCCTTGAGAGATGTTGCCAGCGGACGGTGCGGAACTTCAGCAAAAGATTTAAATGAAGTTCCCCAGTTTTCATTGAGTGCGGCAACAGTTCCGTACTTTTTCTCAACAAATTTGCGGAAAGCAGGTAAATCGGATGCGCCGAAACCGCCGGTGCGGTCCAATCCGTTTTCATCACCGAGACTGTAAAGAACAGGAGAAAGTTCAATAAGCCCCTTCAACCGCTTTTTGACCTGCGAAGTCCAAAGTTTTCTGATTTGCGGATTATAGAAACTCATATCACCGAGTTTTGACGCGGCACGCTGTTCTTCCGCGGTGAGAAACTGCATTTTTACGGTATCTTTTGCGCCTTTGGTAAAATTGATACGGACAAGATAGGGAATAGTCTGAATATTGAGCTGTGCCATTTCACGGATTGACTTAGGATTGAGATGTGTCAATGCAGCCCCAAAGCCCATATTATTGACCAGCTGATTTGCCATAATTCTTGAAGATGCCATACCGAAAGTTGCCTGATAATAGTCAGGCAGTTTCCCCGCAGGAAAATAAAGCATTTTATCTGTTTTGCCGAGGATGCCGCCTTTTTTGTCGGTCACAACAGCATAAAGTACACCTGCCTCATTAGGCATACGGTAATCTTTAAATTCAAAATCAACTTTTTTTGCTCCGGCAGGAATGGTAATCTGCTTTACTTCCCAAACCCGATTGTCCGGATTATCAACAAGAGACAAGGTCAAAGTGAGAGGTTCGGCAAATGTTTTTTCCATAGAGAAAGTTCCTTTAAACGGAACTTTGCCGCGCAAATATTCAGATGAGACGGAAATCTCTGTTTTGCCGCAGTTTGAATTACGCTCAAAAGCAAATACACCGCAGGCTTTGCCGTAAAGAAAAATATCACAGAAATATTTACCTGCAAGTTCAGGCAGATTTATTATGCTGCGTTTGACTTCTCCTGCAGAAATCACATTGTTGAATTCGTCACGCAAACGGTATTCCGCATCATTATCGGCGGTGAGATATTCGCCCTTATCGGCAATTTTGCCGCAGGTGACATCTTTGCCCGCCGCCCACAGCAGCGCACGATAGAGAAAAACAAGTTCATTCTCAAACAAAGCCGCCGCACGGTTATCTGTTCTGCCGTAAGTGCGGCTCATTGCGGGCGCACCTGCAAAATTGTTGTTTATGACCAGAATTCTGCCTTTGCCGAATTTATATGCTTTGATATATTTGCGGTCAAACGGCAAAGCAACTTCATCAAGGAAAGAGATTTCAGCAATCTCTTCGGCAAAAAGTTTCTTGTACGGCATAGTATTGCGGTGAATAACAAGCCCCATGCCTTTTTCAACCTTGTCCAAAAGTTTATATTGAACATCAGAAGGAATTTTACTGAAAGGCGCATTGCCGACAAAGAAAACATCATAATTTTTTTCCGCTTTGGTACGGAATTCTTCATTTTTCTCATAAATACCCGTCCCCGACAGTGCGGAACGGTAAACGCCCTCCGCTGCATAAACTGCATGATTGACCGAAAGTACAGAGTCATACTTGATATTGAAACGCTGTTTAAGCTCAATCAAATCACGCGCGCCTGTCGGCTGCAAAAAGAAAAGCACATTGATTTCAGGAATACTTTTATCCCACTCAAGACATGCAGTTTTGTAATTTTCAGTCATTTTATTGACGTACCAGCCATCATGTTTGGCAAAAGCCGCACCGATTACCAAAAGACAGCCGAGGAGTAAAATTTTCTTCATAATCCACCTTTTTTATATATGTTTATTTAAATCTCTTATCAGTCAGAAACTGCCATTTAAGTTCAAAAAGTTCCGTATTGGCAAGCTGATATGTATTAAGCATAATCATCGGAGAAGATTTTTGCACATCTGCGATATCTTTTTTGAATTTATCAATTTTTTTATCTTTGATTTGAAGTTTTTCAATCTCAAGCATAAGTTTATTGAACTTATCCTTTTCCGCATTGATCAAATCAGCAAGTTTATCAGTTTTCACACCGTTGCCGCGGCAGCTGACAAGGATATCGCCGCATGGCAGACACCACGGAACACCTGCTTTATTCTGCAAAAGTTTACCGATCCGGACAGGAGTAAGAATTGTTTTGCCGTCAGAAAAATATAAATAACCGAACTTATCCGTTGAATTGTAATTGCCGCCCGGTGAGGATACCATGCCGCGAAAGTTTTTCGTCCATGAAAAACGGGCATGACAAAACTGCCATACAGCACCGACTTGAGCAGCTTTTCCCAAATCATCCCACGGGAAAAATGCTTCAATATACCATGCTTTGTCTCCGACAGACGCCGCAACCTGAGTAGTTGCTGACGACCAGTCATTAAGATAAACTGCGGTATCCTGTCGGCGCATGTCGTGAAAAGCTCCGTTGGCATTGATAGTAAATTTTGTATATCCGATACCGTCAGAAGCATGGTCAAAGAAAAATTCTCCGCAATCATCAGTCCAGATATTGCCGTTGTCACGCTCTGCAACAGTACGCTTCATTGCTCCGATGTTATCTTCATAATTCGTCACCGCCATATACAAACCTTTTTCATCATAAGTCATGCGAAATTCAGTTGGCAAAGCTCCCGGACGCGGATTGTTTTTCCAATATTCATAATAATTGCTGTGTGCGGGAACTGACTGCCATGCACTCTCTGTAATTTTGCCGTCAATAACAATATCTCCGCCGCGCGGTTTTACTTCATAAAACGCAAGCTCCCGCATCTGCGCACATGCAATAAGAGGCAGAATAAAAATTGCAAAAAATACTTTTTTCATTTATATTACTCCTTTATGATAATAAATATATTCATTTTTAATATACACCCCTTATCACAATTTTCAAATAACTGTATTATGAACAATGACTGATTTATTGCAGATATAGCAAAAAGCGGAGCGTTTCATCCTCCGGAATATACAGAATACAGTTGTCCCCCCCCTGTCATAAACATCATTTACAAGGCTCTGTACTAAATATAGACTGATTTTTATCATCTTTCCAATAATTTTCTATAAATTTGACTGAAGAAAATGTCAAATATAATTAAAAGGTTTGGAAAAAGATGAG
>JAZOSO010000234.1:0-22445 GCA_045657185.1 Victivallaceae bacterium | reverse complement strand
GCTTCGGTGGTGGGTTCTTCGGATTTCTCGCAGAAGCAGTAATAAGCATGACCGGATTTTACCAGTTCTTCGGCAAAAGGACGGTAAAGATTTTTGCGTTCACTCTGTACATAAGGGCCGAAACCGCCGTCTTTGTCAGGGCCTTCATCATGGTCAAGACCTGCACTTGCAAGAGTATTGTAAATAACTTCCACTGCATTTTCAACGAAACGGGCCTGGTCAGTGTCTTCAATGCGCAAGATAAATTTGCCTTTGCCGCTGCGGGCAAGCAGCCATGCGTAAAGGGCGGTACGGAGGTTGCCGACATGCATAAAACCTGTCGGGCTGGGGGCAAAACGGGTACGGACTGTCATAAAAATCTCCTTATTTAAAAATTACGATATTCCCTATAATTTACATTCAAATAAAAAAAAATCAACTAATTATTTGACAAATTTAAAAAAGAGAGTATATTAAACCATGCAATATATATGCGTCCCTATCGTCTAGAGGCCTAGGACAGCGGGTTCTCATCCCGCCAACCGGGGTTCGAATCCCCGTGGGGATGCCATTTTTTTTGCCAAAATTTTGGCAATCCCTCGAAAGAGATAGAGTTGTCGGAGTTGTCCGACCGTGTCCGTTATTGCTTATTGTTTCAGGAGGATGCTGAGAATATGGGAACTCCAGGCGTGACAATCTGAGCGCGGGTTGTCAAATTCTTCGGGGAAAGTAGTCAAACCTTCATTTTCGAGTCTGCGCCAGCGGTCAAGTCTTTTTTCCAGAAGTTCATTGAGTCCGTATTTCTGACATGCTTCCAGATAGTAGTATGAAAAATAGATACTGCATGGAACAAGTTTTTCATGCTGCAATCCGTTTATTACAGAAGTATCGCCGAGAGTCAGCAGTGCCAAAGCCTGTGCGTGTTCGGAAAAATATTTTTTATCAATATCTGAGGCATATAAACACCGTTCTGTATCATAAAATTTTTCTCTGACTTTTGCTGCAGTATATTCAATTTGCTTATCCAGGTTTTCGCAAAGATTCATTTCCGCCATTCTCTGCATGGCAAGGATGTAGAGCAGATTCATCGCACTGTTGACAGCTTTTCCAGGCGGTACACCTTGTTTCCACTCTCTGCACCAGTCAAGGAAGTTCCAGCCTTGAATGACCAGCAGTCCGTCGGAAGTCATTTTGCGGAAATATTCCAGAAGTTTCAATGCCCGCGGACGCAATTCCTCAACTAAATCGTCGTCGCCGTGATGTTTGTAGTAATCACTGAGCATCAAAAGCCAAATCAGCATAAATGACGGTATTGTCTGAATTGAACATGACGGATATTGTGCATTCAATGAACCGTCAGGACGCTGTGAAAGTGACAGCATGCGCAGTGCTTTACGGATAAGTCTGTGGTCATCGGTGAGCAGATAGGTGCATAACGCTTCAAGTCTGGAGTCTCCGATATACATGATTTGCTCATAATAAGGACAATCCATATAAGTTTCAAATGAACATGCCTGCAATGTTTCAAACGCCATTTCCTCAAGTTTTGAGCGGGGAACAAATTTTTCGTAGGGATAGCCTGTACGGAAAAATTCAGCTTTATAAGTTACATTGCCGTCAATTTGTATTTCCAGATAATGTCCCGCACGCCACCAGAAGTCATACCATTCAAGTTCGCCGTCAACTTCAAATATATCAAAATTGCCGATAACGTAACTGCCGTTGCGGCATCCTTTTACTCCTTTGAGCATAACATCGTCATACTCTGCGGTCATATAAGGTGTTTCACCCCAGCGGATTTTTACTGTTCCTCTGCCGGAAAAACGGTAATTTGCCCATGCACAGGTGTATTTTTCAAAATAATACAGAGAATCACTCTTTTTTACAGGTTCTATTTTTTCATGGCGCATAAGCGGCAGTTCAGGAGCGTGAAGAATACGCTCATCTTCAAAATATTCAACAGATTGCCATACACCGTTTTGACCTTTGTAAATATTTGAATTGTAATCTGCTGTCAGATGCACGCGGGGAAATGCACCCCAGTCGGGAAAGGGGATTTCAAATTCACAGATATTCTCAATCTGATATTCCCAGTTCTGCAACAAGTTTGACGGTTCGTCAATATAAAAACCGTGTCTGATTGACATTTGAGCATAAGCATATTTGCGCTCTTTGGCATCAAGCGGTTTGACACTGATAACACGGGCGGCAAGTACATGTTTGCCCGCAGTCAGCTGAATCCGGCAATTCTGATAATACCAATATTCAGCTGCACCGCGTTCGGGACCGTCAATCAGCCATTGTCCGTCAAGAAACAGCTGCGCGTGGTTGTCTGCGCTGAATTTGAAATTCAGAACTGTGTCTTGTATGACTTCAAAACAGCAGCGGTAAACAGTCACATAAGTCTGTTCCGGCACATTTGCCGGAGTCATCCATTTTGTCATTCAAGTCCTCTTTTAATCAAAACTCAACCCAGGGGTTCTCTATTGCATAATCGCGGGAAACACGGACGAGAACGCCTGCTTTGTTGTACACATAAACCTTGACACCGAATTTAACAGCTTTTTCAGGAAGAGTGGTGGTAATATTAACTTTTTTATCAGTTTTTGCCGCCAGAGAAATTGCTTCTTCTTTCAGCAATGTTTCATCATTTCCTTCAAGCAGAACAAGTTTGTATTTCCCCTCAAAGGCGGTATTGACATTGTTTTTGAGCGTGAAATCAACTACGCTCTGACCGGCTTTTTCGCCGTTTTTTGCTGTGAAATGAAGGAGCATGATCTGTTGATAGGGGGCAATTACTTCCTGCGGGATTTCCACGACAAAAACCGGTGATTTGGTGTAAGTTTTTTTGCCGCCTGCTTCACTCCGGCGGTTGAATTGAAATGACCAGAATTTTGCCGGAGAATAGATGTTTTTTGCCGCAGGGTTGCGGAAGTTGCCTGTTTCAAGTGCGGCATAGGGAATAGTCCATTCGGCAGTCCAGTTGTCATCATTCAGAGCAACGGCATTTGCAAAATTTTTATTCGGACGGGATGCACCGAGAAATGCGTTGAAAAATATTGCTGACGGATTGGTTATGACGCGGTAGTTGGGCGGCAGAACATTTTTGTCGTTTTTTCTGGCATGGGGCGAAAACCACAAGTCAACGGTTTCACCGGCGAAAAGATTCCAGCGCAGACGGGCATTTTTGTAATATTTTTTAATATGTACCATGTTGTCATCTTTGCAGGTCCAGTTGACTTTGACGGATTCCTGCTGAACGGTAACTTTTGCTTCAGTGCGGTCGTCAACTTTGAAAGTTTGAGACTCGCCGACGGCAAGTGCAAGCAGAAGAGATAACAGAATTGAGTTCATTTTATTTATTCCTTATTTCAGATTATTTGAAAATCAGCTCTCCGAGAACGGAAAAGTTATGATATGATTGTGAGAAAGTCGGACTCCATGAGCAGCCTCCGTTTTTGATGCCGCGGAAGAAGTTTGCATATCTGATATTTTTGATTGGCAGATTTTTGAGCGGGATAGCTATATCAAGTATCCATTTGCGGGGTTCAATGGTGGATTTGATTTTTACACCTTTGAACGTGGTATCTTCAGCTTTGCCGTTATGTTTATAAATCATATCGCATCTGCCTTTGGGGTCAACGAGGAATTGAACATAATCGGAGTTGCGTTCGGCGGCAAGGAAAAATTCCCAGTCGTCACCGGTGAAAGTGCGTTTGCCGGTTTTGAGTTTTTTTGTGTCAAAATTGTATTCGGTAAAACGCAGATAAAGTATATCGTTTTCACGCTTTGCTTCAACAAACAAATTGCGTTTTGCGGGGATGCCGCTTGTTTCGTATTTGATTACTTGTTTGCTCCATTTGTTTGTGATTTCCCATGACGGTTTGGGACCGTTTTTCATGGCTTCTATTTCTTCGGCACGGAGATATTTTTCCGCTTCGTTATTGACAAGGAGCATTTCGGCATCGTGGGATGAGGGGACTTTTCTCAGTTTGATAAATTCATGAGCATAAGCGCGATAGCGTTCAGCAAGTTCTTTGCGTGAAATTGCCGGTTTGATTTCATCGTAGAGATAGAGCAGACTGAGGTCAACGGGGATGCGTTCACGGTGTACATTTTTCAGCTGAATTGAACCGGGCTTGCATTTTGCTTCGGCACGGTCAAAAATTGCCTGTACTTTTTCATAAAAAGCCTTGTCAAGCCACGGGCGTGATTTGGGATTGAATTTATTTTTGAATACTTCAGAAAATTTACCTTCCTGGCGTTTTGCAACATAGTCCATAAACTCTTTCATTTCAGGAGCGGCAGGACCGTAATAATCATTCATGTATTCAGCAATAAGAGCATCAGCATCCTGGTTGAGATTGTCCATAAGTTTATAGCCGAGCCAATATTTCAAATTGAAAAAGTTGACCTTGTCAAAACCTTCGGACTCAATACGCATGGTGCGGACGCCGTTTTTATGGTAAAATTCCAAATCCTTTTTAATTTGATGCACATTGTGATAAGGTGCGGGGAAAACATCCCAGTAAAAAATCCAGTAATCCCAAATGCCGAGCATGTTTGTTCTGCTTCCCCAGTTTTTGACATCTGCGGCAAATTTTCCTTTGGTATCCTCTGCAACAGGTGCGTAAAAATTACCGGAGTTGTGTGCCAGCTCAACTGCAACATTGGGTCTTGCTTTGATGTCTGTTTTCGGCGGAGGTGCAGTGAATGAATAAGCACAGGTGTGGATTATGATATCGGGATAATCTTTGGCGATATCATCGGCAAGCATATTGATAAAATGAATAAGCAAACCGGCTTCACCGTGTTTTTTTACAACTTTCTGACAACTGTCGCAATAGCAGAAATAATCTGAACAGTCATTGATACTGATATTGTAAAGTGTGGGGGGGACAGTACCTTTTCTGCGGCTGTCAGCGCGGTCCTGTTCAATAAACTTGCGGAGCTGCTGTTTGTAAAGAGCAACAGCTTCGGGATGAGTTACGCAAGTATTGGGTCCCATTGAACCTTTTTGTGCGTTGCGTCTGCCGTTGGGATTTTTGGAGAGCAAATAGAGTTTTTCTTTGGGCCAATTTTTGGTGTATTGATACATTGAGTGAACGTCAGTCGGGCGTCCCATGGGACTGCGGGGGATGGCATTGTAAGTTGCTTTCAGACGGAAACCGCTGAATTTATCGCCTTTATTGGCGTTGCGTGCCATAGTAAAAATGCGGCGGAAAATAAATGACGGCGCACGCTGCATATTCACATCTTTGACAATCAGAGTTGCTTTTTCGGGGATTTTGGTAACATATTCATCATACCAGCGGCAGCCGCATTGATTTTCCAGAAAATCATAAATGGCAAAGCAGATTCCGGTATCGGATTTACCTGTAATGATGATATCTTTGCCGAGAGTTTTGATTGCCATTTCCTCAAAACTTGCATCTTTGGCAAAAGTTACATGCTGTTTTGCGTAATTTGTATTACCGACGGAAATTTTATGAGTTCCTGCGCTGACGGTGCTTTCTTTTTTGACGGGCAGTTTTACGCCTGTTATCTGCTGCAGAATATTCTGCATATCATAAACTGCACTCTGTACATATCCTGAACATTTGTCAGGTATGACGATGACATGATTGCTTATGCCTTTGTCGGTGATTATAATATCAGCAAAGAGGGCAAAAGCAAACATAAAAAATGTTGCTGCGAGTAATAATTTTTTCATTTATAACCTTATTGTAATTTTATTTTATCAGTATGTTATTTGATGCTGGATTTGACTGTTTGTGATTTTGTTGTCAAAAGTTCTTACACTGCCGTCAGACATAGCGGCATTGAATTTTTTGTTGTGACGGAACTGGACTCTGTAATTGTCAGTAGCTTCATCTTTTGTATAACATACAATACCGTGAGCATCTGCAAAAAGTATTTTCTGTGACGGAGAGTCGGTATCACCCAGACGGTAGCCGTCATTGGTGAAGGTTGTTGATGTTGCTCCGGGGCGGCGGTTGTAACAGCTGATACCGTAATCTGCAGAACTTGTGCTGAAACTGTTCCACCAGCCGGACAATTTTGTTCCCATGGGAGTTGCACTGGGGCAGCGCAGAAATTTTTCAACATGCTGAGTTGCGGCGACTCCGCTGGTTTCATAATAATACAAATCTTTATTTCTGCCTTTTATGTATTGCTGTGATGCCATACATGCCAGCCAGTTGTAAGGGCTGTTGCCGGATGTATTTCTGTTGAAGGGACCGGGAAGCCAGCGGTTATTGTCATCACTGTAAAGGATAGTGACCAGACTTAACTGTTTCAGATTGCTGACACAAGTTGCGGCTCTGGCGCGTTCACGGGCATTGTTGAGAGCAGGCAGAAGCATACCTGCAAGAATAGCAATGATAGCGATGACAACCAGCAATTCAATAAGAGTGAAACTTCCGATAGTTTGAATTCTGTCATGTTTGTTGAGTTTACTTTTCATTTTTAATCCTTTCTGTTTTATTTCAGATTGTTGTTTTTTTCTGATTTGTCAGATAAATTTGACCTGTCGGACAGGTCGGATATTGGTTGTTTCAACTTCCGATAATTCAAATTAGTGTATTTCCTTTCTTTGTTATTATAGTTCATTTTAAATCAAAAACAAGTTTCCAGCTGTCTTCGGCGGCGGATTTTTTTCGGATTTTTATTTCCGTGACTGAATTGCCCCAGTTTTGGATTTGTACAGGGTCTTTGATGACAAACTCTGAAAGTTCAGCTTCGCAATCTTTCAAAGTTACCCGAATATCACCGATAAGCAGATTTCCGTCTTTTGCCGTTACTGTACGGGGGGTATAAAAATTGGCATAGATATCATTTGTATCATTGTCAATGCTCCATTTGTCGCAGACGGAGAGAGTGCGTTCATTACAGTCATAAACAAGTTCCCGGATGTAGGATTTCAGTTTTGCTTCGGGTTTATAAGCAGTAGTTAAATCCATTGTGCAGCGGATAAAATTTTCATCTTCAACGCATTGCATTGCTCCGGGGGCAGGAGGAACTTCAGTAAATTGTGCAGCATTATTGAAGTGCAATACATTGTGTCCTTCATTATTGAGAATATGATTTTTGAAACGGTTTTCGTTGAATGTATCTTTGGTATATTCCGGTGCACCGAAGTCAATGATAACGGGTTTTTCTTTGAAAAAGAGCATAAAATGCCCGATATCCATGTGATGATGACTCCACGCATGACCGCGTTTGGCGGCAACAGCGGCACTGTTTTTGCGCATGATGAAAAATTGAGTTTTGTCATAGAATGAAAACTCTTTGAGAGCGGTCTCTTTTTTCTCATATTTTTCAGGCAGCCAGAAAAGAAAAGCTAAAAGATTGTATGTTTTGGCAACAACGGTCGCATATTCGGTTTTTTCAAGTGTTTCCATTGCCATTGCTTTGAGTGTTTCATTCTGAAGTTTTTCTCCGAAACGGTAAATCATCCAGGGATAAAACAGACATTTAGAGGCGCAGTCACCGAAATTCATACTGCACTCGGCTGTCATGCGGGTATCAGCAATATATTCCGCCATGAGTTTGATTTTCGGGTCGTTCGGCCATTGTCCGAGCTGTTCAAAAAAGAAAAGCATTTGTCCGGGCGACATTGCCCAGTAGAGCGGACCTTCAAAACAGAACCCGTCTTCAGGATAGAGACGGATGTAATTTTTAACTGAATTATGTAAAGTATTTATCAGTTTTTCCTGCCGTTCGTTTTCTTCTCTCAATGCCCATACGATTGCTCCGAGTGAGTTGCAGCAGCACCACGGAGTCCAGTTGTTGAGTCCCTCAAACCAGAAAGGTGCAGGACCATTTTCCAGAGGTACGGCGATACGGCGGATGATATTGTCTCTTACAAGTTTTATAAAATTGGGAGAAATTGCGGCAATTTCTTTTTCAACAAGGTTCATTACCAGAGATAGTTCCATTGCTGTTTCCGAGCTGAAAAGGTCAACTGTTTCAACGGGAAATTCAGGAAACGGGTCGTCAGTAAGCCGGCAGTGCGCGGGAAGAACCCATGTAGGTTCGGCAACTATTGCCCACATGTAATCAATTATTTTGTCAATAAATCTTCCCTGATATTCAAAACATTCAGCTATTGCAAGAATACTCATATTTGAACGGCGGGCATAATACGGCTCCTGAAAACGGGTGCGGTTGCCGCTGCGGACATATTCCATAAAAAGAGAAGCTGTCGTATCCGGAATCGGCGCAGAAAGAATTTCTTCTGCTTTTCCCATCAGAAAATCTTTGAATTTCTGTGTGTACGGTTTTTTCCAAATTTCCTCCCATGCCGCACGGTCAGATGCAGGCGGAAAAATTTGTTTGACATTCATATTAAAAAATCCTTTCATTGATTATCATTCTTTTTCTGAGTGCTTTCTCTTGCCAACAGGTACGGTTCAATGAAGCACTGTTGTTCTATTTCTTTGTCCATTAACAAATTACATATTGAAATGTACAGTTTTCTGCTGATATCTTCGGTGTTTTCTGACAGTGTTGAAAGTTCCGGAACAAAACAGTTTGAAAAATTGCTGTTGTCAAAGCCGATGACTGCAATATTTTCAGGAATTTTCAAATTGTTTTTTGCCGCATAATTGTAAACACCGAAAGCAAGCATGTCACAAGTGGCAAAAATTGCCGTTATTTGCGGGTCTTTTGCCATAAGTTCTTCGGTCAATTCATACGAACTCTGCGAGTGAAGTTCAAGTTCAGGAATTTCAACCATGCTGAGTTTTATATCCGGATGTTTTTCGGCGTATTCAGCTGCGCCTTTGTAACGCTGACTGAAACAGGCGTGGGGATATTGCAGCTGAGTTGCCAGCACTCCGATATGAGTATGTCCGCAGTCTTCCGCAAGATGTTTGATTGCCATATTGCCTGCGGCTTTTCCGTCAGTCATAATATAAGGATAAAGGTGTGAATGCTGATTGAGTTTCAGCACTTTGCAGTCGGGAAATTTTTGCAGCAGTATATCAAGCATGATTTTGCCGCTGTTGTTGATAACGAGAATACAGTCGGGAGTGAAATTGCACTCATGTGCCTGATTTTCCGAGACAAAAATATGAACACTGATATATTTGCGGAAAAGTTTTCCGGTCAGAATATCAATAGTATTCGCATAAAAAGGAGTTGAAATATTGAAGAGGTCGGAGAGAAATACGACATTTTTGTGAAAAAAAGGATTGCCTGCCGCTTTCGGATTTATTCTGACACACCTGCCGTGTTCGCCGCTTACGAGGTCACGGTCACGCAGTTGAGATAAAATGCGTTTAACGGTGGCAGGACAGACACTGAATATTTGCGATAATGCTGAAATAGACGGCAGTGTATCTGTATAAGTGCCGTTTTTTATATCATTTTCAATTTTTTCTGCAATCGCAGCAAATTCACTTGCCATAGTAAAGCTCCGTTTATTCATAACTTGGCTAACCAAGTTTAATAATACACTTTATTTTGTGTTTTGTCAAGGATTTTTGTTGAAAAAAATTTACTTTTTTCTGCGGAGGTCAGGGGGGGATTTGGGCTGATGTTATGATTATATTGCCTGTTCGTACAAAAGAGAGAGAGCGGAATGTTGTAAAACATCCCGCTCTCTGCAAAAAATATGAATTTAAGTTCAGTTCAATGCAGCGGCAATTTTTGCTTTGAGGCAGTCAACAAGACCCTCAAGCGGGAGTCTGGAGCTGTCTTTTTCGCCGCGGACTTTGAATTCAACTTCGTTGTCGGCGAGAGTTTTGGGAGAGATGGTTATGCGGAGCGGAATGCCGAGCAAATCGGCATCGCTGAACATGAAACCGGGTTTTTCACCGCGGTCGTCAAAGAGAACTTCAACACCGGCATTGAGCAATTCGCTGTAAAGTTTTTCGGATGCTTCTTTTACGGGTTCTTTATCAATTTGAATTGAGCAGATTTCAACCTGATAGGGGGCGATGCTCATGGGCCAGATGGGGCCGTATTCGTCGTATGACTGTTCAAGAACTGCTGCCATTGAGCGGCCGACACCGATACCGTAACAGCCCATGACCATAGGAACGGATTTGCCGTTTTTGTCAAGATAATTGCAGTTCATGGCTTTTGAATATTTGGTGCCGAGCTGGAAAATATTACCGATTTCAATACCGCGGAGCATACGGAGCGGTTCGCCGGTAACGGGGCAGGGGTCACCTTCGCGGACGGTGGCGATATCGCATACGGTAATGCCTTCTTTATCAGTAATATCACGGTCGTAGTTGAAGTTTTTAAAGTGATAATCCGCTTCATTTGCTCCGACGACGAGGTTGCTTGATTCAGCAACGGAGCGGTCAACGAAAATGCGGCATTTTTTTGGGTCGATATTCAAAATTGAAGCATAACCTGCGACACAGCCGACTTTTTCAATAGCTTCATCGTCGGCAAATTTAAGTTCGGAAACAAGAGCCGCATTCTGAAGTTTTGTTTCATTGATTTCAAAATCGCCGCGGATGAGGGCGAAAATCAGGTCTCCGGTATGAACATCCTGATAGAAAACGGCTTTCCCGGTATTTTCTGCTTTGAGACCGAGGAAGTTTGCGACTTCTTCAATTGTTTTCTGACCGGGGGTGTGGACTTTGTCCAGTTCCAGCGGAGCTTCTTTGGTAAATTTGCAGCCGGAGACGGCAATTTCGCGGTTGGCTTTGTAAGAGTAATCGCTGTTGGTGAAAATAGTATCTTCGCCGCAGTCGCAAATTGCCATGAATTCATGAGAAACTTTACCGCCCATCATGCCGGAGTTTGACTCAATAGAAATAGCGTTTTTCATGCCGATACGCTCAAAAATGCGTTCATAAGCAGCATGAGCGCGTTTGTAATATGCTTCCAGGTCGGCTTGGTCAACATGGAAAGAGTAGGCGTCTTTCATGGTAAATTCACGGACACGGATCATACCGGCACGGGGGCGGGCTTCGTCACGGTATTTGGTTTGGATCTGATAGACCATGACGGGAAGCTGTTTGTATGAAGTAACTTCAGTGCGGACGAGCTGGACGACTGCTTCTTCATGGGTCATTGCAAGGATCATAGGTTTGTCGTTGCGGTCTTTGAAACGGAGAAGTTCCTGACCGACAGTCTGATAACGGCCTGATTCTTCCCAGAGTTCAGCGGGGAGAACGACGGGCATCAGGACTTCCTGACCTTCAATTTTATTCATTTCCTCACGGATGATATTTTCGATTTTTTCAACAATTCTCTTGCCGACGGGAAGGAGTGAATAAATACCGGCGGAAACGGGGCGGATATAACCGCCGCGGATGAGGTATTTGTGGCTGATTGTTTTTGCATCTTTGGGGTCTTCTTTGATGCGGCGTCCGACGAGTTTGGTCATTCTCATAATTTTTTTCCTTTTATTTGTAAATTCATTTCATTGAAAAAATTTTTCATAAATTCCGTGTAATAAAGTGCAAGTCTGCGTCCCGGTTCGGTAAGCATGCGTTCATGCACTTTGCGAAGTTTTACCAGATACTCACGATAGGCGGTATCCTGGTATGAATATTCATCCGCTTTCAGTGCCTGCTCTTTTGAATTATGCAGACGCGCGCCTGAGTTTCCGGCAAAGAGAAAAGCTCTTCCGATTCCGACAGGACCGATGGAATCCAGCTTGTCGGCATCAAAAAGTATTTTTGCTTCCGCAGTTTCGGGTGCAAGATTTTTGCGGAAACGGTGTCTTTCAATACAGTGAACGACATTGTTGACAAAAGCTTCATCAAAGTTGCGTTTCTCAAGATACTTACGGGCGATGACTGCACCGATTTGAGCATGACAGACGGCACCTCTGGTTCTGGTTTCTTCGCAACGGCCGATATCGTGCAGCAGGGCGGCGGCAGCAATAATTTCCAAGTCTCCGCCGCATTGTTCCGCCAGCTTGAGAGCATTGTGATAAACCCGCATCGTGTGGTCAAAATCATGTCCGCAGCGGTTATTTGCCAGTTTGCGTCTGACAAATTGACGGATAAGTTTCAATTCTTTCTGAAAATCAGGCACAGTTTCCTCTATAAGTTATATAAAACATTGCATATCATATAAATCTACATCCAAAACGCAAAAAATCAAACTTACAGAATAAAAAAATGTAAAAATCCGTCATTTTTTAAACCGATTGACGAAAGTTTCGGAATGTTAAAAAATTGACGGTTTTTCTGCTTTTTATGTTGAAATATGACGAAATTATGCTATATGTAATAATGAAGACAATAAAAGATTGCAAATCTTTTTTGATACTCAAAAGCAGAAAATGACCATCGCTTTTTTATTTTATCCGTCATTTTTTGAGGCAGAAAGTGTGTTTTTTTATGATAAATGCCGTCATTTTGAGTAAATATGACGGATAGAGATTTTGCCGTCACTTTTTTGTATAAGATGTTTTTAATCATTTATTTATAACAAAAGAGGTGTATTTTCTATGAAGACCGAAAAAAATCTGTTCGCCGCCGCCTGTGTCATGGCTGCAATTTTTATGCCCTGTGCTGTTTGTGCCGCTCCGCAGCCGTCAACTAAACCCGAAGTCCGTTCGGAGGCGTCTCTCAATTCTATTCCCGTCAACGGCGAACCTGTCGTTATTACTGAAAAATCCCGTGAAAAAGGTAAAGAAAATGTCAAAAATGTGATTGCTGAACTGCAGGCACTTTTTGCTAAAGATAACTATTCTGTTCCCAAGCGCGTCCTCGGACGCAAAGCGGCTCCCGCTTATTGCAAAATCGTGGACAACGGTGCAAATGCAACTCTGGTTTACCGCCCCCGTTTTACTACCGCCAAAAAACTTTACAAGGCAATTGACGGTGTTGCTGCAGGTTATGCCGCTATTGAAGTGATTGAAGAACGCAATACAGTTATCATTTCTGATAAAAAAAGTAATATCAATTACTATAAAGAACTTGCTGAAGCCATTGACGTTCCGTCCTCTCAAATTCTCGTGGAAGCCAAGGTCGTTGAACTTATTTTCAACGATGGCATGGAACGCAATTTGAGTGTAGGTTATACCCATGACAAATTTCGTGTCGGTGCAGATACCAAGGTTCCGGGGTCAACTGCCACAGGCGGCTTGAACGGTTCTTTCACTCCTGTTGATGAACTTGATATTTCTTTCCGCTGGCTTCAGACTGCAACTGACGCCCGCGTGGTCTCATCTCCCAATATTCTCATCAGCCGCAATGAAGTTGCCCGTATTGTCACCGCTCAGGAAATTCCTATTCAGGAAGCAAACACAGTCAGCAACAGTATCAGCTTCTCCACCAACTATAAACGAGTTGGTGTAACTTTGGAAGTTGAACCTCAAATGATCAATGATGACAATGTCACTTTGCGCCTGTATCCGCAAGTTTCCAGTGTGTTGCGTTATGAAAACTTTCCTGTCGGCGGCTCAAGCGACCAGACTTATCCTGTTCCTGTTATCTCTGTCCGCAGTATTGAAAGTCATCTGCGCATGCAGGACAGACAGGTTGTCATGCTCGGCGGACTTTACTCCAACCGTGATACTTTGCAGGAAGAAAGAGTTCCTGTTTTGAGCGATATCCCGTTCCTCGGAGAACTTTTTACCGGTAAAAATCATGCCAGAGAAGTTATCCAGCTGGTATTTTTCGTAAAAATCCATATCGTTTCTCCCGACGATACTCTCTACGGCTTCATGTATGATCCCAATGAGCAAATGATTGACAGTGAGCGTGTTGCTGATATTGTCGTTGACGATCCTGAAACCAAGCCCAAACATGAAAAAGCAATTGTCGGTCTCGTTGATGAAATGGTATCTTCATTCAACAAAACATGGATGCCTGCCAGCAGTGAACGCAAAAAACGCGACGCCATGAACAATTCGGACGAAACATCTTCTGCAAATTCAGAGAAAAAAGCTGAAGCTGAGAAAAAAACTGAACAACCCTCCAAATAAAACGGAGCTGCCATGATAAATTTATTTGCTAAACCTTATCGCAAATTCTGGTTAATCGGGATTTTATTGCTGGCTGCTGCTGCTGTTGTTTTGTACAAAGTTCAAACTTCCAAAAAACAGAAGAAGATTGCAGAGGCAAAAAGAGCCACCGATGCGGAATCCGACCGTACATATAAAGTCAAGCGTGATGATTTGCCCATAGGGCTTATTCAGGGCGGTGCAGTCAATGCCAGTCACAAACACAAACTTGCTCTGCAAGCCAACTTCAAAACCAAGCTCCTCTGGGTAGTTGAAGAAAACAGCTGGGTCAAAAAAGGCGATGTCCTGCTTCGTTTTGAAACTGATGAACTCAAGCAGAAAATTGAAGATTATGAAATTGACCTTGACAATTTGAAAAAAGAACTTGATATTGCCATTGAAGACAGCAAAATTCTTGAAAGTACCAATGCCGCTGATATTCAGTCTGCTGAAGATAAACTCCAGCAGGCAGAGGATGCGATGCGTAAATATCGCCGTTTTGAACGAGCCAGAACAATCAATAATCATGAAACAAATATCAGTACTGCCGAAGCCGCCGTTCGGGATGCCGAAACTGCTTATACCGAACTCCGTGACTCCGAACTCGGTAATGATGAAGAGACTAAATCAGCCGATGAGAAACGCCGTGAAGAACTTCAGGCAAAACAGGAGACTATTGACAGTAAAACTATAAGTCTGGAAAATGTTGAGGGCGATTATCGTGCATGGCGCAGATATGATCATCCGACAAAAATCAAACGCCTTCGCAACGATTTGGAACAGGCTCAGCTCAATTTGCGGAAAGTCCGTATTTCCGTAAACTCCAAAGTTATTCAGAAAAGCCGTTCTATTGAATATTACCGCCGCCGTATCCGCATGACTCAAACTCAGCTTGACCGTCATCGTGAATATATGGATATGATGGTAATAAAAGCTCCGGTTGAAGGTGTAGTTATTTATTCTGATCCGGATCGCCGCTGGGGCAGACTTGATGTTAAAGTCGGTATGGAAGTCGGCAAAGGTCAGATCCTTGTCACCATTCCTGAAATGTCCAACCTCATCGTTGACTTTGATCTGCCGGAAGAGTACCGTTCCAAAGTTAATGTCGGAGATATTGCCGTTATTTCACCTGATTCGCTTGTCGGTACTAAATTTACCGGTAAAGTCATGAGTATTGCCACCTTGCCGGTCAATATGGTTTCATGGGACAGTGCATCTCCCAAAGTTTACAAGGCAAAAATCCAGTTTGATAAACAGTCTCCGCTGCTTGTAAACGGTATGAGTGTGCAGATTAATATCGTGACAAAAATTATTCCCAAAACGCTTTTTGTGCCTGTTGAAGCTGTTTTTGAAGATAACGACCGCTTTTATGTTTACAAACATACTGTTGCCGGTGTCAGGGAACAGGATGTCAAACTCGGTGAATCCAACGACAACTTCGTTCAGATCCTTGAGGGTATTGAAGAAGGCGATATAGTTTATCTCTACCGTCCGTATCAGAAAAAACAGGATAAACAATGAGCATATTGACCGCAAATTCAGAAATCCGCAATATTGTTGATTTGCGTAATATTACCAAAACTTATGTCAACGGCGAACTCAAAGTTCCCGTTCTCAAAGGTATTGACGCTGTTGTTGAACGCGGCAAATTCGTCGGTTTTATCGGTACCAGCGGTTCCGGTAAATCAACATTGCTTAATATCCTCGGGCTGCTTGACAATCCGACAAGCGGGCAGTATTTGCTAGAGGGGATTCCTGTGGAATCTCTGACAGACTATGAACTTGCGGAAATCCGTAATAAAAAAATCGGATTTATTTTTCAATCGTTCAACCTTTTTCCTTATCTCACTGTGGAACAGAATATTGAAGTTCCCATGCTTTATGCCCGCGTTCCCCGTAAAATCCGTCAGGCTCGCGCACTTGACCTTGCCAAACGGGTCAAGCTCGGACATCGTCTCGGACATAAGCCGACTCAGCTCTCCGGCGGTGAATGTCAGCGTATTGCTATTGCCAGAGCTTTGAGCAATAATCCGGCATTTATTCTTGCTGACGAACCGACAGGAAACCTTGACGAAAAGACAAGTGACGAAATTATGGAGCTTTTTCATGAACTTCACCGTTCCGGTGTAACTATTGTTATGGTCACACACAATCCTGCACTTGCACCTCATTACGATAAAATAATCCGTCTGCGTGACGGCAGAATTGAAAGCGTGGAGTAATTTTATTATGATGCTGCCGAGAGACATTTTAACACTTGCAATACATAACTTGCTGATGCACAAGTTCCGCTCATTTCTTACTTCATTGGGCGTGATTTTCGGTGTCGGCAGTGTTATTGCCATGCTTGCTATTTCCGAAGGTGCCAAACGGGCGGCTCTTGCTCAGATTGAAGCTATGGGTATTGACAAAATCATCGTTTTTTCTCAGCGTCCGCCGCTTGACGGACAGAGTGACGGCAACGATGATGCCAGTGTTATTGAGCGTTACGGTATTACCGAAGTAGATGTTCAGCATGTTATGAAAATGGACAATGTTGAGCGCATTACAGGACTTTTCAATACCAGAAAGAAAGTATTGAAAGGTTTGGTAAGAACCGATATCAAACTTATCGGTGCGGATAAGTATTTTTATGAAGATACTCCCGGTGAAATTGTTGACGGCAGATGGTTCGCTCCCTCGGATTTCAAAAATAAACTTAATGTCTGCGTTATCGGAACTGCTGTCAAGCGTCAGCTTTTCAAACTCGGTACTCAGGATGTCGTCGGTTCAAATATCCGTATTGAGGGGGATGTTTTCAAAATCATCGGTATCATTGATAATCCGTACGGGACACAATATCCTGAAGTCGGCACTCAGAGCAATATGATTATAATTCCCATGGATACTGCCAGAGCGCATTATAATGATTATGCCTTTTTCCGTGAAGGCAATACTCACAAAATCATCCGTGTAGTTTATGATTTGCTTATTATCAAAGTTCTTGATCTTACTCATATTGATAATACTGCCAAACGTATTGCCAACTTTTTTGATAAAGCTCACGGTTCTACCCGTGACTGGGGTATTGTCGTTCCGTTTGAACTGCTCAAACAGCGCGAGCAGACGCAGAATATTTTTACAATTGTTATGGCATCCATTGCCGGTATTTCGCTTGTTGTCGGCGGTATCGGTATTATGAATATCATGCTTGCCAGTGTTTATGAACGACGCAAGGAAATCGGAACGCGCCGCGCTCTCGGTGCGCAGAAATCTGACATTATTCTGCAATTTCTTCTGGAAACTGTATTCCTCACGACCTGCGGCGGTGTAATGGGTATTCTGACAGGTGTCGGCATTGCAAAAGTAATTACAATGTACAGCGGAATGCCGACAGTGTATTCTGTTTGGAGTATTCTTGCCTCTCTTATTATTTCCTGTATGGTCGGTATTATTTTCGGTACTTATCCTGCGTATAAGGCGGCTCAGCAGAACCCGATCAAGGTTCTCCGCTCAGAGTGATGTTTGCACATCTTTCTGAATAAATTGAATCATTGAAAAAAGAATAAAACAGTTGTATAAAATATTAAAATAGTAAGATTTTACATTTTTTTGGTAGAAAATTCCAATCTTTTTTTATTGCTTTATCACCGTTTATACACTATAATATATCATGTTAACTCTTATGCCCTATTGGAATTTTTAACAAACAAAAAGGAGGTTCCCTATGGCAGAACAACTCGCTATTGATGGCGGCAAAAAAGTTTGGGAAGGTGCTTTCCCCGGCTGGCCTCAGTTCAACCCCGCAGTCTATGACAAAGTTACTGACATCCTCAAATCCGGCAAAGTCAACTACTGGACCGGTAAAGTCGGTATGGAATTTGAAAAGAAATGGGCTGAATGGCTCGGCGTAAAAAATGCTATCAGCGTTGCTAACGGTACTTGCGCATTGCACACCGCTCTCGCTTCTCTCGGCGTCGGCCCCGGCGACGAAGTTATCTGTACTTCTTACAGCTTTATCGCTTCCAGCTTCTGCGCTCTTCAGGCAGGTGCTCTCCCCGTCTTCGTTGACTGCGGCACCGACCACCTGATCGATCCCTCAAAGATTGAAGAAGCTATTACCGAACGCACCAAAGCCATCGTCGTCGTCCACCTCTACGGTATCGTCGCTGACATGGATCCCATCATGGAAATCGCTAAAAAATACAACCTCTATGTTGTTGAAGACTGCGCTCAGTGCTTCGGCGGTGTTTACAAAGGCAAAAAAGCCGGTACCATCGGTACTGTCGGCTGCTTCAGCTTCTGCCAGAGCAAACACTTCACCACCGGCGGTGAAGGCGGTATGGTCGTCACCAATGACGAAGACCTCGCTTGGGAATGCCGTTCTTTCCGTGACCATGGTTATGACGTCAAAGCTAAACTCAATTTGCTCGAAATGGAAGGCAAACAGCTTTACATCCATCGCCGCGTCGGTTTCAACTTCCGTATGACTGAAATGCAGAGCCAGATCGGTCTTTGCGAACTCGAACGTTTCGAAGACTGGAACCTCAAAAACCGTATCCGTAACGGTAAAATGCTCATCGCTCAGCTCAAAGATCATCCGTTGGTCAAATATGCTCCCGTTGACACCGAAGAACGTCAGAACTCCTTCTGGTGGGCTCCCTTCGTTCTCGACACTGACAAATTCAAAGATGGCGTTGACACCAAACAGTTCATCGCTGCTATCGCTGCCGAAGGCGTTCCCGTCTACAGCGTTCTCTGGCCCGAAATGTACAAGGAACAGGCTTACACCGATCGTAACGGTTTCGGCGTTGCCAAATATCCCTTCCATGACCCGAAATCACGCAACATCGATTACTCCAAGTTCAACTGCAAAATGGCAAACTGGTTGACTGACCGCACCATCAGCTTCTTCACTCACCCGGTTTACACTGAAGAACACACTCAGGCAATGATCGACGCTTTCAAGAAAGTCGCCGCTGCCTACATGAAGTAATCTGAAAACTTCTGATTCTGAAATCCGTGCCGGTTTTTGCCGACACGGATTTTTTAAAATAGATAGAAGTATATTTTTAGAAAAAGGAAAAATATTATGGCTAAAGTAAAATATGCTTTGATCGGTTTCGGCGGTATTGCTGAAAACCGTGTTGCCAAAGAAGGTTATGCCTGCGACAAGAGCCGTTTTCAGCCGTTGGAATATGCTGAGCTTATCGGTGCTTTTGACCTCAATCCTGCCCGTCAGGAAGCTGCTGAAGCTCTCGGCCTCAAATGGTATGCATCTATTGAAGAATTGCTTGCTGATGCTTCTGTCGATGCTGTTTATATCGCTACCAACAACCTTTCTCATGCAAAACTTGCCATTCAGGCAATGAATGCTAAAAAGCATGTCATCGTTGAAAAACCTGTTGCTACTTCTGTTGCTGATGCTCAGGCAATGGTCGATTGCGCCAAAGCCAACAATGTTTCACTTACCGTTGACCACATGATGGTTTACAACGCATGGACTATCAAAGCAAAAGAAATCGTCTCTAAAGGTGAACTCGGTGCAGTCAATGACAGCTGCTTTCACATGGAATTTGCTTACGGTTTTTCAGAGGATGAAGCCAAAACATGGCGCTGCAACAATATTGATGAAATGGGCGGTCCCATCGGCGACGTCGCCAGCCATTGCTTCTATGTTGCTGAATACATTTTCAATGACAAAATCGTTGAAGTCGGTGCAGTTTATCTGCCCAAAATTTTGAATATCAAAGCCGAAGACGGCGCATATATCAAATTCAAAATGGCTTCCGGTATGGTCGGTTCCGTTAAAGCTGCTTTCTCTGAACTCCGCGGCGGTTTGAGCGGTACTCTCACCAACCTCGGCTATGAAATCTACGGTGCTGATTCAACTCTGCGCAGCTATGGCGCAATGTTCCAGCTCTCCGGTCATCCCGGCGAACCTATCAAAATCCGTCTCGAAAAAGATACTCTCGGCGAAGTCGAAACTGTCAAAGTTACCGAATACGCCAATATCTATCAGAGCTTGATTGAAAATCATGCAAAATCCGTTCTTTCCGGCAATTATATGAATGCCGAAGACGGTGTACACAACCTCAAACTTTGCGCAGCAAGCCATGAATCCGCTCAGAACGGCGGCAAATTCATCGCTGTCAAATAAGGGTGTTTGCTGTAAAAAATTGTTATAAACATTTTATCGGAGCTGCCGATTGCCTTTTAAAGGTTTTGCGCAGCTCCGTTTTTTTATTCAGTTCAATTCATTGAAACTGATTTTTTGAATTTTTGTTTTGAGAGTGGCTTCCCAGTCGGATTTGAAGCGGGGAAGGTCGTCAGGAAAACCGTAAGCTCCGGGGTGGCACATCCATTCAATACTTATATCTTCCCGGATATCATGCTTTTGCATATACGGTAAGCCTGTTCTGCCTTCTTCAAAGTGGTCGGGAACGATGAATTCAGAAGCAATCGCATCGCACCAGCTGCGGCGTTTGATATCGCGCCAATAACGGCGCAAAAACGGTGTGTCCTTGGAATATTCGTAATTCTGATTTTTGTTGCGGACTCTGGTTATATTGTATTTTTTGCAGAAATCAATAAAAATATCTTTCAGATAGCGGACGGTATGAGTATGTTTATGTGAGTCAACATGGCTTATCGGCACCCCGGCGGCAAGGGCTTTGTCCATCTGAGCACACCATTCATTGAAAATATCCTGCAAAAATTGTCCGTTGGGTATGATTTGACGGCGGCGGATATTGCTTAAAACCCGTCCGTCAGTATCAATTAACTTCTTCTTTATCAACTCTTTGCCTCTGGTTATAAACGGAAATTCAACGATATCCAGATGCAAGCCGAAAGAGTATTGCGGATAGTTTTTCAGCCGTTTGACGGCATCTTCAAAGCCTGGTGTATTTGTCATCAGTGTAGCAGAAGTTATTTTTCCGCCGTCCATAAGTTCAAAAATGGCATCATTATTTTCTCTGCCATAGCCGAGGTCATCGGCATTTATAATCAATTTAACCATAACTGCCTCAATATAAATAATTTATTGCAGCGTTGCTTTTGCTGTGCAATAAAAAATACCTTTCTTTTCCTTTATAATATATATTTTTTTTAAAAAAAATCAAAAAAAATTAAGAAAATCACTTGCATTTTTTAAAAGTTGTAGTAAATTCAATATTGTAATGATTACAACATTATAAAAAGTTTATACAAACCAAAATAACGAAAGGATTTGAAAATGAAAAAATTTGTCTGTACTATTTGCGGTTATGTTCATGAAGGAAATGAAGCTCCTGCCAATTGCCCCCAGTGCAAAGCTCCCGCTGCCAAATTTACTGAAAAAGTTGAAACTGCAGGTATCGCATGGGCTGACGAACATCGCATCGGCGTTGCCAAAGATGTTGATATGCAGATTGTTGAAGGCCTCCGCGCCAACTTCACCGGCGAATGCGCCGAAGTCGGTATGTATCTTGCAATGAGCCGTCAGGCTGACCGTGAAGGCTATCCCGAAGTTGCTGAAGCCTACAAACGCATCGCTTTTGAAGAAGCTGAACACGCTGCCAAATTTGCTGAACTCCTCGGTGAATGTGTTGCCGCTGATACCAAAGCAAACCTTACCGTCCGCGTTGAAGCAGAAGGCGGCGCATGTGAAGGTAAACTCATGCTTGCCAAACGCGCTAAGGAACTCGGTTTGGATGCTATCCACGACACTGTTCATGAAATGTGCAAAGACGAAGCCCGTCACGGCGCAGCTTTCGCCGGTTTGCTCAAACGCTATTTTGACAAATAAGTAAATTCTTGAAGGGGAAGGACTTTTCCCTTCCCCTTTTTTGAATGAAATGTATTATCAGGCAAGGAGGTGAATATGCAGACAATTGCAGATAAATTAAAATCATACGATATTCGCCCGTCGGTACACCGCCTTGCAATTTACCGCTATCTTGACGAGATGCGCAATCATCCGACGGCTGAAATGATTTATCAGGCATTAGCACCTGAAAATCCGACATTGTCACGGACAACTGTTTATAATACTTTAAAACTTTTCTCTCAGCAATCTGCCGTACAAGAGGTTATTATTGAAGACGGTGAGATGCGTTATGATGCTGATATTTCTCCGCACGCTCACTTCAAGTGTACAAAATGCGGTGCGGTCCATGACTTTTTTTTCACCCCTGTTGACTATTCTCCGCTGTTGCCTGCCGATTTCAAAATCACAGAAATTCATGTCAACTTCCGCGGACTTTGTCCCGAATGCAAAGAATAGTTTGTGCAATGGGGCGCTCCATTTGACTTTTTATTCACTATCCCCCAAACCGCTAAGATTTTATTTATGGCTATGTTCCCAATATGGGGAGATAGCTGTATCTTGTGCTTTTTTTGCAGGGGCTTACGCCGCCGCTGCACCCGGCGCCGGGTACGACCCGGAGCGATGTGACGCTGGCGCGTGAGTGTCAGCGGCTGTGTGCGTCAGGCTGTTTTTCGGCGAAATGTTCGATTGCTCCTCCCCCTTTTTTGGGGAATGAGCAATCAAATCTTCCGCCGGACTTCGCCACAATTG
>JAZOSO010000233.1:0-52969 GCA_045657185.1 Victivallaceae bacterium | reverse complement strand
TATGCATACATTCAGCCGCCGTCAAAATATCGTCATTTTCAAGTGCCGCCACAAGTTTTGAGCTTAAATTTGATGGATCCTGTCCGATAACTGACGGATCAAGATGCTTGAAAGCCCACGGCGTACTGACAGCAAACGGCGGTGAAATTATCATTAAATGCAGTTGCGCACGGCACTCAAACGGCACGATATTTTCGCCGATACCGCCGACACGGCTCGGCTTGTTGATGAGAAAAAAAGGCACATCAGCACCGAGAGCAAGGGCGCAATCATTCAGTTCCTGTGCAGACAATTTCTGATAATGAGAATTGAGCATTTTCAGGACTTCCGCCGCATCGGAACTTCCGCCGCCGAGTCCTGCACCGATAGGAATATTTTTAATAAGCTCAATATGGCATTTGACGCTGATATCCGTCATTTCAAAATATTTTTTTGCCGCTTTTGAGCAGAGATTTGTCTCCGCATCCGTCATTTCATCAAGATTTGACGACATGGAAACTTCGCTTTCCCCTGCAGAAAGAACAATGCTTATTTCATCAAAAAGCCACGGAGCAGGCACAAAAATACTGTCAAGCAAATGATAATTGTCGGGGCGTTTGCCGACAATTTTCAATGCCAGATTAAGTTTTGCCGCCGCGCGGCCTTTCAAAGTTACGGGAGAAAGATCCATCAGTCCAGAACGGGAACGGTTTTGAATCCGTATTTGTCGTTATAGGCGCGGATTTCATTTTCAACAGCAACTGCGACACGGAGAGCGCGCAAGCCCTGTTCTCCTGAAACTTTGGGGTCAACAACTTTGCCGGAGGCTTTGGTTGCCTTAACGGCATCAATAAAATCAGCAAGCTCGGCGGCAAGAGCGTTTTTCTCATCGAGTTCGACATCTTTACGGGCAAGACCTATCTTGTTGCGTTTCAAGACCATAGCCTTGCGTGTCATATAGTCCATGGAGATATAAGTATCTTCCTGGAATACACGGAAACGGCGTTGCGGGTCCTGAGAAACACGGCTGGCAGTGACATTGGCACAGGTACCGTTTTTAAACTTGAGACGGACATTGACGATATCTTCTGTGTCGCTCAAAACGGGAATACCGACGGCGTCAATATGCTCTACTTCAGAGTCAACCATAGACAAAATGAGGTCAATATCATGAATCATCAAATCCAGCACAACACTGACTTCAGTACCTCTGCGGTGCATGCCGGGGCGTGCAGGAGGATAGAGAGACAGACGATGAGCTTCAATAAAGCGGGTCGTTGCGGAATACTTTTGAATAAAATCCATAGCGGGATTGAAACGTTCAACATGACCGACGCCGAAAACGACATTGTTTTCTTTAGCGCATTTAACCATATCTTCAGCTTCAGCAACAGAAGCGGCAATAGGTTTCTCAATCAGGACATGTTTACCTTTTTTAAGCAGAGGAATGGTACTTGCATGATGATATGTTGCGGGAACGGCAACGCTGAATGCTTCACATTTCTCAACGAGTTCATCGCAGTTTTTATAAACCGGGATATTGAATTCAGCACCGACCTTTTCGGCGGTTTCGCTCATAACATCAAAAATTCCGACCAATTCAACATCGGGATTTTCAAGGTACAATCTTGCATGATGACGGCCGAGGGCTCCGACTCCGATAACTCCGACTTTGATTTTTTCTGACATAAAAAACTCCTGTTATTAAAGGTTGATATAAAATTCTTCAGGTAATATACACTTTTTTTTCAGAAAAAACAACTTTTTTTAATATTTTTTTTGAAATCTGTCACATTTTGTTGTATATTTAGCGGAATTTATTTTATTTTTCGATATTTTAAAAAATTTAAGGAGTTATTATGAGCAGTTACAAGTACAAGAGAGTCCTGCTGAAAATCAGCGGTGAGTCACTCAAAGGCACACAAACTCACGGCTATGATGCCGCCGCAGTTGAAGCCATTGTAGCAAAAATCAAGAAAGTTCTTGATAACGGCATGGAAGTCGCTCTCGTTTGCGGCGCAGGCAATATCTGGCGCGGAGTTTCAGGAGCAGCAGGCGGCATGGACAGAGTCAATGCCGATTATATGGGTATGCTCGGTACTGTAATGAATGCTCTCTGTCTGCGTGATTTTTTCAACCGCGTCTGCGTTGACGCAGTTATCCAGTGCAGTGTGCCTATGCCGCCCATTGCCAAAGGAATTGACCGAGAAGAAGCCAACCGTGCGCTTGAAGCAGGTAAAGTCGTGATTTTTGCAGGCGGCACCGGCTGTCCGTTTTTTACAACTGACACAACTGCCGTCCTCCGCGCTCTGGAAAATGACTGCGAAGCAGTTCTCAAAGCTACAAAAGTTGACGGTATTTACAGTGCCGACCCATTTAAATTCCCTGATGCTGAACGCTATACGGAATTGAGTTTTGACGACGCAATCTCAAAACAACTCAAAATTATGGATTCAACTGCATTCTCAATGTGCAGAGACAATAACTTACCAATTATCGTTTTTAATTTTGCTGACGAAGAAGGTCTTGATGCCATTCTGCGCGGCGATAACACTGCAGGCACAATCGTCTGCTGAAAAGGAGTTTATATGATTCACCCTACCGCTATTGTTTCCCCCAAAGCTAAAATCGGCGCAAATGTTGAAATCGGTCCCTACGCAGTTATTGAAGATGACGTCGTTATCGGAGATAATTGTTTTATCGACTGCATGACAAAAATCTGCCGCTACACCACAATCGGTTCAAATACAAGAATTTACAAAAATGCAATCGTCGGAGATGATGCTCAGGATCACCGCATGGATCCCAATATTGTTTCCTATACTCAAATCGGTTCCGATGTTGTTATCCGCGAATATGTTACCATTCACCGCTCCCCCACTCCCGAAGCAGTTACCAGAGTCGGCGACGGCTGTATGCTTATGGCTTTTGTTCACATTGCCCACGATGTCAAACTCGGAAAAAATGTTACCATTGCCAACCATACCATTCTGTCAGGCCATATTGAAGTCGGCGACAAAGCTGTTATTTCAGGTCATGTTATGATTCACCAGTTCTGCCGTGTCGGAGAGATGGCAATGGTCACTCCCGGCTCCAAAATCCGTCAGGATGTACCGCCTTATGTTCTGCTTTCAGACAGCGGCAAAGTTGCCGGTTTGAATATTGTCGGTCTCCGCCGTTCAGGTATGACTGCCGCAGAACGCAGCGGTCTCAAAAAGACTCTCAAAACTTTCTTCTTTAAAGGTTTGAACTTCGGAAACGCCGCAAAAGAAATGGAAAATGCAGATTTCAAAAACCAATATACCGACAAATTCTGTGCATTTATGACCTCTGCAAAACGCGGTGTATTGTCTGCTGATCCTGAAGTTCTTGCCGCCGCAATGCGCGGTGCAGATGAAGATGAAGAATAAGAGGTGATTTATGCAGAAAGGGATTTATATTTTTTCCGCATTCTGCGCATTACTGTTTATGTGCGGATGTGTAACTACTTACACGGGAACTATTACCAAATTCCCCGAACGCAAACACTTTGACCCTATTCCGGATGCCAGGCTCAAACTTGAAGTTGTAGGCAGACGCGAACTTATTTCAGGAGTTGACGACAGTATCACTCTGCGTCTGACCAACAAAGGCAAAGCCATCCGCATTGAAGAATGGTATATGAAAGAAGCAGACAACTTTATCGTCTATTATCAGCCGTGGAAACCGGGAACAAATGACCCCGACCCTACAGCATGGGATGTAATTTATCCGGTTACACTTGAACGCCCCAAACGCTACCCGCTGGATATGTCTCCGGGGGTAGCTGTACTGGTGCGGTTCGGTCTTCCTTTCCTCGACGGACTTAAAGTTACTCCCGGCAAGGAACGCCGCTTTTTCATGCGTGCAACATTAAGCTTGAAAACCGTAAAAGCCGAAACAGATGTCTTCGCCATTTCAGTATTGTAATGCAAATATGAAAGGACAGAAATGTTTATTGATACCGAAAATTCTCTGCTCGTTGTCGTTGATGTACAGCAGAAACTTATGAATGTTATGAGCAATTCAGAAAAATGTCTTGCCAAAGTCCGATTGCTCGCCAACGCCCTCTCGCTGATGAATGTCCCGGTCATAGTCACCGAACAATATCCCAAAGGCCTCGGCCCTACCGTTGATGCAGTCAAAGAAGTTCTGAATACAGAAACTCCCTTTGTTGAAAAATCCGCCTTTTCCTGCTGCGGAGCTGACGAATTCAACAGCAAAATCCTTGAAGCCGACCGCAAAAATATTATTCTCTGCGGTGTTGAGAGCCATGTCTGCGTCCTGCAGACTGCTGTCGCATTGCTTGAAAAAAATTATAATGTAATTCTTGCCGCCGATGCGGCAAGCTCACGCAATGAAACAGACAAAGAATTGGCACTCAGCTATTTGCGCCACAGCGGAGTTTCAGTTTTAAGTACTGAATCAATTATTTTTGCTCTGCTCAAAAATTCAAAACATCCCGCATTTAAAGCAGTAAGCGCATTGCTCAAATAAGGTGATTTTATGCAGAACGAACAGGCATTTTTACAACAGTTTGAGAAATTTTTCGGACGCAAAGCCGCTGTCCTTGCCAAAGCTCCCGGCAGATTGGAAATACTCGGCAACCATACCGACTATAATGAGGGGTTCGTCCTCAGCTGTGCAGTCGGCCTCGGAGTGACTATTGCCATTGCCGAAAACGGCCTTGACATCTGCCGTGTCCGCAATCCCGAATTTGCCCCCGATACAGAATCGGTCATTGACCTGAATAATGTCGGAGCAGCAGTTCACGGGGACTGGACAAATTATATCAAAGGCGTAATCACAGAACTTGCAAAACGCAATATCAAAATAAAAGGTTTTGATGCTCTGGTTAAAAGTGACCTCCCTGTCGCCTCCGGCATGAGCAGTTCCGCCGCACTTGAAGTCGGCTTTTCATTCGCATTCAAAGAACTTTTCAATATTCAGCTTGCCAATGAAGAATGGGCGCGTATCGGCCAGGCGGTTGAAAATGTTTATCTCGGTCTCAAAACAGGCTTGCTTGACCAATTCAGTTCTATTTTCGGTCAGAAAAATGCTCTCATTCTCTCTGACTTCCGTACTGTTGAAGTCCTCCGTACCGTTCCGCTTCCCTCCGGTTATGTCCTCGTCGTTGCCAACTCCATGGTCAAACACAACCTCGTTGACTCTGAATACAACAGCCGCCGTCAGGAGTGTGAAGGCGCAGCCGCTAAAATCAGTGCCGCTCACCCCGAAGTCAAAACCCTCCGCGACGTCTCACCTGCACTGCTTGAATCATGCAAAAATAACCTTGACATTTTGGAATACAAGCGTGCAAAACATGTCGTAGGTGAATGTGACCGTGTGAAACAGGCGGAAAAATGTCTGGCATCCGGCGATATTGAAACTTTCGGCAGACTTCTTTTTGAATCTCATGAATCCAGCAGAAACAATTTTGAAAACAGCACTTGCGAACTTGACTATCTCGTCGAACTCGCAAAAACTGTCCCCGGCTGCCTCGGCGCACGCCTTTCCGGCGGCGGCTTCGGCGGTATAAGTATTCATCTCGTCCGTGAATCTGACAAAGATTCATATATGTCTGCCGTCCGTCAGGCTTATAAACTTCAAACCAATACAGACCCGCAAATCCTTGCCTGTGAAATCGGTCAGGGAGCATGCGCCGTAAAACTTTGAGATAACCTATGAAAAAATTCATCCGCTTTTTCGCTTCGCTCTGTATAATTTCTCTCCTCGCCTCCTGCTCATGGAAAGAAATTGACCGCAATGTTGAAAACTCAAAAAACCTCCGTATCGGCATGACCAAAGCTCAAGTCCTGCAAATTATGGGCGAACCTATCAAAAATGTCTCTTTCCATGAAGAAAATGTATGGCATTACTTCATCCGTATCAACTGGTACGACGGACTTTATACCCGCGACGAATGTCTGCCGCTCGTATTCAAAAATGATAAACTCATCGGCTGGGGCAATGAATTCAAAGCCCGCTTTGACACCGTCGCCCCGCTGAAAAAATAATACACTTTATTTGCTATCGCCTTGGCAAAATCTCAAAGTATATTTTTACAACGGGGTATGCAAATGCGACAGCATACCATAAAAAAATGTGGCGCAGTCCGGCGGAAGATTTGATTGCTCATTCCCTAGCGTTCCACCCGCTTTTATATAGTGAAGGAACAATCGAACATTTCGCCGAAAAACAGCCTGACAATACACAGCCACTGACATTCACGCGCCAGCGTTACATCGCACCGGGTCGTACCCGGCGCCGGGTGCAGGGGCGGCGTAAGCCCCTGCGAAAAAGCACAAGATACTGATATCTCCCCATATTGGGAACATAGCCTAACATAAAGTGATTTTTATTCGCTTGACTTACAGACACAAAGCATCATTCCGAGGAGGAGGAAAACTCCGAGAAGAGAACTGCCGCCGTAACTTATCAACGGCATTGTAAGCCCTGTTGTCGGCAAAAGTGCGGTATTGACACTGCAATGCAAAAGCGTCTGCACCATCAAAGCAAAAGCTCCTGATAGAACAAAAAGTCTGCCTTTTTGCATTTCGCTTCCTTTTTTGAAAAAAATCGCAAGCAGAACAAAAAACAAAACCAACAACAAAAATGCTCCGGCAAATCCTATCAGTTCATGCAATGCCGCATACGCCGAATCATTATAAGCAAACGGCAGATAATTACTGCTCCAGAATGAACCGTCTGTTTTGTTGCCGAAAAAACCGCCGCGCGCAATCGTAATTTGAAATTGTTTCCAATGCCATGCACTGCCGCTGATGTCGGCGTTTTCGGCAAAAAAGCTGTACAAACGGTCAAACCCGTATTTTTTATGTCCGATAAAGACAGCAAGACTGGTTACTGCACACATCGGCAACAGCAGAAGGACATGCCATTTCACACCCGCAAGGAAACTTATCACGGCAAAAATCAATCCGTAAATAAGTGCCGTTCCGTAATCCGGCTGAAGTAAAATAAAACCTATCCAGACAGTGCTTGCAGCACCTGCAACAAAAAAAGTTTTCTCTTTATTCTGCGATTTTTCATAAAGTCCGGCAATATAAAAAATATAAAAACATTTAAAAATATCCGACGGCTGCAAATTGATGAAATAAAACGAAAACCAGCCTTTCATCCCGTTGATTTTCACTCCTGTTACCAACACCAGAGCCAGCATTGCCATCGCACAAAAAAATGTATATCTTGATAATTTATACAATTTTCCGCAATCAAATCTGCGTAAATACTCCATGCAGGCAAAACCGCCGCAGGCAATAAAAAACTGTTTGAGAGCAAATTCCGCCGCCTCAAATCCGTAAGCACTGTCCGCTCTGCTGCTGTAAATAAGCAAAACTCCGGAAAATGTCAATATAAACAATACGGCATATACTGCTGAGATGAAAAATAAATTTCTTTTCTGCATCACAATCCCCCTGTCAGCATCAAACCGCATTGAATTTCAAACAAAGAGTAAGGCAAAGTAACAGCATTGCCCTCCTGCATCGGCAACATGACTTTGAAACTTTTTTCTGCAATTCTGCCTGCCATGCCCTGAACAGCAAAATAAATTCCTGCTCTCCCCTGCAATCCGGAATTGTATTTCAACTCAACTCCCGATATGCCGTGATAAAGCAAAGTCTGTCCGATATAGCTTTTTGCAGCATTTGAGAGAGGCACAGTACGCCTGACGATACGGCGGCGTACACGAATGCGGTATTTGCGGGCAAGTTTAACCGCATCAACAACTTTATCATTGGGGATATTCTGAATAAAAGTTTTAGTCCTCTCAATAAAAACAGGTTCTGTTTTAATCCCCAGAGTGCGAAATAATTTTTCTGTATTTTTGCGGTTGCGGTAAGAATAACGGATATAAAATTCCCATTCTGTCCAGGCGATTTTTTCACCGTTACGGTCAAAGATAACAGCTCGGGTCGGATAAAGTATAAATTTGCGTGAAGAAATTTTTCTTTCCAGACGGTTCAATTCATCCTTTTTATTGCAAATCAGATAAAGAGAGCTTGCCGCAATGACAACTCCCCAGCAGATAAAAAATGCAAGTAGTATATATGCCCGTTTCATTTTTACTGCTGATATGAACAGAGCTGATTCAAGCGGTTGACGAGAGCGGCAAAGGAAATCGGTTTGAGCAGAATGGAGGAAACTTTAAGCTCCTGCAGTTCAGCTTCTTTGCGGCTGTTGAGTTTGGATACCAACACAATAATAGGAAGACGCGCGCCGTTGAATTGTGAACGGATAGTCTTGATAATGTCTATCAGATAACGGTGACGCATGGAGTTTGAAAGAATAATTGCGTCAAATGTATCAGTTTTTGCCATTTCAAGCAGGGAGCGGGCATTGTCACAAGAAACTGTTTCAAAACGGAAAAGTTTCAGATATTCACTTAGCGCATGAGCGTTGTCCACATTATCTTCTCCGATAAGTACCTTTCGCAGAGGAAGTGCAGAATCAAAATCAGGAACCTTAAAAGTACCGGGGAGATAATTTTTACCGGCGATAAGATTACTGGAACTGGTCAGTTTGAGATTATCATGTATGCCCTGTTTGCGCAATTCCGCTTCATTTTCTGCGGAGAGAATATCAAATTTATTGAAAGCAAGCACAAATTTGTTATTGCTTGTATCATCACTTGAAGCTGAAAATTCGCCGCCGATATAACCGATCAGATTGGCGGCAAAAAATACGCCGAGCAGAGTTGAAGTGGCATCTTCCAGATATTCAAAACGGCAATCTGCTTCATGGAAATTATAAAGTTCGGCGAGTTTCTCACGACACTGACAGCGGCGGGTATCTTTAACAATGAAATAAACTTTTTCATCATCAGCAGAACAGCATAAGTTAATAATTTCTCCATGTTCTGACGCACGGAAAACCGCGCGGATAATCAACAGCAGCGACTGCATGAGCAATTCGTGATCGGTATAGAGAAGTTCCGGAGTGGTGCTGTCATAAATATTTATCAATTTGACATCGCGCTCATTCAGCAAATCATCGTTGCTTTTTATAAGCAGTTCCAAAAGTTCAGCAGTACGGAAATGGGACGAATTTATTTCCATTTGCTGATGCCCTATTTTGCTGAAAGCGATAATGCGTGAAACGATTTTTGAGACCGCCACAGTATTGGCGGCAATACCGTCAAGTTCACTTTTAAAAATATCATTATCCGCAGTTTTTGCCTTAAGTATCTCCGCATAACCGCGAATAGAAGTAAGCGGCATACGGATATCCGGAGTCAAACGGCTGATTATCAATGATTTCAATTCATTAGCGGCATCAAGTTTGGCTCTGGCGGCTTTTTCCCGCTCTTCTGCAGCCTCTTTGCGGCGCATGTGATTGCTGATACGGTCACGGACAATATTCAAATTGGCAATGGTCTGATTGGAATGAACTCCGTATTTATGTTTTATCTGCAGAGGCGGCGGCATGCGGTCATTGGCAAGCTCTTCCAGAAAAGCATCACATCGGGCAAAAGGCGCAACTATGCGGGTTCGGATTTTCAGTAATACGCCTATCATCCACAACGAAGATGCAATAGGCAGAACGGCAATGACAAGAACAGCCCAGCGCGGCAGATACGGCCATGCGTCAGGAATCATGCAGAAGTCATTTAATGAAGCAATATTTTTCACTGACGGAGCAATAACATAGTAGCTCAAAAGTGCGCTGAAAAGTACAAAAGTCAGAAAGGCGACATAAATAGCAAATGTGCAATTTCTTTTTGTTTTAAGCATAAATCAACTGTCCTGTTTGTGGTTTTTGGCAAAAAATGAGAAAATAGTTTTGGATGAATGTTCTCTGTTCCTTATTTTCCCCATACTTTTAAACATATTTACAACTTCATTGTAGGCCGGTCTTGCAGACGGTTTAAAGGCCATCATCTCATACAGAAAATCTGATATAGCCTGCGGCACAGTGGAGTTAAGCAGATGAGCAGGTTCAAAATCACATTTTCTGCGCAAATCCAGCAATTCTTCCGCCGTACCGCTGTTGCCGAACGGATATTCTCCGGTAAGCAGTTCATAAGTGCTTACACCGAGGCTGAAAATATCTCCTCTGAAATCCTCAGCCCCCGTAAGAATACGCTCAGGACTGACATAAGCAAGACTTGCCCAGCCGCTTGTTTCTGCGGAATCTTTATCCGTATTTATCTCTGCGAGGTCAAAATCACCGATTTTCACATCGCCTTCCTCTGAAAGCATGATATTGGCAGGTTTTACATCGTGATGCACGATACCGAGTTTGCTTGCGGCATAAAGTCCGTCAGCAATAATTGCCATCCAGAAGAGAATTTTTTCAACCGGCGGCAGCATGAAAGTTTTTTGTAAAACTTCAAGAGTGCCTTTTTTCATAAACTCCATGACCAGATACGGCTGATTCATAAAAATTCCGCCGCGGTAAACTTTGACAATGCCGGGATGATTTATCTTTGCCACAAGTTCAGCTTCATGGGTAAAACGCTCCCCTACGGAGACAGATTCAAAGGCATTTTCATCAGTAATTTTTATTGCAACATTAATACCGAGTACGGGGTCAATGGCACGATAAACTTTTGACATGCCGCCGATACCGCACAAATCCATAAGATAATATCTTTCAAAAATAAACGGAACTTTGAGCCGCGTACCGCAAATGGGGCAGAGAAATTCGTCAAAAGGATTTAATTCACTTATATCCAAGTGCTTATGACATTTTTGACATATAATTTTATCAGGGCTTCCGTTCATATTTCAAACCATGGGCTGATTTCATTCTGTCTTGCGACATAACTGCTTATCTGCGAGCGGTTGAGCTTTTGCAGACAATCTGCGAGGTTCTGTTCCACAAATTCGTATGAGTTGCAGTCATTGCTGACATGCACAAACATCAGAAAAGAACTTTTATCATCCAAAAGGTCATCCAAGGCATTGAGTGCGTCAACATTATCCAAATGCCCCATGTGACTTGCAATACGCCGTTTGAGATACAGCGCACGGTCAGAGGCATAAAGCATATCTTTATCGTAATTGCTCTCAAGCATAAGTGCATGACAGTTTTTCAGCCGCTGACGGCAGAGAGAATTTATCTCCCCGAGGTCAGTGGCAATGCCGACTTCCCGCCCGTTGCAGCAAATGCGGAAGCCGACAGGGTCAATGGCGTCATGCTGAACAGCAAAAGCGGAAACATTAAATCCGCTGATATCAAAATTATCCCCCGCTTCAAACTGCACCACACGTGAGGGCAATTTTTTTTTGCCGTTCAGATAATGCGCAGTGCGGAACGAACAGTAAAGCGGAATATCATGTTTGTCACAAAAAACTCTGCATCCGTGCGAATGGTCATCATGATCATGAGTCAGCAATACGGCATTGATTGAATTTATATCTATCCCGGCACTGTCAAGTTTTATTTCCATCTGCTTTGCATTAAATCCGGCATCAATAAGCAATGTTCCGTGTTCAGCGGAGGAGAGTGCAAAAGCATTTCCCTTGCTTCCGCTGCCGAGTGCGCATATATTCAAAGTTTTTTCTGTTTGACAACTCATTTGCATTAAGACAAGTATTTTTATTGATTTTTTGTATTTTTCATTGAAAAAATGAAAAAAAGGTTTTTATTATATAAAGTGTTCCGTTATTAAGATAACAACACTTTGTATAAAGTCAAATCACAAAACATGAATATTCACTTTTTTACGGGAAAAATATGATAAGTACTGACCTTCAGCAAAAAATAAGCCAGGAACAGCATCTCTCTGCCCGCCATTATCAGGCGTTGAAGCTTCTGGCATTGCCGCTTTTTCAGCTGCAGCAGACAATAGATACCGCAGTAAGCACCAATCCCGTAATAGAATACGAATACCGCCCCGACAGCTTTGATATGAATGAAATCTCTGCCAATGCAGATAATTCGCATAATACTTTTGACGAAGAAAACCATTTTCAGGACTATGACGGAGGCATGAATTCCGACCGGGATATTCAGGATAAAAGAGACTATATTTTCAACAGCTATGCAGAGGAACGCTCTATGCAGGATATTTTTGCTGATGAGCTGAAATACCGTGATTTTACTCCGCACGAACAGGAGCTTGCCAATGCAGTGACTGCAGCGATAAACGAAAAAGGCTATCTGGCAACTCCGCTTGCCGATATTGCCCAGAGCTGCAATGCTGATATTTTTGAAACGGAGGCAATGCTTTTCAAATTGCAGAAAATTTTCCCGCCCGGCATAGGTGCAAGAGATATAAAAGAGTGCTTCAAACTCCAGCTTGAAGCAAAAAATAAATATACAAAACTTTTTGCCGCACTGCTTGAAGATTTGGATGCTTTTGCTGCCGGCAAATATGATTTATTGCGTAAAAAATATAATGCAAGCAATGAAGATATTGAAAATTTTGCCGCCGAATTGCGCAAACTAAACCCTTATCCAGGCAACGCACTTGACCGTTCATCTGCACAAATCATCATCCCGGAAGCTGAAATACTGCCCGAAAACGACGACTTCATTCTCAAAGTGCATGATGAATATATCCCACGCATCAAAATTTCAGAAATTTACCTGCAAATGCTTGACGACCCGTCACTTGACGCCGAGAGCAAAGCATTTCTCAAAGAAAAAATAAAACAGGCACAGGAGCTGTGCGACGCTCTGGACAAAAGAGAAAAAACCGTCGTGCGCCTTGCCCGTTTCATCATGGATAATCAAAATGATTTTCTCTACGACGGCGGCGAATCACTTCGCCCCGTCACTATGGCGCAGGCGGCAGAAAAACTTGAACTTCACGAATCCACCATCAGCCGCACCTGTGCAGATAAATATTTGAAAACCCCTTACGGAGTTTTTCCTTTTAAATACTTTTTTTCAACAGGTTACACCAGCCGAGACGGTGAAACTTTTTCCGCCAGAGCTATTGAGGAACGGATAAAAATGTATGTACGCGACGAAGACGCTTCACACCCCCTCTCTGATGAAAAAATAGCCAATCTTTTGTACGCCGAAGGATTTGATATCGCCCGCAGAACCGTGGCTAAATACCGCACAAAACTGCACATTCCTCCCGCAAATCAGAGAAAAAGACATAAATAATCTGTTTTTTTATTTGAAAAATTGACTTTTTTGTGGAATTTTTCCTGAAATCATGTTATATTAAGCTGAATATAACTTATACTATAAAAAATACGGAGTTTTTATGTTGAACAGTATCAAGACTTGCGTTGATAATATCATGTCGCTCAAATGGGTGGCAAATTTTCTGACTCTCTGCAATTCGCTATGCGGTTTTGCGGCAATACTTTATACATTGCGTGTGTATGAATCCCCCAAAGGGTCCGCAAGTGTTTATATGACAAGTGCTTTTGTAATCCTTTTTGCCATGGTGTTTGATGCGCTTGACGGCTTTGTCGCGCGCAAGCTCAATGCCGCAAGCGTTTACGGTGTGGAGATGGATTCACTGTCTGATATGGTAACTTTCGGACTTGCTCCCGCAACTATCGTGGCAATTATGACACATACCATGCGTATGACGATAAATGTCCCGCACGGCGCAATACAGGAGATAATAGTTTACTGTCTCTGTTCAGTTTATATCGGCGGAGCGGCTCTGCGTCTGGCACGCTACAACATCCACGCCCTTATGCCGGAAGAAGCAGAGAAAGCAAAAAAATCGCTGAACAAAAATTATTTTTCCGGCATTCCTTCACCCGGAGCGGCGGCGGCAATATGCTCTATTGTGATTTATGCCAAGGACACCCGCATTCCTGATATTTATATCGTCCGTTATCTGCCGATATATGCGGCAATACTCGGATTGCTGATGGTCAGCAATGTTCCTTATGTACATGTCGGCAGATGGATTTTCTCTGCCTTAAAGAACAAAAAGAAATTGATTTTTCTTGCAGTTATCATCGCTTTTATCGCAATTTTCCGTATTCCCGGCATTACACTTCTGATAACCGTATATGTATTTTCAGGCTTCATCAATCTCATTCTGAAAAAGGCGGGCAAAGGCAATTTTGAGGAGGAAACAAAATGAAATATCTCATTACAGGCGGTGCAGGATTTATCGGCGGCCATCTCGCAAACCTCCTGCTTAACGACCCTGATTGCGAAAAAGTAATCATCATTGACGACCTCTCAACAGGTTCTCTTGATAATATCAAAAACATATCCGGCAACCCCAAACTGCAAGTTGTCATAAAAGATATCACAGATCCCGACTGCGACTTAAGAAAGTATGCAAAAGAAGTTGACTGTATCTATCACCTTGCCGCCGCCGTCGGAGTCGAACTTGTCGTTCGTGAACCCGGACGCACTATTCACACCAACGTACACGGTACCGAAAACATTCTCAAAGCGGCAGTTGAATTTGACAAACGCATAATTGTCGCCTCAACCAGTGAGGTTTACGGCAAAAGCAATCACGAATTCTTTTCTGAAAACGACGACCTGCTGATAGGCAATCCGATTCACTCCCGCTGGTCATACGCCTGCAGTAAGCTGTTGGATGAATTTTATACTCTTGCCTATTGCAAATCACACCGTCTGAAAGGGACTGTCGTGCGCTTTTTCAATACGGTAGGTCCGCGCCAGACGGGACAGTACGGCATGGTAATTCCGCGCTTTGTGAAAAGTGCGCTTGCCAATAAGGACTTGAGTGTTTACGGCGACGGTTCACAGACCCGCTGTTTCTGTCATGTTTTTGACACTATCCGGGCATTGAAGGATTTATCAGACAATACCGCATCTTTCGGCGGCATCTATAATATCGGCAGTCAGCGCAAGATTTCAATTCTTGAACTTGCCGAATTGATAATCAAAGAACTTGACAGTAACAGCAAAATCAAACTTATCCCCTACGAAGAAGCATACGAAGAGGGATTTGAAGATATGATGCACCGCGCCCCCGATACAACAAAAATCAATAATCTTATACGATGGCGTGCCGAACATTCACTTGAAGAAATCATCCACGATGTCGCAAACGCTATGAAATAAGAGGAAATAAAAATGGAAAATACTGCTGAAATCAAAAAATTTATGGCTGAAAAAATCGCCGAAAACGTCTCTCTCTCCGATATCCAGACTATGGTCAATGAAAAATTCAATACCCGTATGACTTTTATGGATATCCGTATCCTTGCATCCGAGCTGGAGGTGGACTGGCGAAGCGAAGCAGAAAAGAACCCGCCCGCTGAAGAAGAAAAAGAAGACACCGACACTGAAAATAACGAAAATGCGGCAAATACTCCGGGCAAGACCACCGTAGAATTGAATAAAATCGTCCGCCCCGGTGCTTTGGCTTCAGGTTCAGTTCACTTTGCATCAGGTGTCTATGCCGAATGGTATATCGACAATTCCGGACGTATGGGGCTTGACAAAGTCACCGGCGGCAAACCGACCGAACAGGACATTGAAGATTTTCAAGTTGAAATGCAGAAAATCTTCTCTGAACGTTAATTTACAGAATTTGTACTTTCTCAACTTTTTTACTTATTGAATAAAATACAACAGCAACTAATTTTATTTTAAAAAGTTCGGAAAAAGATGAGGGGATGCAAGGAGAGAAGAAAAGAACATATAAAAAGGCGGGTGGAACGCCAAAAGTTTTTTCTTCTCCTCCTGCAACTGATCAAATTTTCCGAACAAGAAATGGAGTATATATTATGGATTTTTCCCGTTATTTTCGTGACTATCCGACACCTGACGGTTATTTCGGCCCTTACGGCGGGGCATTTCTGACGCCTGAATTGCAGGAGGCTTTTGCTGAAATCAATACCGCTTACAAATCTATCTGCCAATCTGCTCATTTTATCAATGAATTGCGCCGTATCCGCCGTGAATTTCAGGGCAGACCGACACCGGTCTATCATTGCGACCGTCTGTCACGCCGTCTCGGCAACTGTCAGATTTACCTCAAACGCGAAGATTTGAACCATACCGGCGCACACAAGCTCAATCATTGCATGGGCGAAGGTCTGCTTGCCAAATATATGGGCAAAAAACGTATCATTGCTGAAACCGGTGCAGGTCAGCACGGTGTTGCATTGGCAACCGCGGCGGCATATTTCGGTTTGGAATGTGAAATCCACATGGGCGAAGTCGATATCGCCAAACAGGCACCCAACGTTACCCGCATGAAAATCCTCGGAGCAAAAGTCATTCCCGTCTCTTTCGGACAGAAAACTTTGAAAGAAGCTGTTGACTCCGCATTTATGTCTTATGCAAAAAATTATAAAGATTCAATTTACTGCATCGGTACAGCAGCAGGTCCGCATCCGTTCCCGCTGATGGTCCGTGATTTCCAGATGTGTATCGGTGATGAATCACGCCAGCAGTTCCTGGATATGACAGGTCATCTGCCTGACGCAATCTGCGCCTGTGTCGGCGGCGGGTCAAATTCAGTCGGTTCATTCTGTGCCTATTTGAACGACCCTGTCGATATCTACGGTGTTGAACCGCTCGGCAAAGGCAGTAACGTCGGCGACCATGCCGCAACTATCAATTACGGTAAAGTCGGCAAACTTCACGGTTTTGAGTCTTATGTTCTCGCAGATGAAAAAGGCGAAGCATTACCGGTTTATTCAATCGCCAGCGGCTTGGATTATCAGTCAGTCGGCCCTGAACACGCATTCTGGCACGACCTCGGCAGAGTTAAATATGTCACTGCCAGCGATGAAGAAGCAGTCAACGCATTCTTCATGCTTTCACGCTATGAAGGCATCATCCCCGCGCTTGAAAGCTCACATGCCATCGCTTACGCAATCAAATGGGCAAAAGAACATCCCTACGGTTCAATCCTTGCCACCTGCTCCGGCCGCGGCGATAAAGATGTCGATTACGTCGTAGAACACTACGGCTACGGCGATGACCGCGAATATTGATAATAAAACAATTAACTGTGTTATAAAAGATAACTGATTTATTGCAGGGGGAGAAGAAAAAACCTTTTAAGGAAAGGTTCTTCTTCTCCCTCTGTCTTGTCCAGCCATAGCCTTCGGCGACGGCGGAACCCCCTCATCTTTTTCCAAACCTTTTAATTATATTTGACATTTTCTTCAGTCAAATTTATAGAAAATTATTGGAAAGATGATAAAAATCAGGCTATTTTTACAACCACCGGCGGATTGTCCAATATGGAAGCAACCTCAAGAGTGACATCACAGAGGCGGTTGATTTGTCCCGGAGAAAGCTGAGTGATATAAATTGCAGCACCGTCATTTTTAACTGCAAAGAGAGTAAAATTGAGACCTCCCTTAGTTTTAAGCATAGGAACGATAGTAAGAAATTCAATATCTTTGAAATCGTGAAAGACTTTATTTTTACTGAAATTGAAGCTTCGCACAGAATGAAAACGTTTTTCAATGAGGTCAAAAATAATTTTCTTCGGGCGAATTATAAATGCAATAAAAAGCAAAACCGCCGCAGGTATCAATATTATAAGCTGAGAAGTTGCGATTGCCCCGATTACATTCATAAAAATAAGAATAAAGAATATTATTTCCGCGCTTTTACCGATACTGTTGGTTATCACGGCAAAATGCTGATATTTGTATTTGATTGAACCTGCCAATTCAAATTTCGGAGCCTCAATAACTTTTATATCTTTCTGCCGCAGCTGTTCAATTTTTTCTGCGGGAAATGCATCAACATAATCAATAAACTTTTGCGGAGGCGCAGCGGCAGACTTCAGCAGTTTAAAAAGAATAATCATTAACATAACAGCGGCAATAACAGCAAAAAAAATTGCCATGCCGTATTTCAGAAGCGGCGAACTGAAATAAACCATAGCAGCAGAGTCAGAGGGGTCATGCGGATTGACGATGATATTTATGACTCTGCCTTTTTTGTATGGCGGAAAATCATCCTCACCGTAAACAATATCATCACCGGTATATTGATGATTTTTGTAATTGAAGCGATATTTTATTTCGGAAACAGTGCGCCTGCTGCGTCCTGAACCGCGACGGACTCGATTATGCGAAAGCAATTCTCCTTTGACATGGTCATAAGATGCAATTTTCCGCTCCCACTTACGGATTTGAAAAAATTCCATGCCGCCTATCAACAGAAAAAAACCGACTATAAACAACATAATGCAAACAGTTGACTTATCGGACTTCTTCTGCATATCAATAAGTTTACGCCATACCTCTGTTCCGTTGCTTTCCATAATATCTGCTCCTCAGGTCAAATATAAGACTTTATTTACAGTTCAACATCTATTTTTTTCTTCAAATATTTTTCTATGATAAGACATATATTTCTTCATTTCAGATGATATTTTTATTTTCATATCTGCTGAATATCGAACTTTATTTTTCGTCTATTGACAAAAAAACTTTCAAATTTTGCGAAGCAAAAAATGAAAGTAACACAAAAGTTTTTTGAAAGGCTATGTTCCCAATATGGGGAGATATCTGTATCTTGTGCTTTTTTGCAGGGGCTTACGCCGCCCCTGCACCCGGCGCCGGGTACGACCCGGTGCGATATGACGCTGGCGCGTGAGTGTCAGCGGCTGGGTGCGTCAGGCTGTTTTTCGGCGAAATGTTCGTTTCGTCCTCCCGCTTTTTTGCGGAATGACGAAACAAATCTTTCGCCGTACTTTGCCACAATTGGGGTATTGTCGTTCATTGCTATCGCAATTCACTATACCCCAAACCCCTCAATTTTTTATTCTTTAAAAAATAATTTCATTATCTCCCCTCAATGGGAACAGAGCGTTTTGAAAAAAATAGGGGGGTACAGGGGGAAAGAAAAAACTTTTTTTCAAAAAAGTTTTTTGCTTTCCCCATGCAATAAATCAATAACGTTTCTGCTTACTGCGGGCGAGAACACGGAGACGGAGGGCGTTCAAGCGGATGAAGCCGGTTGCGTCTTTGTGGTCATAGGTATCGCCGTCTTCAAATGAAGCGATTGCATCATCGTAAAGGCTGAATTCTGATTTACGGCCGGTAACGTGGCATGCGCCTTTGAAGAGTTTGACACGGACATCGCCGGTGACAAATTTCTGGCTTTCAGTAATCATAACCTGAAGCATTTCGCGTTCGGGAGCGTACCAGAAACCGTTATAAATCATATCAGCATAGCGGGGGATGAGGCTATCGCGGAGGTGCATGACTTCACGGTCAAGAGTGATTTCTTCCAAACCTCTGTGAGCGGCCTGAAGAATGGTGCCTGCGGGAGTTTCATAAACGCCGCGGGACTTCATGCCGACGAAACGGTTTTCAACGATATCGACTCTGCCGACAGCGTGTTTTTTACCCATTTCATTGAGTTTGCGCATGAGATTTGCGGGAGAAAGTTTTTCACCGTTGACAGCAACAGGAATACCTTTTTCAAAAGTGATGATGACATCTTCGGGAGTGTCAGCGGCTTTTGAAAGGGGTTCAGTCATAACGCTGATATCTTCGGGAAGTTCATTCCAGGGATCTTCAAGAATACCGCCTTCAAAGCTGATGTGGAGCAAATTGCGGTCCATGGAGTAGGGTTTCTTGGCAGAAACGCTGACGGGGATGTTGTTTGCTTTGGCGTATTCGATCATATCGAGACGGCCGGTGAACTTCCAGTTGGGATCACGCCATGCGGCAATGACTTTGATGGAGGGGTCAATAGCATTGGCATTGAGTTCAAAACGAACCTGGTCGTTACCTTTACCGGTTGCACCGTGGCAGATAGCATCTGCGCCCTCAGCTTTAGCGACTTCGACGAGGCGTTTGGCGATGAGAGGACGGGCAATGGAGGTACCGAGCAGATAGTTGCTTTCATAAATAGCTTCCCCCTGGAGCATGGGGAAGATAAAGTCGCGTGCAAATTCTTCATTGAGGTCATCAATGATGCATTTGCTTGCGCCGGTTGCAATAGCTTTGGCTTCGAGACCGTCAAGTTCTTCCTGCTGACCGACGTCTGCGCAGTAGCAGATGACTTCAGCGTTGTAAGTTTCCTTGACCCATTTGACGATTACGGAAGTATCAAGACCTCCAGAGTAAGCGACAACAATTTTCATGGTAAAAACTCCTGAAAGTTATAAAAGTTATTTGTTCCGTCCGATCTTCTTGTGCCAGAAGGAAACAATCGGACTGGAGATACAGATTGATGAATATGTACCGATGATGATACCGAGCATCATAACAAGTACGAAGTCATTGATTGCTGAACCGCCGAAGAAGAAGAGAACCAGAACTACCAGCAAAGTAGTAATGGAAGTCAGCAGAGTACGGTTCAAAGTATCATTGATTGAACGGTTGACAAGCGCACGGTAAGATTCATTGGGATAAAGTTCCACAGCTTCACGGATACGGTCAAAGATAACGATTGTATCGTTAATTGAATAACCGATGATAGTAAGAACTGCGGCGACAACGGTCAGAGACAATTCTCTGCCGCAAACAACATAGATACCGATAGCGATAATAACGTCATGCAGCAATGCCAGGAGAGATGCAATAGCATAAGCAAACTCATAACGCAGAGTAACATAGACGATAATACCGATAAAGGACAGAATCAACGCAATGATTGCAGACTTGGTAAATTCCATACCGATCAAACCGCCGACAGTAGATTCTCCTGCGGCAGTGAATTTTGCCTGCGGGAAACTCTTATTGAGCAGAGAAGCAGTATCATCAAGAGATTTAGCTCCTGCGCTATCAGCTTTGCGGATAAGGATTTCCATAGTTTTGGTTTCAGTTGCGCCGGAATTTGATTTGTAAGTGACAGCTCCGGGAATGGAGTAACTCTTCAAAACCTGTTCAACTTTGCTGACGGGCACTTTTTCAACATAGTTGAAGCTTTGCAGAGTACCGCCTGTAAAATCAACGCTCAGCATGTCAGTACCGCGGACGGCACATACGATGAAAGTCCCGATGATGAGAACGGAAGAAACAATGAAGAATACCTTTTTGCTCTTCAGGAAATCAAAATTCGGCTTATGCAGGAACTTACGCATCTTGAGTGTGGTAATACCTGTGTACTGAACAAGAATATCAAAAATAAGGTGAGTGATATAAATGGCAGTAAACAAGCTGGAGATAATACCGATACCGAGAGTAACGGCAAAACCTTTGACCGGACCTGTACCGAAGTTCATCAGAATAATAGCAATGAACAATGTAGTGATATTGGCGTCAAACACCGCAGAAAATGCTTTGGCATAACCTGCTTCAATAGCTGCAGGCAGATTTTTGCCGGCTTCAAGTTCTTCACGGATACGCTCAAAAATAAGCACGTTGGCGTCAACAGCCATACCGATAGTAAGAATGATACCCGCCATACCCGGCAAAGTCAGTGTTGAGTCAAATGCCGCCAGCGCACCGAGAACCAGAATAACGTTGGTTCCGAGAGCGAGAACAGCAATAACACCTGCCAGATTATAGTAAATAATCATGAATATAACAACAACGATCAATGCGGCAATACCTGCATAAATGCTGTTTTTGATATTGTCAGCACCGAGTTTGGGATCGGTATCAAATGTTGCTTCAACTTTGATCTGGAAGGGGAAACTGCCGGAGACAAGAGCATTTGAAATGGCAGTAAGCTCTTCATTGGAGAAAGAACCTGAAATCTGTGCCTGACCTGTGGTAATAGGCTCACGAAGAACAGGTGCGCAGTAAAGTTTGCCATCAAGAACGATGGCAAGAAGTCTGCCGACATGTTTGGTGGTGACTTCACCGAATTTTGCTGCACCGTTACCGTCAAAACGCAGAGAAATCATACGCTGACCGAACTGGTCGCGGGTGGGAACAGCATCAACGATACCTTTACCATCCATCTGCGCGCGGTTTTCAACGAAGTAGTAATTTACAACAGGTTTGTCACCGCTGCGGAAAGTGGTATTGGTCATCAGCTCATAACCGATGGGCCCCTGGAAATTTTTGGGATCGGCAAGATACTGAGCAACGAGAGCGTCATTATCCTGATGGACAAGTCTGAAACGGAGTTTGGCACTCATCTGAATAAGATTGAGCAGCTGGACTTTTTCATCCTTTGAGACGATCGGAGCTTTCAAACTGATATATCTGCCGCCGGAAGGAGCGATTTCAGATTCAAAGATCTTGTTGTTTTCAAGACGTTTACGCAAAATTTCAATAGCCATATCCCGATAGCGTGAGAATTCATCATCCATACGCTTGCGGGTTTCATCTTTGGTGGAACCGTCATCTTTGATGGTATCAAGTTTTTTCAAAAAATCTTCATCAGGGACGAGTTCAATCAAAAATTCAACACCGCCTGCAAGGTCGAGACCGAGACGGATGGAACTTGCAGCATTTTTGCGGATGGAACCGATGACGTCACGATTGTCTTCGATATTTTTATTTTCCGCAATGAGTTTCTTCATTTCGACGCCTTTGTTGGTGGCGGCGGTAAGGAGAGCCTGTGACGGATAGATGTCTGCGTTCTTTTCCTGAATAGCTTTGGCATCGTTTATCAAGGCATCGGCAACAGCGGCATCTTTTTTGACCATTCTTTTGAAGGTGTCATAAAAGGGACGCTCTGCCAAAGGTATCATGGAAAGAGCAAAAACCAAAATCACCACAGCGGCGATAATTAAACGCAAAATGACCGGTTTTTTATTCATAAATATTTTCCTGATTAAATTATTTTGCAGCTTCAGCAGTTTCAGCGGGAACTACTTCAACAACAGCAGTAGGCAGGACTTCAATGACGCAATTTGCTGAAATCTCAACCTTGATGCATTTGTCTTTGACTTCAAAGATAGTACCCATGATACCGCCGGCGAGAACGACTTTTGAACCTTTTACGAGGCGTGACATCATTTCATCGCGTTTGGCCTGCTGTTTTTTCTGGGAACGGGCAGTCATAAAAAACATAGCGACAATAAGAATGATGAACGGCAAAAAAGTAAGCCAGGCATTACCCGGCTGCTGCTGTGCGCCTTCTGCAGCCTTGGGAGCTGCCATTGCAATAATATTGATAAAATTCATTATAATTCCTTTTTTTAAAAAGATTGAAAGCGGGACGGAATATTTTCCGCCCCGCATTGAGGATGATTATTCGTGGTCACAGCCGCAGCTGCAATCGCCGCATGAGCATCCGCATTCATCATCTTCGCCGTCGATGACATAGTATTCAGCAATCTTCTGCATGATACCGTCAACGGTGAAACCGAATTTTTCTGCGAGGACGTTTGCGGGAGCAGATGCGCCGAAGTGGTCAAGACCGATGGCAAGACCGCTGTCGCCGACGAAACGATGCCAGCCGAAAGTTGAAGCTGCTTCGATGGAGACCTTGACAGGACACCATGAGGGAAGAACTTCTTCCTGATATTCTTCATCCTGCTTGAGGAAAAGTTCCTGAGAAATCATGGAGACTACGCGGACTTTGGCATCCATTTCGCGGAGTTTTGCAGCAACATCAAGAGCGAGGTTGACTTCAGAACCGGTTGCGATGAGGATGATGTCAAAGTTTTCTTCATCTTCAATGATGTAAGCACCTTTGGCTGCATCAATTTTGGCGGCTTTTTCTGCGTCGTAGGGTTTGAGGTTCTGACGGGTCAGAAGGATGACGCTGGGTCCGTCAATCTGAAGAGCTGCGGCATAAGCGGCGGCAGTTTCGTATGCTTCAGCAGGACGGAAAACAGTGACGCCGGGAAGTGAACGGAACATTGCGAGATGTTCGATAGGTTCGTGGGTGGGACCGTCTTCACCGACATAGAAAGAGTCGTGAGTGAAGATGAACAATTCTTTGAGGTTCATGAGAGATGCCAGACGGATAGCGGGCTTCATATAGTCAGAGAAGACAAAGAATGTTGAGGTAAAGGGAATGGCTGAACCGTAGAGAGCCATACCGTTGCCTGCCCATGCCATACCGAATTCACGGATACCGAAGTGCATGTTGCGTGCGGCATAGTCTGCAGCAGAGAAATCGCCGCCGTTTTTGAGGTTGGTTTTGGTTGAGGGAGCGAGGTCAGCTGCACCGCCGATAAGAGAGGGGATGATTTCAGCAGCTTTGTTGAGGACGATACCGCCGAGAGCGCGGGTTGCCTGGGGTTTGCCGTCGGTGGGCAGAGCTGCGGTGAGCTGTTCTTTGATATCAGCGGGAATTTCTTTTGAAAGCAAAGCTGAGACGAGTTTTGCACGGTCAGCGTCTGCATTGACGAAGTCGTTGAATTTTTTGTCATATTCAGCAGCAGCGGCTTTGAGTTCTTCAACGCGGCTGTCGCAGAAAGCGCGGACTTCAGCGGGGACGTAGAAAGATTCGGGAGAAAGGCCGAGGTTGGCTTTCATTGCGGCGACTTCTTCTTCACCGAGGGGTTCGCCGTGTGCGGAAGATTTACCCTGTTTGTTGGGTGCGCCGAAACCGATTGAAGTTTTACCGATGATAAGGGTGGGACGGCCGTCGGTTTTGACAGCTTCTGCGAGGACTTTGTCACATTCTTCGACACTGTTGGCGTTATCGCATTTGAGAACGCGCCAGTTGTAGCTCTTGAAGCGGGCTTCAACATCTTCGCTGAAAGCGAGATTGGTGTTGCCTTCGATAGTAATTGAGTTGTCGTCGTAGAAAACGATGATGTTATCAAGTTTCAAGTGACCTGCAAGTGAAGCAGATTCACTGGTGCAGCCTTCCATCAGACAGCCGTCGCCGGAGATAACGAAAATGCGCTGTGCGTCAAGTTCGGTACCTGCCATGCCTGTACGGGCGGCAAAGTTTTTGGCTGCCATAGCCATACCGACTGCAGATGAGAAACCGCTGCCGAGGGGACCGGTGGTAATATCAATACCGACACATTCGCCGTGTTCGGGATGACCTGCACAGCGGCTGCCCCACTGACGGAAGTTTTTGATTTCGTCAATAGTTACACCGTAGTTGAAGAGGTGCAAAAGAGAGTACATAAGCATTGAACCATGTCCTGCTGAGAGAACGAAACGGTCACGGCCGAACCATTCGGGGTTGGCGGGGTTGTGGCGCAGATATTTTGCCCAGAGAGTGAAAGCATAATCGGCACAGCCGAGGGGCATACCGGGATGACCGGATTTGGCTTTCTGGATGGCATCGGCACTGAGACTGCGAATGGTATTCGCACAATCTTTGAACATTTTGTTGTCTGACATAAAAAAATCCTTTCCTTTTTTTATTTAAGCAGGTTGAAATTTTCAAAAAAACATTTAAGTTAAACGGTAGATTCTTTTCCGTAATTCGGAAAAAAAATTCTGCACCTATTAAATTTAACATAAATTTCGAAAAAAACAAGTCTTATGTCAGAAAGATTTATAACATCTGTATTAAATAAAAAGGATTTTGCCCGCGAAACGACCCTTCGCCCCGTAAAATTCTGTGATTTTCCGGGACAGGACAACATAAAAGAGCAGCTTGAGCTTTTTGTTCTCGCCGCAAAAGAGAGAAATGAACCGCTTGACCATATTTTACTCTCAGGTCCTCCCGGTCTGGGCAAGACTACACTTGCGTATATCATTGCTAATGAACGGGATTGCAATATCAAATCATCCAGCGGACCCGCCATTGAAAAACCGGGTGACCTCGCCGGATTGCTGACCTCTCTGCAGGAGGGAGATATCCTTTTTATTGATGAAATCCACCGTTTGAGCTCAACAGTTGAAGAATATCTTTACAGCGCAATGGAAGATTTTTTCATTGATATCATGCTTGAACAGGGACCGGGGGCGCGTTCTGTCAGGTTGAATGTCCCCAAATTCACACTTATCGGTGCAACAACACGGCAGGGTATGATTTCTGCGCCGCTGCGTTCGCGTTTCGGCATCAATGCGCGTTTGGATTACTATGATGCTGAACAACTTGCAAAAATCATTACCCGTTCTGCAGCCATTCTTGATGTCGGCATTGAACCGGCCGGCGCACTGGAAATTGCTTCACGCTGCCGCGGGACTCCCCGTATTGCCAACAATCTTTTGCGCCGCGCCAGAGACTACGCACAGATAAAAGCGGACTCTATAATTACACAAGAGGTTGCATACAAGGCACTTGCAATGCTCAACATTGACAGTGACGGTCTGGATGAAATGGACGTCAGAATTTTGGAAACAATTATTGTCAATTTCAACGGCGGCCCTGTCGGCATCAAAAATATTTCTGTCTCAATCGGCGAAGATGAAGACTCAATAGCCGATGTCTATGAACCATTCCTTATTCAGAAAGGCTATCTCGTCCGCACGCCGAAAGGCCGTGTCGCCACCCCTAAAGCATGGAACAAATTGGGCATTGACGGCAAAAAAGCGTCAGCTCAGGAGGAGTTGTTTTAATTATGACAGCACCATGGATAATCAATCTTAAAAACTTGCAGGACAAAGATTTGCGCATACGCACTCTCTGTCAGAAACTGTCTATGATACCAACTGAACAAATCGCACTGAAAAATCAGGCAGCCGCCAACCGCACAAAAAGTGAAAAGGCAAAAAATGCTGTCCTCAATCTTGAATTGCAGCAGAAACAAGCCGAATCAAAAATTGCAGCTTACCGCGAAAATATTCAAAAACTTGAAACCCAGTCAAACATGGTCAAAAAAAATAATGAATATCAGTCAATGCTTCAGCAGATCGCTGATTTGAAAAATAAAATAAGCGATGAGGAAACTGTTATTATTGAACTCATTGACCAAATTGAAGAAGGCAAAAAAAATTACCGCAAAATTGCTGAAGATGTAAAATACGAAAACGCATCTCTCAAAATGGAATTCCTTGACCTTGAAAAGTTTATGAATGACCTCAAAGAAGAGATAAAAACCTTGCAAGCGGAACGGGAAAAACTTGCTTTGCCGATAGAAAAAACTATTCTTGCGCGTTACGAAAGTCTGCTCAAACGCAATAACGGACTGCCTTTTGCCGCCGTCCGTGACGGTATTTGCGACAACTGCCACTTGCGGGTTACGCCGCAGACATTGAATACAGCGATGAAAAATCAGGTCGCTTTTTGTGATAATTGTCAACACATCATATATACGGAGGATTAAATTATGGAAGAAAACAAAGAAAATTCAACCGCCCCGGAAACATCTGAACCCAAAAAATGCTGCTGCGGATGCAGTGAAAATACCGCGCCGGAAACTCCGGATGCCGAAAACAAATGCTGCAAACGCAAAAAACGCCTGATTCAGGCGGCAGGAATTGCGCTTGTTGTCGTACTGCTGCTGCTTTTCCTGCCCGGAATTATCGTCAGTCATATCGTCCCCCCTGTTGCATCTGAGATTTTAAAAGTCAAACTTGAAATAGGCTCATGCTTTATCAATATCTTTGACGGTATGGTTCATGTAAAAGATATCAAAATTCATAACCCCGCCGGTTATGATTCTCCTTATGCTTTTCAGCTCGGCAACTTCTATGTTGATGTCAATATGCTGACACTGGCTTCCCCGAAAATTGAAATCGCCGATATCATCATTGAAGATATGCATGCAACTCTGGAAATGAAACTCGGCACCAACAATTTGCAGGATATCAGCAACAACTTGCCCAAACCCGCGGAAAAAGCAGAAAAGAAACAAGAACCTGCCGACGAAAATAAAAAAGAACCAAAAAAAATGGTCATCCGCCATTTCAAAATTGCAAAATCAGACTTCACCATGCTCAAAGTTCCGTGGCCCATTCTCCCGCTGGAATTGACCGATGTCGGCGACGGCAAACCCATCACTGATTTTGTTACAGTTGTTTATGATGCCATCCTTGATGCCGTTATGCAGGCCTCAAAAGCAGTCAGCGACGGAGTTGTCACTGTCGGCAAAGGTATCGGCAAAGGTGTTTCAAATGCAGGCGATGCCGTAGTTAAAGGCACAAGCAAGGCTCTCGACGATACAGGAAAAGCCATTAAAAATATCTTCAGCAAATAATATGAAAAAACGTTTTGAAATCATGGCTCCGGGAGGTGATTTTGCCTCCCTTTCCGCCGCATTGCGCAGCGGTGCTGACTCTGTGTACATCGGTGTCGGAGATTTGAACATGCGTTCACATGCGACAATGAATTTTCAGTTTGAAGAACTTGAAGAAGCAGTACGCTTGTGTCACGCTGCAGGTAAAAAATTGTATCTTACCATGAATACAATTATTTTCAACGGGGAGCTTGACAAAATGCGCAAACTTGCAGACCTTGCAAAAAAAGTCGGAGTTGACGCTGTTATTGCCTCCGATTTCGCCGTGATTTCCTATGCGCGCAGTATCGATTTGAGCGTTCACGGTTCAGTGCAGATGAATTTATCCAATCTTGAAGCAGTGCGTTTCGCCGCCCGATTTGCCGATGTCGTTGTACTGGCAAGAGAACTGCCGCTGGAAGATATCGCCTCTATCTGCCGTGCAATAAAAGAGGAAAACATCTGCGGTCCATCAGGCGAACTGCTTGGTATTGAAATATTTATACACGGTGCATTGTGCGTTGCTCAAAGCGGCAGATGCTTTATGAGTCAGATATCATGCAATCAATCCGCCAACCGCGGAAGATGCTTTCAGCCCTGCCGCCGCAAATATGAAATAAAAGATGCCGATACGGGAGTTACTTTCCTTCTGGAAAATTCCAATGTAATGTCGCCCAAAGACTTGTGTATGCTCCGCTTCCTTCCGGAGTTGCTTGCAAGCGGTGCCTCAGTCTTCAAAATAGAAGGCAGAGGCCGTTCCGCAGATTATGTGGCAAATGTGGTAACAGTTTACCGAAAAGCCCTTGATGAAGTAGCTCAAAACGGATTTCTCAGCAAAGAAAATGAAGATAAATATATGACAGAACTGGAAAAAACTTTCAACCGTTCTTTCTGGCACGGCGGTTACTATCTCGGAGAAAACCTTGACGAATGGAGCAAGCAGTCAGGCAACCAATCACCTGTACAGAAAAAATTTCTGGGCAGAGTAACCAACTTTTTTGCCCGTTCAATGATTGCAGAAGTAACTTTGGAAGCGGGAGATTTTCCGCAGGACGGTCAAGCCCTTATAACAGGCAAAATAACAGGTGCACTTGAGCTTGAAAAATGTCATTTCATGCTGGATGAGAAATATCCTGAAAATGCGTTGAAAGGTTCTCAGATAACTTTTAAAGTTGACCGCAAAGTCAGACGCGGCGATCTGTTTTATCAGCAAATACCGCGCCGTTTCGGTTACAAAAATGAGGCGGAAAAACAATGAATTTGAAATATTTCATATTTTTTATCCTTGCATTTTCTATTTCATCAGCTCAGTCGGCAACATTCAAACTGGATGATTTTTTGAAAAAAAACAGCAAACTGCTGTGGGATTTAAATCAGGAACAGCTGAAAATAGTGTCCAAACTGCCGCTGAAGTCACAGGACAATTTTGATAATGTTCTCCGTTACAATATCAAAGAAACTCCTGACAAAATAACTTTAAATAATACTGCTGTCCCTGAAGTTATATTCAATTTCAAACAGCGGAAATTACAATCAGCAATGATATCAGTTTACAATCGCGGCGACAACGGTGCGTGGAGTGAACAAGCTTTCAATTCCGCTGTTTTTAAATTTCAGAAATATCTCGCCGGACTCACAAAATGCACCAAACCATTATATGAGAGCCGAAAACTTGAAGACTTCCGTATCGATTCATATACCTACAAAGGACAGGACTGCGATTTTGCAATCCGTTATAACCGCAGAGGACATTCCCCTGAATATATTCAGATAATGCTTTATCCAGCCGGCAAAGCCCCCCGTCTGCAGGAAGCGCTCAGGACAAATATCAACCGCCAAACTCTCAATTTGAACCTTATCATAGAGCAGAACGGCGACTCTTATATCAATATTCCGATGGTCAACCAGGGCAACAAAGGTTATTGCGTTGCCGCCACGATTGAACGGCTGATGAAATATTACGGTTCAAATATTGACCAGCAGATTATCGCACAGCTTGCCCGCACTGACGCTTACAAAGGAACTAATTTCCGTACCCTTTACAATGTCCTCTCAAGCAATGACTCCAAATTGAAAATCCGCGTGGATAAACTTATGCACGATGACACCTGTGAAGACGTTGAAGATGTTATCAAATTCAACATGTTATACAACAATATTGCCAAAAAGAACAAAGCCGCACGGGTGAATATAAAAGCATTTACCAAGGGCAGAGGCAAATACCGCCGTATCAACTTCTCAGGACTCCTCTCAAATTATGATTATGAATTTTTCAAAAATGCGAAATGCCGCAACAACAGAATGCCTGAAAAATTCAACAGATATATCAAAGAGTACCTTGACAAAGGTATCCCGCTGATATGGATAACTTATGTTTTCAACGGGATGCCGCCGAAAGGCAGAATCGGTAATTTCTCTATGCACATGCGGATAATCAACGGCTATAACAGCAGAAATAACAGCATTATTTACACCGACAGCTGGGGCAAAGGACATGAAAAAAAGATACTTCCTCTGCATGATGCCTGGGCTCATACTCTTATGCTGATAGCCATAACCCCGAGATAAAAAGGATTTAATATGTTTACAGGTATAATTGAATGTCAGGGCGAATTTCTCTCTCTTGTCCGCTCCGCCGACTCCGCCCGTCTGACCATCCGTCCCGAAAAAAAATTCATTGACCCCGTCATCGGCGAAAGCGTCAGTGTCAACGGCTGTTGTCTCAGTCTGGAAAAAGTTCACAATGACGGAGCATTGGAATTTTTTACACTGCAGGAAACACTCAAAAAAACAAATCTCGGATTGCTCAAAAACAAAAGCCGCGTCAACCTTGAGCGCGCCATGCAGCCCTCCGGCCGCATGGGCGGTCATATCGTTTCAGGTCACATTGACGGTACAAGTGAAGTTCTGTCTTTTGAAAAGGAAGGCAAAGATTATGTCCTTAAAATCCGCATGATAAAAGAGCTGCGCCCCTACTTCGTTACCAAAGGCAGTATCGCCATCAACGGTGTTTCGCTGACTCTGGTGGAACTTGACAAATACTCTTTCGGGGTGCACCTTATTCCCCTGACCCTCAACGATACTATGCTCGGCTCACTCAAAAGCGGCGATATCGTCAATATTGAAACTGATGTCATCGGCAAATATGTTTATTCCATGATGCAGAATTATATGCAAAACGGCAATTCAAGCGGAATAACTATGGAAAAACTTTTTAACGCAGGACTCCTCTGATGCTCGGACTCGGAATAGATACTTTTGAACTCCTGGATTCACCGTACAATGAAACTGCCGACTGTGACATTGTAATCAAAGCGGATGCAGAACTGTTTCAAAATCAATCTTTTATAAAGAAAATAAAAAAAATCAGCCCCGCCGTACTGATTGTCAATAATGCAGTATCTCCCCGACTCAACCGCCTCATACTGGAGTCAGGCAGCAAACTGCAAAATGATTATCTTGAATCTCTCTGTAAATCTTTCCGGCACTTTAATACGCTGAAAGTCAATAAAGTAACGCTTGATTTTGATTTGCCGTCGGTCTTGCAGGATGAAAATCTCACCTCAATTTTAAACAATATTCTCTGTGCAATTCAGGGATTTGCATACCGGTATTCAATCACTGCGGAACTGCTTTTCCGTCTGCCTCTCCCTGAAACTTCTGATTTTATCAGACAGGCGGCTTTTTTCCGTCAGCATTTCATGGCAAATATAAATTATGCTGTCGATATTCATATTCACGAAGGGGCTTTTGACCTTGATGAATTATCTGATACTCTGCGTCCCGTCCAATACGATATCGGCACAATAAACTTTATCTATGATGCCGCGCTCGGAAATAAAGTAAATGCCGCAAATCTTCACAAAACAGTGGAAATGATGCAGAAAAAAGGAGCAGAATGTGACTTCACACTCTGCCCGTCAGGATGTGTCAGTTTTCAGTCCGTCCGTCAGGATGTCCTGCAATGGCTCAGACTTGATACTCAATAATGGCTCTTGTCCGATGCAAAGATAAAGGCGCAAATCGACGCCGCAGGTATCATCATGTGACTTTCCGTCAATGCAATGCCGATATTTTTTGAAACATTCAGCAGTTTGAAAATCGGCAATTTCAATTTGTGGTCGGGACAGGACGGATAACCGGGAGCGGCGCGCACTCCTGAAATTTCAGCATTAAACAAATCTTTGCGGTCACAGATAACTTTATTGAGCTGCCAATAGTTGAGTAAAATGTCACGATGCAATTTTTCCGCAAAAGCCTCAGCCAGAGATTCAGCAAGAATTTTTATCAGCAATGCGGAATACTCATCATTTTTACGCATAAAATCGTCAAATGCCTCCTGCGCCCCGAACCCCGACGAGAGAGCAAACATGCCGATATAATCATTTTCAGCAAGAAAATCAGTAAGCGAAAGTGCTTCACCTTTGTACTTTCGGCGCGGGAAATTTATTTTTTCAAGGACAACATTGTTTTCAAGTATTTCCACGGTTTCTCCGTATGATTTTACCGGAAAAATGCGGAATACCGCCTTAAATTTCAACAAATCTTCAGCCAGAAGTTTTTCAGCGTCAGCTTTGAGTTCAAATTCGGCTTTTTTACTTTCAAAAGTTTCTCCTCTGATATTCCAGATACGGTAAAATGAATTCCAGTTCATAAACGGAAGTATGTCATCCAAAGAACTTTCAAGCACATGCAAATCCGCATCCGCAGGCGCAGGACACGGAGTTGTTACTTTCTTTGCCTCAGGCAGACTCTGCTGTGCATCTTTGGCGGCATGAGCTGCTTTGACTTCATCATATTTGCGATTGAGTTCAGCAACAAAAGCATCTTTCTTGTCCTCGTTCAAAAGCGAACTTAAAACCGGGACAATTTGAGATGCGTCACCGACCTGCACACAAGGTGCATGATAATGACGCTGAATAAAAAGTGCCGTATGTTCAAGTGAAGTTGTCGCTCCGCCGACAATCAGCGGAATGTCAAAACCGCCTTTTTCCAGCATTGATGCGACTGTCTCCATCTCTGCAAGCGACGGAGTGATAAGACCGCACAAGCCGACGGCATCTGCATTATATTCTTCGGCAGCGGCGATGATTTTTTCAGCTTCAACCATAACACCGAGGTCAATTACTTCATAATTATTGCAGCGCAAAATAACCCCGACAATATTTTTGCCGATATCGTGAACGTCGCCTTTGACAGTAGCAAGCACGACGGTTCCCGCTTTTACACGGGCATTCGTTCCGTCAAGGTAAGGAGTCAGCAGTTCGACCGCATTTTTCATAGTGCGGGCAGTTTTGACAACCTGCGGTAAAAACATTTTACCGTCGCCGAAAAGTCTGCCGGTCTCACGCATGCCGTCCATGAGAGTCCCCTCAATAATTTCCAATGCGGTTTGATTTTGCAAAGCCTCCTGCAAATCTTCATTCAAAAATGCGTCATCCCCGTGAATAAGGGAATATTTCAAACGCTCATTACATGCCATACTGCGCCATTTGGGAGTATTGTCAACGGTTTTTTCCGCGGCAGAATCATTTTTGATTTTTGAAGCAAGCTCAAGCAGTTTTTCATCAGCGTCTTCAGAAGTATTGAGAATAACTGCCTCAACAGCGTTGCGAAGTTCAAGGTCAATATCATCATAAATATCAAGCTGGGCAGGATTTACGATTGCCATACCCAAACCGGCTTTGACTGCATGATAGAGAAAAACGCTGTGCATTGCACGGCGAACTTTTTCATTGCCTCTGAAAGAGAATGAAACGTTGCTGATACCGCCTGAAACAGAGACAAGCGGCATGGCTTCTTTTATCTGACGCACAGCTTCGATAAAATCAATTCCGTATGAACGGTGTTCTGCCATACCTGTAGCCACGGCGAAAACATTGGGGTCAAAAATGATATCTTCTGCGGGAACAGCAGCTTTTTCCGTAAGAAGTTTATACATGCGTTTACATACTTCCACACGGCGTTCAACAGTGTCTGCCTGTCCTTTTTCATCAAAAGCCATGGCAAGTATTGCCGCACCGTATCGGCGGGCTTCACGGGCTTTGGCAAGAAACGGTTCTTCGCCCTCTTTGAGACTTATGGAATTGACGATACATTTGCCCTGCACACACTGCAAACCTTTGCGGATAACTTCCCAGCGGGATGAATCAAGCATGACGGGGACTTTGGCGATATCGGGGTCGGAACCGAGATTGAGCAGAAAAGTTTCCATTATCTTTTCCGACTCAAGCATGGCATCATCCATATTGATATCAAGCACCTGCGCACCGTTTTCAATCTGACTGCGGCAAATTCTCAAGCCTTCAGCATAATTTTCCTCCTTCATCAGATTCAGAAACTTGCGGGAACCTGCGACATTGGCGCGTTCTCCGATATTGAGGAAAGGTAATTCATCGCTGACAACCACACTGTCCAGATTGGCGAGTCGGAGTTTGGGAGTAATTGCAGGAACTTTGCGGGGCTGTACACCTGCAACAATATTTGCAATAGCGCGGATAAATTCAGGATTTGTACCGCAGCAGCCGCCGACAATATTAAGCAAACCGTCATCTGCCATGGAACGGATGATTTGAGCCATTTTTTCAGGCGTCTGATGATAGCGTCCGAGTTCATCGGGCAAACCTGCATTCGGATGAGCAGAGACGAAACAGGGAGCTTTGACAGAAAGTTCTTCAATGAATTTACGCATCTCTTCCGCACCGAGAGCGCAGTTAAATCCGACAGAGAGCAGATTTTGAGTATGCGCTACGGAAATAAGAAATGCTTCCGTATTCTGCCCTGCAAGCAATCTGCCGCTGGCATCGCTGACCGTTCCGGAAAACATCACAGGTATTTCAACTCCGAGTTCAGCAAAAAGTTCCTGTGCGGCGTAAGCTGCGGCTTTTGCATTCAATGTATCAAAAATCGTCTCAATCAAAAGCATGTCAACGCCGCCTTCAATCAAACCTTTTATCCCGATTTTGTAAGATGATACCATCTCTTCAAAAGTCAAATCGCGATAAGCCGGGTCATTTACATCGGGAGACATGGACAAAGTTTTGCCGGTAGGTCCGATTGAACCTGCAACAAATCGTGGAATTCCTGTTTTTTCACTGAATTCCTTTGCAGTTTCCGCTGCAATTTGCGCTCCTGCAAAAGCGATATCATAAACATAATTCTCCAAGCCGTATTCACGCTGGGAAACAATATTGGCACTGAAAGTATTTGTTTCAATAATATCAGCACCTGCTTCGAGATATTGAGCATGAATGTTTTTGATGATATCGGGACGGTTGATATTCAAAACATCGTTATTGCCTTTAAGCAAAACAGGATGATTGATAAATTTTTCACCTTTAAAATCTTTTTCCTCAGGCTTGAAGGACTGAATCATCGTTCCCATTGCACCGTCAAGAACGAGGATGCGCTTACCGAGTTCGGCATACAGCAGAGAAGTACGGTCGTTTTTCATTTTTCACCTCACTCTATGACACGGATTGCAATTTCAACTTTTCCGAAAGGCGCGCTTATCTGCACCCCTGCAACGGCATGGCGGATTTTATCAATTGACTCTTTGGCAATGGCAATGCCGACGGCAAGCTGTTCTTCTTTGGTTTTAACTGCGCTCATGCGTTCAATGACACGGTCAGGGACGGTAACTCCCGGAACTTCATTTTTCATAAATTCAGCGTTACGCAGACTTGCCAGCGGCCAGATACCTGCAATAACTGGAATTTTCTGCAATTCAGGTACATTTTCAATAAAACGCAAAAGTGCATCAGGGTCAAAAACCGGCTGAGTAACTATATATTCCGCACCGGCATTGATTTTTTCACGGGTACGACGGATTTCACGCTCCATATCAATCGCATTGGGGTCGGCACCTGCACCGATAACCGCCGCAGTCGGAGCGGGAATAGGTTTCCCGATGAGGTCAAGACCGTGATTTAAACGGTTCTGGATTTTGATAATACCGATTGAATCAATATCAAAAACCCCCGATGCAAAAGGATAATCCCCCAATTTCGGAGGGTCGCCCGTGATAAAAAGAATGTTATGAATACCAAGTGCCGCACAACCTAACAAATCAGACTGCATGCCGATAAGATTTTTGTCACGGCAGCACTGGTGCAGAATTGTTTCAATGCCCGCCTCACGCTGAATGGTACAGGCAGCGGCAATAGCGGAAATACGCGAACTTGCACGCGGCCCGTCGGGAATATTTACAGCATCAAAACCTGCTTCACGGCATTGAACGGCTTTGGCAATGGTATTTTCAAGCTGATAACCCTGCGGCGGTACGATTTCAATATTGCAAATCCATTTTTTTGCCGCAAGTTTTTCCGCAAAAGATGAACGCTCCTCAAATTTCACAGCTTCAACGCCTGCATTTTCCTCTTTCACCTCAAGAATGTTTTTATTGGACTGAGCTTTGGCAAGCGGATTCAAACTGCGTGCCATATCTGCGATATCTTCGGGAGTAGTGCCGCAGCAGCCGCCGATACCTTTGGCACCGAGAGCAAGATAACGCATGGCATAAGTAGTAAAATATTCAGGACTGCACATGGCAATAGTTCTGCCGCCGACATTTTTAGGCAATCCGACATTTGGCTGAACAATGACAGGAAACGGAGAAATTTTAGCAATTTTTTCAAAAGCGAGCAGCATTTCGTCAGGACCGAGACCGCAGTTCATGCCGAAAGCAGTCGGTTTGCAAGCGGAATTTTCAATCAATTCAAAAATATCTTCCGCAGGAGTTCCGTCCTTCAAACTGCCGTCAGTATTGAACACACAGCTCAAAACATACGGAAAAACTCCGAGCTTTTCAACTGTTTTCAAAACTCTTTCAATATCACTTTTTTTGCTCAGTGTCTCAAAAATTACAAAATCCGCCTCCGCCTCAAGCAATGCCTTGGTTTGAACGGATAACATTTCAACTGCTTCTGCATCATTTTCAATATCAACAGGTCCGACAGAACCTGCAACCATCAGAGCATCTCCTGCAATTTTGCGGGCAAGCTGAACCGAAGCGATATTTATTTCAACCACCTTGTCGCCGAGACCGAATTTACTCAAATTTGCAAAATTGGCACCGTATGAATTAGTAGTCAGCACCTCTGCTCCTGCGTCTTTGTAAGCGGTATGGATCTCACTTACCACTTTTGCGGCGGTAAGGCAGAGATTTTCATACGAAACATTAACAAAAAAGTTGCGATGATACAGCATTGTCCCCATCGCCCCGTCAAAAATAACGGTTTTGGTATTCAAACGTTCCTGTAAAATATTTTTCATAACATCTCCGTTGATTATAATAATATTCAAAAGTAATTTACATTTTTTTCAGAAAAATACAAGCAGTAAAAAAATTTTTGCACTGGAAAAAATCAAAAGCAATGCTATATTTTTAAAAAAAGGAATATATGAAAAATATTTATGACACAATTAAAGCATACGGGATAACGGTATTTGCCGTTATTGCACTGCTTTTGTCTTTTTCATTTTTTCCCGCAGGCAACGGAAATTCTGCGAATAATTCAAAGGCAAAAATATCTGTATGCCGAACAGATACCGGTCAGCGTCCTGCTGAAGATTATAATTTTCAATCTGAATTTTGCCGCAATGCACTGCCGATAGTAAATTCATCACGGCATGAAAAAAATTCCAATCCGCCGCTGCATCGTGTAAATGCGGCACTTTTCAACCGTACATTTATTGAATTTTCAACAACTTTCCGCATTTGCAGAAGCAATACAGAATTTTCAGTTTTTCAAAAATATCTGAAATCCTCAATTCCCGTCCGTGCCGGACCGTTTTCATGCTGAAAATCTCATTGTAAAATCCTGAGTGCTCAGGAGTATTGTATCTTTTTTTAACTTTTGCGATACATTTGTATCAAAATGTATTTTTGTATAATTATGAAAGAAAACATCTCTCTCGGAACAGAGATTGCCATTCTTGCCATCCAAACAGGCGTCATCCTTTTTGCCGCCCGTTTCTGCGGTAATCTCTTTAAAAAATTTCATATCCCGTCTGTTCTCGGCGAACTTTTTGCGGGTGTTCTCATCGGGCCCTATCTTCTGGGGACAATCCCGCTGGGCATACACGGTCTCGGAAACGGTCTTTTTCCGCTCATATCAGGCGGAATTCCCGTCTCCGTCCCGCTCTATGCTCTGGCAACATTCGGTTCTGTAATACTGCTTTTCGTCTCCGGTCTGGAAACTGATTTAAGACAGTTTTTCCGTTATTCATTAACAGGCTCGCTTGTCGGTATCGGCGGTGCCGCCGCATCATTTCTTTTCGGAGCATTGCTCGGAATGGTGATGTTTGATACAAACATGCTTGACCCGCGCGTACTTTTTCTCGGAATTCTGAGCACGGCAACCAGTGTCGGCATCACCGCACGCATACTGTCTGAGCGCAAAGTCATTGACTCTCCCGAAGGCACAACAATCATGGCGGCAGCGGTTATTGACGATGTATTGGGAATTATTTTCCTTGCCGTGGTAATGGGTATTGCCGGAACTTCAAACTCAACAGGAAATTCAATCAACTGGAGCAAAATCAGCACAATTGCACTGAAAAGCGTCAGTGTCTGGCTCGGAGCTACCGCAATCGGGCTTATTTTTGCCCATAAAATTGCCAAGTTCCTCAAAATTTTCCATCCGAGTGTAAATTACTCGATTCTGGCATTGGGATTGTCATTGCTGTCAGCCGGATTTTTTGAAGAAGCAGGTCTGGCAATGATTATCGGCGCATACGTGACAGGGCTGTCACTGTCCAAAACAGACATTGCTTTTTCAATACAGCGCAACATGCAGCCGATATATAATTTTCTGGTACCGATATTCTTTGTCATTATGGGCATGATGATTGATATCAGAGTTTTCACTAATCTCGAAGTTTTAAAATACGGGTTGCTCTTCTCTCTGCTGGCAATACTCGCCAAAATAATCGGCTGCGCTCTCCCCGCAAGGCTCTGTAATTTCAACACTCTCGGAGCAATCCGTATCGGTGTTGGCATGATTCCCCGCGGCGAAGTAGCACTTATCATTGCAGGCATTGGCGCAACTACCATGATGACGCTGAACGGTGTCAAAGTACCGATCATCAATGCGGAACTTTTCGGCATTGCAATTATCATGACTCTGGTAACAACCGTTGCCGCACCTCCGCTGCTGACCTTTTTTCTCAATATCAAAAAATCAGGTGTTAAAAAGGAAACCGTAAATGAAACTTCAGTACATACCATTTATAAATTTCCTTCTGAAATGATAAGAGAATTCGTATTGCACACCATACGGGAAAACTTCCGCAATGAGGGATTCCGCAACTCCCCGATGGTGCATGACGGCGGCATTATCAATTTCCGCAAAGACAAAACAACTTTCACATTGCATGTAAATGAAGAAACTTTCGACTTTGAATCAGACCGCACTGAACGCACATTGATACGCGCAGTTATGTTTGAGACATTTGCTGAAATTCAGCGTGCAGTTGCCGAATTGAAAGAATTCACCCGTTCAGAAGATATTTTCAGATTGAAAGATGCGGAAGAAATCAATCATGATGCAATGATGCATCTTGATGTCCGCCCCGAACATATCATTACTCCCGAAAGAATAATGATAAATCTCCATTCGGAAACATTTGAACAAGCCATCGCCGAAATCGTCGGCTATCTTGAAAAAATGGGCGAAGTCAAAGATGCTTCAGTATGCGTGTCAGATATTATGAAACGAGAAAATGCCGTTTCAACCTGCATGGGCGAAATTGCACTGCCCCACGCAAGAACCCGCGGAGTATCCCGTTTTGTATCTGTTCTGGCAGTCTCACGCGACGGCTGCACGGCTGAGAGCAAAGATGAGAAAATCAAAATTATTCTTCTCAGTTTGACTTCACCTGACTTTGACCACCCGTATCTGCAATTTATCGCACATGCGGCAGCAATCCTCACCAAAAAAGAAAATATATCAAAAATAGAAAATGCAGTTTCTGCTTCAGATATCTGCAAACTTTTCAATTATAAAAAACAAGGAGCTTGAAAATTATGGAATTTTTAGGAAAAATTATCTTCTTCAGTGCAAGTGTTTTAATTCCGACCCTGATTTTAATGTGGTTTGTTTCATATATCAACAATAAAAAAAATGATAACGAAGATTCTGAAAACTGATTTGTATGCCCTGCTTCCGATTTCCGGAGGCAGGGCTTTTTTAAAAAAAGTTTAAAAGAAAATTTGCTTTTTGCCAAAAGCCGTGTAACTTATGCTATAACATAACTTGCAAGGAGGTAAAATCATGTACAAAGGTATAAACGGTGAAACAATTCTTTTGATAATCGGTGTTCTGCTCACATGGCTCATCTTCGTTCTCGGTGTCGCTAAACTCGCTCAGTTCTATCTCTCAATGTCCCAGGCCCGCCGCGAAGTTGACACAAATCTGACCGGTATCGCCAATCAGCTTAACAAAATCCAGACCCTTATCGCTGAACTTCTCAAAGAACAACGCCGCACCTCCCGCCTCATTTCCGATTTGACCGACCTCAAAAAAGCAGAAATGACAGGCGAATACGAAATCGTTGAAACACCCATTGAACAAAATCAGGCCCCCGCGGAAAACACCGAAGAGGCATAATCCTGAATTTATCTTTTATGCTCTGTTCCCAATATGGGGAGATAGCTGTCTCTTGTGCTTTTTTTGCAGGGGCTTACGCCGCCCGGCGTTCCACCCGCCTTTTTTTTACGCTGACGCGTTCCGCCGTCTGCCCTGTCTCGGCGTAGCGTAGCGAAGACGGACCCCGGCGCCGGGTACGACCCGGTGCGATGTGACGCTGGCGCGTGAGTGTCAGCGGCTGTGTGCGTCAGGCTGTTTTTCGGCGAAATGTTCGTTTCGTCCTCCCGCATATAAAAGCGGGTGGAACGCTGCGGAATGACGAAACAAATCTTTCGCCGGACTTCGCCATAATTGGGGGAGAGCAAGCTCTCTTTTTATATGCTGTCACATTGGCATACCCCGTTGTAAAAATATACTTTGAGATTTTGCCAAGGCGATAGCAAATAAAAAGGCGATGAAACGCCCAGTGTTTTGCTTACGCAAAACATTATACCCCAAACCCCTCAATTTTTTATTCTCAAAAAATAATTTCATTATCTACACTCAATGGGAACAGAGCGAATACAAAAGATATCTGCATTGAAAAAAAGTTATATACTGCTTGATAATTTTATTTTTCATGGTATATTATACTGATGATATTTTTAACTTTTTACAACGGAGTTTCAACATGTATTTTACCAGTACCAGAGCAGCTAAAAATGTTACCGCCGCACAGGCTATTGCACAGGGCATTTCCGAAGACGGAGGTCTTTTTGTTCCTTCCGAATTTCCCGCTATTGATGCGGAAACTTTAAATCAGCTCGTCAATATGAGCTACAAGGAACGCGCAAAAAAAGTTCTCGCCTGCTACCTCAACGATTACACCGCCGACGAAATCAGTCACTGCGTTGAATCTGCTTATACCGGTAATTTTGACAATGAAGAACCCGCTCCGCTTGCCACTCTCAATGACAAAATGCACATTCTCGAATTGTGGCACGGTCCGACATGCGCTTTCAAAGATATGGCTCTTCAAATTCTGCCGCACCTCCTGACTGCCGCCGCCGCAAAAGTCGCTCCCGATGAAGAAAAAGTCATCCTCGTTGCAACCAGCGGCGATACCGGCAAAGCCGCTCTTGAAGGTTTCGCCGATGTCCCCAAAACAAAAATCATCGTCTTCTATCCCGTTGACGGCGTCAGTGCCATGCAGAAATTGCAGATGACCACCCAGCAGGGTTCAAATGTTGCCGTCTGCGCCATTGAAGGAAACTTTGACGACGCTCAAACCGGAGTAAAAAATATCTTCTCCGATGCCGACATGCAGAAATTCCTTTCTGACAGCAAAAAGGCATTCTCATCCGCCAACTCAATCAACTTCGGCCGCCTCGTTCCGCAAATTATTTATTATGTTTCCGCCTACTGCGATCTGGTCAAAGACGGAAAAATCAAAATGGGTGACAAAATCAATGTAGTCGTTCCCACCGGCAACTTCGGCAATATACTTGCAGCAGTTTACGCCCGCAATATGGGTATTCCGATTGCAAAATTCATCTGCGCCTCCAACCGCAACAAAATCCTTACCGACTTTATCGCCACCGGTAAGTATGACCGCAACCGCGAATTCTATCAGACTTCCAGCCCGTCAATGGATATCCTGATTTCATCCAACCTCGAACGCATGCTTTATCATCTCTACGATAACGATGCACAGGTCATTGGCTCGCTGATGAAAGATTTGAAAGAAAAAGGCGTTTATCAGGTCTCTCCCGAAGTTCTCGCCAAACTGCAGAAAGAATTTTTCGGAGGCTACTGTGACGATGCAAACTGCGCCGCAACAATCAAAAAACTTTTTGATGAATATCACTACCTCTGCGACACACACACCGCTGTTGCCGTTAACGTTTACGAACAATATATCAAAGAAACTAACGACAATACTCCCTGCGTAATTGCTTCAACCGCATCACCATATAAATTTGCATCCGCTGTACTGCCTGCTCTCAGCAGCGACGCCGGCAACGACGAATTCGCCATGCTCAACAAACTCTCTGAAGTTTCAGGCACCACAGTTCCCGCCCCCCTCGCAAATCTGCACGACAAACAAGTCCTGCACAAAACTTGCGTCAACAAAACCCAAATGTCAGATTTTATTAAAAATTTCTTGAAATAAGATAAAATATTTGGTTCTGCACTGAATGTAAACTGATTTTTTATTGGAAGGGGGCTTACCCCCTTCCATCCCCGTTTTGTGACGCCGGTGCGTGAATGTCAGCGGCTGTGTGGTGTCAGGCTGTTTTCCGGCGGAATGTTCGTTTTGTCCCTCCTCATATAAAAGCGGGTGGAACGCTGAGAAGAGACAAATCAAATCTTACGCCGGATTAGCCACAGTAGGAGGGAGAACAAACTCTCTTTTTGTATACTGTCACAATTCACTATACTCAAAACCCCTAAGGTTTTATTTATAGATATCAGTCAATGTTTAGTACACAGCATTATTATTTATCTGAGAAGCGGTAAATATTTTTTGAACAGCGGCGGATGAAATCTATGCAGCTTTCGTAAGTGAGCAAATTGTTATCAATGATAAAGTCGATACTGCTCTCGTACGGAGTGACATATTTTGAGACATTTATATATCGTTCAATTTCCTCTTTTTCCAGAGCGATTTTGTAAGCGAAGTGGAGGTCATCAAAGCGTTCCTTAGTAACATATTTTTCGGGAGCATTCATCACTTTTTCAATAAGTTCAAAAGTAAAGTCCTTATTTTCTTTACTTACCAGAGTCAGAATATCAAACGAGCAGCAGTTGATACTCAGAATATTGGGAAGACCGTAAACAAAATATGCGAGTGCATGTTCTTCACGGACAAGTTTAAAAAGCGGACTGTCCATACCTCCGGACAGCAGTTTACTTGCAAATCTGGCGTAAGGCAAATCTTTTTCAGTAATCGGGCAATGCAGATGAACAACTGCTTTTTCCTCAAATTTGTTTTTAACCTCAAGCTGCAGTTCTGTTGAAGTTTTAAGAGTATAATTGCGATAGAGCGAAGATTGACTGAAAGTAATATCCTGTTCAAATTCCTTATCGCCGACATAAATCAGTTTATCGGGAGCAGCAAAAGTCTGACGCTGAAACTCCATATAGTCATCATAGGTCAGATTTTCAAGGTCCTGCCGATAACCGATAGGTCCGCAATAATCATAATTTATACGCATCTGATTATAAAGATACGCTCCGAGCTGATCGGTAAAACAGTCTTTGTATTCTTCCAGAACGACCTTGCGTTCACGCTCAAAAAGTTCGCGTGACGGTTCAAAATTCAAAATTCTTCTGATATAATCATCTCCGAATTGACGGATATAGCGGTCAAGCCCCTGCAAATAAAAAGAAACGGAGAGCGGCCCGGTGGAGGCATTGCTTACGATGCCGTATTTTTCGTATTGCGGTTCACAGTCGCGCGCACCGTAACTTATGAGATGTTCTGCCAGATGACTGACGCCGCGAAACCCCGGCTGTTCATGGATGACTTTTCCGAGATAAACCAAATTCAATGAAGATAAAGCTGTTTGACTTTTAATAAAAATATTCATGACAATCCTCTTTTTTTGTACTTAAATAAATATAACACAGATAATTAAAGTTGCAAATTGCAAAAAGTGGTGATATATTATATAATCAGGAAATTTTTGAAAAATATAAATGGAAAAGATTATGAAAAAGATTTTACTGTGCATTGCGGCATTGCTTTTGCTGGCACTTATTGTGCGTTTCCCTGTGCTGTTCAGTTACATCACATTGGGATACATGCTCATTATCTCAGTAATTGCTTTTACCTACAAACCGTTTAAAGGAAATTTTGCACCGTCCTGCAGTATTCTCATTCCGGTTTACAATGAAAGTTGCCATATTTACGAAACTGTTCAAAGTATCATGGCATCGGAATACAAAAATTTTGAAGTTATCATTATTGACGACGGCTCAACTGACGACAGCCGCGTATGGATAGAAAAGGCAAAGGCCGAATTCAGCAATATCAAAACGTTTTACTGCGAGAAAAACAGCGGCAAAAAACATGCTCTGGTCAAAGGTATTGAACTTGCAAAAAATGAAATACTTATAACTGTTGACAGCGACAGCACCATAGCCCCCGATGCACTGGGAAAAATCCTCATTCCTTTCGAAAATCCCCGAATCGGCGCAGTTGCCGGCAATATCAACGTCAAAAACATCAATGAAGGAATAATTCCCAAGCTGATGGACATAATCTTTGTTTTCTCATACGAATTTCTGCGCAGTGCACAGAGCAAATGCGGTTCGGTACTTTGCACTCCGGGAGCATTGAGCGCATACCGCAAAAGTGCAGTCCTGCCGCTGGTTGATGAATGGCTCAATAAAACTTTTCTCGGCAAAAAAACTGTCATCGGAGAAGACCGTGAACTTACCTGTATGCTGCTAAAAAACAAATGGGAAGTCGTCTATCAGGAGTCTGCCAAAGCATATACCAATATGCCGGTAACTTATATAAATCTCTGCAAAATGCTTCTTCGCTGGGTGCGCGGCGATATCCGTGAAAATATTCTAATGTTCAAATATGTTTTCAACAACTGTTCATTGCGCCACATCAAATCCGTCGGACTTACTTTTCATTATATAATTTTCAATATCGGCGTACTCTCGCCGGTGGTAATGCTGCCGTTTATAATTGTATATCTGATATTCAACTTTTTCACCAGCATTTTTCTGTTGAAATATATAATTATGATGATTGTTCTGTGGTCAATACTGCCAATGATAATTTATACCAGAAAGAAGTCTCTCAAGTATTCTTTCCATTCGCTTACATACAGTTTGTTTTCACTTGTTTTTCTGTTGTGGATACCGCTTTATGCGATTCTGACTTTGAACAATAACAAATGGCTCACCCGCAAATAACAATCAAACTGACTCTTATTTGGGAGGAAAATCAAATTCATATTCAAAGAGGTCGCCGACTTCAATAATTGCCTTGTCTTCATCTGCTCCCGAAACCGTAAGTCTGGCAGTGCTGGAGTATGCAAGTCCGAGAGAGATAAGATTAAGAATACTGTTGAGTTCGATTTCTTCACCGTCCTTTTCAATAAGGAAGGTGTGCATGGGATATTTTTGCTGAATGGTGCTTAAAATCATGCTTGACGGACGGCAGTGAATACCTGCTTTGTTTCTGATATTGACAATACGCTCTTTCATCATTTATTCCTGTTAAGTAAAAAGTTTATGTTCGTATCTGAATATAAACTTTTAAAACAGAATTGCAAGCGCAGATTAAAAAAAGAAAGGTTTTTTTGTATGAAAGTTTTAATATTCGGTGCAGGTGCCGTCGGTGCTTACTTCGGCGGCAGGCTTGCTCAGGCAGGCGCAGATGTCTCAGTTGTCGGCCGTTCAGATTTTGAAGAAATTAAAAAGAACGGGTTCAGTATCAAAAGCATAAAAGGTGATTTTCACTTCACACCCTCCCAGGTTGTACGCAGTGCCGCTGAATATCAGGGCAAAGCCGATTTGATTCTTGTCGGTTCAAAAGTATTGCCTGAAATTGATGTTCCTTCCATGATTCGTGATGCAGTTCATCCCGATACGGTAATCATGCTCGCCCAGAACGGTATTGCCATTGAAAACTCCGTACATGAAGCTTTCCCCGCCAATGAACTCTGGCGCGCAGTTCTGTATATCGGATGCACAAAAGTAGCTCCCGCAAAACTCAACCACTCAGGCGGTCTCGGCAGTATTACTTTCGGCAAATTTGACGGCGGCAAAGCCTGTCCGCTGGCAGCTGAAGTTTACAATCTTTTCAAACAGACTCCCTGTACCGTTGAATTAACGGAAAATATTCAGTATTACTGCTGGAAAAAACTGCTTTGGAATATTCCTTTCAACTCCATCTCCGTCGTCGGCGGCGGTTTGTTGACCGGAGAAATGACCAATCGCGGTCTGCTTGAGGAAATCTGCCGCAATATCATGGCGGAAATCATAAAAGTCGCCGCAACTCAAGGCATAACTCTTGAAAATGAACTCATTGAACAGAATATTGAGTACACCCGCAGTTTCACGCCTTATGCAACCAGTATGCTTGCCGATTACCGCCGCAACCGTCCGCTTGAAGTTGAAGCCATCGTCGGCAACGTTTACCGTATAGCCGCCGCCAATAATGTTGCGATACCCCATATCGCGACTCTTTACGCACTTCTTGCCTCAGTAAATGAAAAGAAACAGCAGCAAATCTCCTGAAAAACAGAACCTGTATTTATGACACTGCTGAATATTTTCAGATAAAAAAACATGATTAGAGTTGTTTTTTTTATTTTTCGGCTTGATTTTATAGAAAAAAGATATACATTTACTTGTAAATATTTTCTTTTATTAAAAATATAGAAATGAGGAACTTTATGAATTCATTTGAACTCGCAAAAAAAGTCTATGCCGACTTGGGCGTGGATGTCGAAAAAGCTATGTCCCGCGTCAATGATATTGCAGTCAGTCTGCATTGCTGGCAGGGTGACGATGTCAAAGGTTTTGAAAATGCCATTTCCCTTGACGGCGGTATCGCTGTAACCGGAAATTATCCCGGTGTCGCCCGCACTCCCGAAGAACTCCGCGCCGACATTGAAAAAGTCCTTTCTCTCGTCCCCGGTAAAAAACGCCTCAATGTTCATGCTATTTATGCAGAAATGAACGGCAAAAAAGTTGACCGCAACGAACTTACAGTTGACCAGTTCCGCAACTGGATTGACTTTGCCAAAGCCAACAAACTCGGTCTTGACTTCAATCCGACCTTCTTCTCACATCCGATGGCTTCAAGCGGTCTGACTCTCTCAAGTCCTGATGCCGCAATCCGCAAATTCTGGATTGAACACGGTATTGCATGCCGCAAGATTGCTGCTGAATTCGGCAAAGAACTCAACAATACCTGTATCACCAACTTCTGGACTCCCGACGGTTTCAAAGATACTCCCTTTGACCGCCTCGCTCCCCGCAAGCGTCTGCAGGAATCACTTGACGAAATCTTCTCCGTTAAAATCGACCCCGCTTACAACAAAGATGCCGTTGAATCAAAACTTTTCGGTATCGGTGCCGAAAGCTGCACTGTCGGTTCTCATGAATTTTACATGGGCTATGCCGCAACCCGCGGTATCCTGCTCTGCCTTGATGCAGGTCACTTCCACCCGACCGAAGTTATTTCCGACAAAATCTCAAGCGCATTGCTTTTCGGTGATGAAGTCCTCCTCCATGTCAGCCGCGGCGTCCGTTGGGACAGCGACCATGTCGTAACCCTCAACGATGAACTTATCGCCATCGCTCAGGAAATCATCCGTCACAATTACGACAAAAAAGTTCACATCGGTCTGGACTACTTTGACGCTTCAATCAACCGTATCGCCGCATGGAGCATCGGCGCACGCAATATGTCAAAAGCCTTGCTCATGGCAGCTCTCGAACCCGCTGAAATGCTGGCAAAAGCTGAAAATTCAGGCAACTACACCGCCCGTCTCGCTCTTATGGAAGAATTCAAATCTCTGCCGTTTGCCGCAATCTGGGATGAATTCTGCAGCCGTGCAGGCGTCCCTGTCGGTACTGATTTTGTCAAAGCTGTTGAAGATTACGAAAAATCCGTCCTCGCCAATCGCAAATAACAAACTGGATGCGGCTTGACTCAAGCCGCATTTTCATTTACATATCAAAAAGGAGTTTATCATGTCACTTCAAGAAATCTGCAAATTGTCCAATCAATACGGCAGCAACCCCGAATTCGTCCTTGCAGGCGGCGGCAACACCTCTTTCAAAGACGAAAATTATCTCTATATCAAACCCTCCGGCGTAAGTCTCGCAGCAATTACTGAAAAAGACTTCGTCAAAATGGAACGCGCTGTCATCCGTCAGTGCTTTGACCTCAAAGACTTCGCTTCAAAAGATGACCGTGAAGCTCAAATCAAACGCCTCATGGCTTTCGCCGTCACTGCTGATTCAAGCGGCAGACCTTCCGTTGAAGCTCCCCTGCATGAACTTATGGACTTTACCTATATTGTCCATTTGCACCCCGCAGCAGTCAACGGTATGACCTGCTCTGTCAATGCAGCTTCCGCATGTGCCGAACTTTTCCCCGAAGCTCTTTTCGTTCCCTATGTTGACCCCGGTTACACTCTTGCCAAAACCGTTTATGACATGAACGAAGAATACAAAAAAGCCAATGGAAAAGCTCCCGCTGTTATCGTTCTTCAGAACCACGGTGTTTTCGTCGGCGCAAATTCCGCTGATGAAATCAATAAAATTTACGATAACATCATGTCAACTCTCAAAGCATTTTATGCTTCAAAAAATGTCACTCTTGACGTTGATTACACCGCTGAACTCGATATGGACGCAGTTATGGCAAATGCTCCTCTGCTCCGCGGCTGGCTCGCCGGTGAAAATTCCGTCGTCACTGTTGCAAGTTCCGCTCCGTTCAGCGTTGCCGCAGGTCCGTTGACCCCCGACCACATCGTTTATGCCAAATCTTTCGGCTTGAGTGCTGGCGAAATCACCAAAGATGCAGTCGATGCTTTCAAAGCAGCTAAAGGTTATCTCCCCAAAGTCGCCGCCATCCCCGGCAAAGCTGTTTTCACCGCAGGTGCTTCCAAAGCTCAATCTGATACCGTTCTCACCCTTGCCAAAGATGCCGCACTGGTTGAAAAACTTGCAAAAGCATTCGGCGGAGTTCATTATCTCGAAGATGTTTATCGTGAATTTATCGAAAACTGGGAAGTCGAATCATACCGCAGCAAAGTCAATGCCGCAGGCGCAAATAAAGCTCTCGCAGGTAAAGTTGCTGTTGTAACAGGCGGCGCACAGGGCTTCGGTTACGGTATCGCAGAAGTTCTCGCAGCTCAGGGCGCAGACCTCGTTATCGCCGACGTCAATGTTGAAGGCGCAAAAAATGCCGCTCTCAAACTCGGCAAAGGTGCTTCAGGCGTCGCAGTCAATGTCGCTGATGAAGAATCCGTCGAAAACATGGTCAAGGAAATCACCAAACTTTACGGCGGTATTGACCTCTTCGTTGCCAATGCAGGTGTTGTCCGTTCAGGTTCAGTCAAAATGTTTGAAAAGAAAGACTGGGACTTCGTTACCAATATCAACTACAACGGTTACTACCTCTGCTGCAAATACGCCGCCCGCGTCATGTCACTCCAGAACAGTGCTTCAGGTCTCTGGACCGATATCGTTCAGGTCAACTCCAAGTCAGGCCTTGTCGGTTCCAACCGCAACGGTGCTTATGCCGGCAGTAAATTCGGTACTATCGGCCTGACCCAGAGTTTCGCTCTCGAACTCGTCGCTGACAAAATCAAAGTCAACTCCGTCTGCCCCGGCAACTTCTTTGACGGTCCCTTGTGGAGCGACCCCGTAAAAGGCCTCTTCGTTCAGTACCTCCAAAGCGGCAAAGTCCCCGGCGCAACTAACGTCGCTCAGGTCAAAGAACACTACGAAAAACAAATCCCCATGCACCGCGGCTGCCTCCCCACCGACGTTGCCAAAGCCATCATCTACTGCGCAGTTCAGCAGTACGAAACCGGTCAGGCTATCCCCGTCTCCGGCGGTCAGGTCATGTTGAACTAAGGAGAGATTGCGGATATTGCAGGGGGGAAAGAAAACTTTTTTGCAAAAAAGTTTTCCTTCCCCCCTGCACCCCCCGACCTTTCCAAAAACTCTTGTATTACGCTTTTGTTTTTTTAATAAAAAATCAAAAGCGTGAAAAATGTTTAATACAGCGTATGATAAAATACTTCTTTCTTTTTTGAAAAGAAGGGGTTTCAGGGGAGGAAAAATCTTTTTTCTTTCAGTCAAGAAAAAAGTTTTTCCTCCCATGAAAAAACTATAAGGATATAGAAAAATGGATATTGAAAGCAGACTTAACAGTTTTGATCCGCAGGTACGCAAGGAAGCGTTGCTTGAAGCTAAAAAGATGATTGATGAAGGCAAAATTGCGGTTGCAGCACCGAGTGAAATTCACAACATGCACTGCCACAGTTTCTTTTCATACAATGGTTACGGATATTCACCGAGTTATGTAGTTTATCTTGCCAAGCTGAAAGGTTTTTATGCAGTCGGTCTGGTTGACTTTGATGTACTTGACGGTGTTGATGAATTTCTTGCCGCTGCTGAATTGCTCGGAGTCAAAGCGATTTGCGGTATGGAAACCCGTGTTTACATTGAAGAACTGGCTGACAAAGAAATCAACTCTCCCGGCGAACCCGGCATTGCCTATCATCTTGGATGCGGTTTCAAGACCACTGCAGTTCCTGCTGAATGGAAAGAATTTGCCGCTGACCTCAAAAAACGCGCCAATGACCGTACCCGCAAACTGGTTGAACTCGTAAACGGTTATCTTGCACCTGCAACCATTGACTTTGATGCAACTGCCGAAGAATTCACTCCTTTCGGCAACGTTACAGAGCGTCATGTCTGCTCTGCCTACCGTGTCAGTGCAGAGAAATATTTTGCCGATGATACTGCAAAAATCGCCGCATTCTGGGCAGAAAAACTCAAAATGGAACTTGCAGACGCAGAAAAACTCATTGCTGATCCCGTTAAACTTGAAGGTCAGATCCGCGCAAAAACCATGAAAAAAGGCGGTGTCGGCTATGTCGCTCCCGGACCTGAAAGTTTCCCGACTCTCAAAGCTATGAATGAATTTATCAAGGGCTGCGGCGCAACTCCGACTCTGGCATGGCTCAACGGTCTTACCCCCGGAGAAGCTGATTTGGAAACCTTGCTTGCTCTGCACAAAAAATACGGTGCAACTGCCGCAACACTTATTCCCGACCGCAACTTCAATTTGAAAGATGAAGCCAAAAATGCTCCGCTCGTCCGTGAACTCAACCGTTTCGTCAAAACCTGTGATGAACAGGGCTTCAGCTTGCTTGCCGGTACTGAAATGAATGCTCCCGGTCAGAAATTGGTCGATGATTTTGACAATGACATTCTGAAACCTCTGATGCCGAGCTTTATCAAAGGCATTGATGCAATGGTCAAATAACTTTAAACAAAGGTGAACAGCATGAATTTTTTAGCATTTGACTTGGGTGCTTCCAGCGGTCGCGCTATTCTCGGTATTCTTGAAAACGGAAAACTTGATTTGCAGGAAATCCACCGTTTCCCCAACGGACACAAAACCGTTGACGGCGAACTTTTCTGGGATTATCCCGCACTTGCAAAAGAACTCAAAGAAGGTCTCAAAAAAGCCCTCGCCATCACTAAAGATATCGCCGCCATCGGCGTTGATACCTGGGGTGTTGACTATGTTCTTTTTGACAAAGATACCAAAGAGATGAAGCGTCTGCCCTATCACTACCGTGATACACGCACTGAAAAATATCTTGACGAAGTCTGGAGCAAGGTCTCCAAAGATGAGATTTACAGCCGTACAGGTATTCAATTCATGCCGTTCAACACTTTGTATCAGCTTTATGCTCACAAAGCCGAACACCCCGAAGATTTTGAAAATGCACAATTTCTGCACATGCCGGATGCTCTGGCATTTGCTCTCGGCGGCAATTTTGAAACAGAATACACCATTGCTTCAACCGGCAACTGTGTAGATGCAAAAACTCAGGATTGGGATTTTGAACTGATTGACAAATTGGGTCTGCCCCGTGATATTTTCCCGAAAATCGTCCAGCCCTGCACTCAGAGCGGCGTTCTTTCCGAAGAATTGCAGAAAGAACTCAATGCTCCAGCAATTCCGATTATCAAAGTCGGAGGTCACGATACTGCCAGTGCAGTCGTTGCCGTTCCTGCTGAAGCAGATGCTAAATTTGCATATATCAGCTGCGGCACATGGGCTCTGCTCGGTGCTGAACTCAATGCGCCTTCTCTTGATATTAAAAATCAGGTATTTACCAATGAAGGCGGTGTTGACCGTACTATCCGTTATCTGACCAATATCATGGGATGCTGGCTTTTGCAGGAAACCCGCCGTGACTGGGTTGCCAACGGCAAGGATATCGGTTTTGCAGAAATGTCAAAAATCGGGTCTCAGACTGAAGGTTTCAAATACCTTATCAATCCCAACAATGCGTTTTTCTCCGCTCCTGACAACATGCCTGCCCGTATCCGTGAATTTGCTTCACGCTGCACACCCGAAGCAAAAGACATGAGCGATGCCGATTTGCTCCGTACATTGTATGATTCACTCGGTTTATGTTTCCGCAAGAAACTTGCCGATTTGAGCGCAATCACCGGAATTGATTACAAAGTTCTCAACATCATCGGCGGCGGCACTCAGGACAGAACTCTCATGCAGTCAAGCGCAGATGCAGGTCAAATCACTGTCGTTGCAGGTCCGATTGAAGCTACCGCTATCGGCAATATCCTTGCTATGGCCATGGCTCTCAAAGTTGTCGGTTCTCTCGCTGATGCCCGTGAAATCGTCCGCAACTCCTTTGAAGTCATCACCTATACTCCGAATAAAGCAAATGCTGCAAAATGGAATGCCGCATTTGAAAAATTCAACGCTCTTCAGTAACAATCAAATAATAAATAAGGCTGTGTTATAAAAGATGAC
>JAZOSO010000232.1:0-3788 GCA_045657185.1 Victivallaceae bacterium | reverse complement strand
AATTTTTAGGAATAATTCTGGAAGAACTTCCCAACCCGCGATGAAAAGGGTCATATAATTCAAAAGTAACTGTAACATCAACAGACGGCTCTATTGAATATTCCACTGTACCGTTATTCGTATCGCCTTTGTCTGTAACAGTACCGGTAAAATTGGATAAGCTGACCTCTACTTCATTTAAATAAGGAGTTAACATATTACCGGTATATTCCGGAGCCTCTGGAGCTGTGAGCCAATTTTCTTTATCAGAAATACGGTTCGTATTATTTATACTGCTGTTGTTAAACATACCGATAATATTTGCAGCTAATGTTTTTTTATCTGACAAATAATCTGCATCTGTTGACAATTTTTCTGCAGTTAAATCAGCAGCAAAAACATCCACTATCTTTTTTTCAAATTTATCTGAAGAATTGCGGTAGTATGTATTACGCTTATTTTCTGTTTCAGAACTTTTTCTCGGTTCAACAGCGTTAAACACCCAAAATGCTCTGTCCTTGAACCCCAAAGATGAATCAGCATCAATTTCCGCACTCCATTGAGCTATATGCTCAAAATCAATATCACTATCATTCATATTATTGCTGAATTGCTTAATATCAAACTCATTGATATAATAGCCTTTTTTATCAGCTTTTCCCGCCCCGTCAGCTTTTTTGTAAACTCTACCCAAATCCGGTAATACAGCATACCAGAATCTGCCGATAACTTTCGGAGTACTGTCAGTATTTTTTACATACTGCCATTGCGGACGCCGCGGGATATTATTCAAAGAACTGCCATTGTTATAGCTGTAATCAATATCATTTTTCGGGTATTCATAAATATAAACATTATCCCGATATTTCAGCAGATATCTGTCTGCAGCAAGTTTATAAAATACAGATTCCATGTCAGAATCAGATAATCCATTCTCAGATGTATCCGTTTTACTGACAATATTATCAAAACGGTGTAACCCCTGATCATAACTTGATTTGATCTGTTCAAGCATCTGATACTGCATGGCAACAATCGCACGATTTACCGCACTCATAGCAAGTCCCCTCGCCTGTGTTTTATCGCCATTGTTAGCTGCAACTTTTCGGTCAATCAAAGCGTTAGTTGCAAACCCCATTATTAAAACAAGCAACAAAGCAGCAAAGCCCAAAGCCAGCAGCAAAGCTACACCTTTTTCATTTTCTCTGTATTTCATAAGACCTCCTTTGATGGGGGAATTTTATTGTAAATTAATTAAACGGATAAAACTGAATCCATGCTGTGACAGAAATTCTTTCTTATCAGCGTCGTCTGTTATTTCGTTGTACTCTTCATAATCCGCCTCACTTCCGAACATAACCAAACGTATAACATAAGAATTTGCATCAGAAGTTTTTTGAATATAAAAAGAAACAACATTTTCAATCAAAATATCAGAACCAAGCTTCAAATCTCCGTCTGATAATTTAAATTCAACAACGCCATAACCTCTTTTCCCGTAAGGCAATACTCCGTTAAACTTGAGAGAAGAACCAACATTCACAGTTGATTCTCGTTCCACACTATTCAATGCTCTCTCCATAAAGTCAAACGCAGTACGGCTGTCAGCATAAGCTCTCGCCCGTTTTTCAGCAAAATTCCACGAAGTCTGAGCAGTATTCAAAAACTGCATGAGAAACATAATCAAAATTGCCAGCACTCCGAAAGCAACTGTAATTTCAATCAAAGTGAATTTCAGTTTTTTTATTTTTTTATTCATACTGCACCTCACCTTGCAAAATAATCAAACTTGTAAAGTCTATGTTCCTGATTGGCATATTTCACACCGCTCGGCCAACTGACCTCAACATAAAATGTACAAGCATGAGTCAATGGAACTTCTCGTGTGCCGCTTTTATAGATGTTGTTTTCAAGATTATCCGTATCTGTGGGAATATAAATCTCTCCGTCCAATTTTTTATACCATACACGCACATCAGCAGAAAAATCAGTCACAGCAAATTTATCATCCTCAAACTTACCTGAAAAAAGGTCCACTCTGTATGTACCTGCTGTATCTCCGTTCGTTATCTGAAAAGCATAGTTCTTCAAAACATTGCTGTCTGACGGAAATTTAGTATTACCATCAGAATATTCTAAAATAACAGACTCATCATAGTCTGGTTTATCATCTTGAAATTTTCCCTGAAAACTGTTAAAATCACTTGCTTTCTTATACTCTGCATCGATAAAACTTTTCATAATTTCAACAACAGAGGCGACAGAGTTATCAGCTACGGAATTCTTGCTGGCACGAAGCGCAACCGGCAACATCCCCATCAAAGACACAATTGCAATCGCCACTACTGCCAACGCAAGGACGATTTCAACCATATTGAAATAATTTTTATTGTAACTCTTCATAATATTTCACCCGGCCTGTAAATTTATTCAACTTGAATCCTATTGCCGCAGATGGGCGTTCTTTATATTTATCTTCTTTTTTTGACAAAATTTCTTCAGTATTTATTGTACCATTAGAATGCACTACACCCTCAACAAGGAAAAAACTCAATTCTCCGTCGCCGGATACAGTACCGTCAGGATTGAATATAAGCATACGGCACTTGCGAGGATCACTGTCGCTGTTCTTTGCAAATGCAGCAAAATATCTGGCTTTAGAATTATTTACCTCTATATCTTTTTCCCAAACCATAGGCAAAACATTTTCAGTTTTTATGTTGCCGTTATCACTGTTGGCAGGGTCTCCGGCTTTATCAAAATACCTGCCGTCATTACCGGTTGACTTTGTCCAGTTTTTTACAATGGATAAATATGTTCCGCGCGGCAACTGCTGCCATGCGAAATCATTGATTTTTGTTATATCATATCCGTTTTTATCCGAATCAGAATAATCATAACCATTCTGCAATACAACTATGGCATAAGCACGGCTGCCGTATGTCGTTTTTATATTATTACCGGAAGCATACTTTACCGGAAGCAGCAACGCAACTTTACGGTTGGTAACGATAGCTTCACTGCGGGCTTTACTGACAGCTGCTGCGAACTGTTTTGCTGCACGCTCAACCTTATTACCATTTATGAGGTTGTTAAGCCCCGGAATGGCAATGCCGATTATGATTGCCATAATCGCAATCACAACCAGAAGTTCAACAATTGTATAGCACTGTTTTTTCATCTTATTGATCCAGCATTACATCATCATCTTTATTACTATCACCGGTATCGGCAATTTTGTTTTCGCCGAGAGAATAAACTACAATACTCTTATAAATTTTTTTACCGCCGACTTTTACATAACCTTCGTTATTCAAATCCAAATGAATAATATAAGGATTTCCCCAAGGGTCAAGCCAACCATAATATGTTTCTGAATTTTCAGCAGGATGTTTTTTGCTGTCAAGCATTTTTATTTTACGAGTATTAAATTTTATATCAGTAGCATCATCTTTGGGCTTGATGAGTTCTTCCAAGATTTTAATGTAACCGTCAGAATCAGATTTTACTAAACCGTAACTGTTATCATCTTCTGAATCTATTTCCACATAATCCTTCATTTTGCGAAAATTAGAATATGTGCTTTCTACCTGCTTCAAAGCAGTTGTCAAAGCCAACACATCTGCCCGAGCCTGCGAAACCTTGGCACTGGCACGGACTTTGCCCAATGCAGGCAGCAAAATTGCTGCAAGAATAGCTATAATTGCAATAACAACCAAAAGTTCAACCAATGTAAATTTATTTTTCATATTTTCTCCTTAATCCAAATGAATATTATCAAAATTGTCATGTCCGGTATCTTCAGTTTC
>JAZOSO010000231.1:0-7753 GCA_045657185.1 Victivallaceae bacterium | reverse complement strand
ATGCTGTCACATTGGCGCACCCCGTTGTCTATTCCCACTTTCGGATTTTGCAGGGCAAAAAACGAAAGTTATATAAAAAGGTTTGGAAAAAGATGAGGGGGTGCAGGGGGAGAAGAAAATAACCTTTCCTCAAAAGGTTTTTTCTTCTCCCCCTGCAATAAATCAGTCATCTTTTATAACAGAGCTAAATTATTTAAATCTGCGCAGACCTTCATAGAGAACGATACCGGTACTGCATGCGAGGTTCAGACTGCGGTGAAACTTTCCGGTCATGGGGATGGTATATAAATCATCGCGATATTTTTCATACATGGCGGGATTGAGACCTTTTGACTCACTGCCGAAAACGAGGAATGAGCCTTCTTCAAAGGGGCAGTCCCAGAAGGTTTTTTCTGCTTTTGTGGAGAAAAAATACAACACTGCATCGGGATTTTTTTCAAGAAAATCTTCCCAGTTTTCATAAATCGTCAAATCCAGATACTGCCAGTAATCCATGCCCGCGCGCTTGAGGTATTTGTCCGAAAGTTCATAGCCGAGCGGCTTAATCAAATGCAGTTTTGTATCGGTTGAAACACACATGCGTCCGATTGAGCCGGTGTTTTGCGGTATTTCAGGTTCAAAAAGTACAATATTAAAAGGTTTTTGCATAATTATTTCCTTTGAAGTTTGGCAACAAACATGGAGTCGGAGTCAAGAATATTCATATCGCATTGAAACATGCCGTTTTCGCAGATTTTACCGCGTTCAAGCGGATTTTCAAATTTTACAATGCGGTATTCTTCATGGCGTTTGAGAAAATCATTGACGATGTTTTCGTTCTCTTCCGCAAAAACTGAACAGGTGGCATAAACAAGATAGCCTTCATGCTTTACACCTTCTGCGGCATAATCAAGCAGCTGTGACTGGATTTTTGTTATTTCTTCAAGTTCGGCAAGGTCAAAAGTGAAAATTCCGTCAGGATTGCGCCGCCAGACTCCCGAACAGGAGCAGGGGGCATCAACCAGAACGAGGTCAAAATTCATTTTGTAATTCTTTTTCAGCTCTTTGCCGTCATAAGGTTTAGTCTGAATATTCGGAAATCCCGCACGGCGGGCGCGTAGTTTGAGTTCCTGAAGTTTGTACTCTCGGATGTCGCAGGCAAGAACGGTGCCTTTGCGCTGCATCATTGAGGCAAGCTGTAAAGTTTTTCCGCCTGCACCCGCACAGAGGTCAAGGACACGATAGTTTTTTTTCGGTGCGCAAACTTTGCCGATAAGCTGTGAAGCTGCATCCTGAACTTCAAAAAGTCCGTCCTGAAATGATTTCAAGGTTCGCAAATTGACTTTTGGCTGATAGAGACAAAGCGCATCTTCCATAAGCGGATGTTCCGCATAAGCAAGCTGATTTGCTTCAAATTCATCACAAATTGTCTTTTTATCTCCCTGAATACGCAGCCACATCGGCGGTCGGCGGTGGATGAGTTCCATATATTTTTTTGCATCAACCGACGGTGAAAAGCGTTCACATAACGCCGACGGAATGAAATCATCATCAGTAAGCATTTTCGGTATTTTGAAAAACTTCAGAATTGCATTTCCCTGTTCAATTATCGAATCAGAATGATTTATTTTCGGTGCATGTTCATTTTTCAGCCACATATCCATAGCGGCGAAACGGCAGTTGGAGAGGAGCAAAGCGCAGTAAAGCATTTTGCCGAGTTCACGGGTGTCGGAAAATTCCCCTTTTTCAAGCAGTTTTTTCTGTTCGGCAGGAGCAAGCAGTTTGATTACAATTCCCAGATGACGGAACACTGCATAAATTCCCTCTGAAATAAGCTGTCTGTCCCGTGAACCCAACTGTTTATTGTTTCTGAAATATGCACTCAATGTGCGGTCAAGCACTTTCTTCTCTGCAAAAACTGCATGAAAAACACTTTGCAATGCTTTTTCACAGTTACTGCATTGTGTCTTTAATTTCTGTATCGGCAAAGCTGCCGATTTGTCTTTAAAATTTTTCATATAAAACTTACTTTCTTACAATTCCGAGAACAGTGGCAACACGGCGTTCGCCTCCGAATGCCTGATGCGAGAGGACTTCGGCTTTTTTAGTTTTCGGGTTCCAGTTAACGAGGGTGGTTGAGCCGCCGCCGTCCATATTGATAGCGTCAGCCGCGCCGAAATAGCGCATAAATTCTGCACATTCAACGACGCTTGCGCCTTCGCTTATGAATTTCTGTCTGCCGTCAACGGTCATCAAATAAAGATATCTGCCGTCGGCGGAAATTCCGTAACAGGTACGCGGATGATAATCCTTATACTTTATTACGACTTCGGAATTTTTGAGAATGATTGAAAATCCGGCGAGAGCGAAACGGAAATTTTTTCTGTCCTCATCGCCTTTGATTACCCGTATCTGTACTTTGTTGTCACCGGTAACGACAAAAGCGGGAGTATTTTTCTTTTTGTCTCCGATGATGTCAAATTCATTTATCAGAAGTGAAATATTTCCTGCGTAAATGTGATTGAACGGTTTACGCCAGGGGCTCCAGGGAGTTGCATTAACTGCGACGAGAACATTGCAGTTTTCGGCGTGTTTCTGTTCCGTAAATTCACGGACTTTGAGTCTTTTTGTCATAATTGTCAGTTGCGGAAAATCAGGCATCGGCTTGCCGAAATCTTTATCTTTGGCAGTGGCGATAAAATCAATTCCGGGAGATTTGAGGTCAACTCTGACGGTATGGATTTTCATCGGACGCGGTTCTTTTGGGTAAATGAATGCGTGCAATATGCCTTCGTGAAGCTGTTCAGCCTTGTTCCAGTCATAAAATCCTTGAGGAGCGGCAAGCAGGAATACGGCAGTAAAAAGTAAAAAAATCGTAAAAAGTTTTTTCATAATATAATCTTTCATTTGCTTAATTTGAAATAGGCGGCACCTCGGACAAAGTCAACCTCATATAATCGGAGCGGAACATAATCGCCGATTTTGAATTTGCGGCTGCCCCGTTCTGCACGGAGTCCGTCAGCGGTGCGGTAAAAGTCCCCCGGCAAATCTTCAATGCGGACAAAACCGCTGAAGCCGAGTTCGGCAATATCCACGGTCAAGCCGACAGCGGTGATTTTGGAAATAATGCCTTCATAAAAGTTGAGTGAGCTTTTTTCCAGCAGTTCCTGAAGATAGCGGAGTTTCAATCTGTCGCTTGCGGCATAGTAAGCGTTATCGTTGTTTTCCTCTTTTGCTGAGAGGTCAAGACCGAGTTTTGCAAAAGTATCTTTGGGCTTGAGCCGCTGATTGGTGTCATAGTTCCACAACTGCTGGTGAACCGCCAGGTCGGTGTAACGGCGGATGGGACTGGTAAAATGAGTATAACGCCCTTTGCCGAGACCGAAATGCAAATCCGGTGATGCCTGATAGAATGCACGGGGAAGTGAACGGAGGAAAAGTCCGAGAATAATCGGTTTTTTCTCATCATCAGGCAGTTTTTCAATAAAAGCATTGCAGGCTTCACGGCTGGTCAAATCTCCGGGATAAAAGCCGAAAGTCGCCGCTATCATCTCCGAAAAATCAAGAACTTTTTCTGAATCGGGGAGGGGGTGAACACGGAACAGTCCGGGAATATTTTTTTCGGTAAGCATTTCACCTATCCATGAATTTGCGGCAAGCATACACTCCTCAACTGCAAAGTCCGCAGGACGCTGTTCTTTGGTGACAAGACCTGTTATTTTGTCAGCATTTTCATCACAAAGTACCCGAACTTCGGGGAGGGGCAGGTCAATGAATTTTTCGATTTGCTGACGGTGACTGCGCATTTTTTGTGTTATATCTGTAAGTTTTGCGATTTTTGTGCAAAAATCTTTATTCCAGTTTGCAGGCGGATTTTTCGGGTCGTCAAGGAAAGATTGAACTGTATCATAATCCAGACGGCGGTCAACATTTATGAGAGTGTGACAGCGGCGTCCCTCAAGAATTTTGCCTGTTTTGGTATCAACGGTGAGAATAACGCTGTGGGCGAGAGACTGCTGATTTGCCTGCAAACTGATTTTTGCAGTCAAATCTTTCGGGAGCATGGGCAGTGTGCGCCCGGGAAGGTATGCAGTAAAACCGCGTTTGAAAGCGGCTTTGTCAAAATCGCTTTTGGGCGTAATATAAGCTGCGACATCGGCAATGTGCACGCCGATTTCAGCTACTTTGCCGCCGCGGTGAATTTTCATGCTTATAGCATCATCAAAGTCTTTTGCGTCAACCGGGTCAATGGTGACAGTCCATTCTTTTGTGAAGTCTTCCCGCTCAATTTCACGGGGGACAATGGCGGATGCGGCGGCGTTTTCCTCATCGGTATAGGGGGCGGCAAGTCCGTATTCTGCAACAACGGCATCCAAGTCGCCCTGAATAGTGCCGCTTTCGCCGATAGTACGGATAACTTTGGCGGAGATATCACGGAAAGAGTTGTTGTGAGCAAGTTCGACCTCGACCCATTCGCCTTTTTTTGCCTTGTTTTTGAAGCCCCGTGCGATTTCAAAGTCAAAATTTATTTTACGGTTGAGCGGGCGGACGAAGTTGCCGGGGATAACTTCAGCGACAAGTTTTGTGTGTTTGCGTTCAATGATGTCAACGATTTTTCCTGCCGGACCTTTGAGTGCGTCATCGGTACCGGGGCGTGGGGGGAGAATGGCAACTTTGACACGGTCGCCGTCCATGGCATTTGACATATATTTTACGGGAATAAAAATTTCTTCGGCACGCTGATTCGGGTTTTCAACATCGGCTTTGAAGAAGCCGAAACCCGCTGCCGTGGCGGAAATTGTTCCGGTAAGCAGCTGTTCTTCATCTTTTGTATTGTGCATTTTTTTTGCACTTTTGGGAAATTTGCGTTTTTTTGACATATAAACCTCAATATTACATACTGATATTATAACCGAAAAAATCTATTTTGCAAGGGCGGCACTTTAAAAAATTGCAAGTTCTTCAAAAAATAGTTAATGTACCGAAATTTGAGAATACTGTGTTCTCTGACAAGCGGAACATAATGTATTGATTATTTTAACGATTTTGTTCAGGAAAAAAATTTTTCTGCTTGACAAGTCAATATTTTTGTGGTAAATTTATCTGATTGAGTAATTTTATCTTTTGCAAAATTCGGGACATTAACGACAATTTATGAACTAAAGGACATAAAATGAAAAAATCTCTGATTTTCAGTGCAGTAATAATAACCATTTTGACAGGATGTACCATGACAGAACAAACAAATTTCACTTATCCCGAACATTGTATGCCGCCCGACACAGAACGTTCAGAGATGGCATTGCAATTTGCTCAGCCCTACGCAGCAGCCGTTACACACAAACATTACAACCGCGATAAAAACAATATTCCGCATTATACTTTGCCGCAATTCACCTCAAAAAATGTCAAAGAATGGGAAGAAATTGAACGCCCGCGCATTTTGCAGCAGGTCAAAGAGTGTTTTTACGGAGAAATGCCTCCTGCTCCTGACTTTATGGATATCGAACTTCTCACGCAAGTCAACGATGCGTTTGAAGGAACTGCCGTATTGAAAGAGTTCCGCATTCACTGCCGTATGAAGAACGGAAAAAAAATTCACTTCGATACAATGCTCGTAGTGCCGAAAAATACAAAAAATCCGCCGCCGGTTTTCATCGGCTTGAATTTTTCAGGCAATCATGTTTATACCAAGGAACCGTCTGTAAGAATTTCACGCGGTATGGAATTCAGTACAATGGAACGCAAATTTTATCCGCTTTCAAAATATAAACGCGGTCAGTTCGACAATCAGTCATGGAATTTCCGTGAAGCAATAAAACGGGGGTATGCTGTTGCGACTGCCTGCTACTGGGAAGTTTGCCCCGACTATTGGACAGGCATCAAAAGAAGTCCTTTTACTCTGTTCTATGATGAAAAAGATTTACGCATGGACTATGAAGTTTCTTACCGTGAAGCCCAAATCGAAAAATGGACCCGCCCCGTCGGAATTATCGGCGCATGGGCATGGGGAATGTCCCGTATTCTTGATGCACTGGAAAAAGAACTGCTCGTTGATGCAAGCCGTGCCGCAGTTATCGGGCATTCCAGATTGGGAAAAGCCGCCCTTTTTGCCGGTGCATGTGATCAGCGTTTCAAACTTGTAATTTCCAATAATTCAGGCAATGGCGGAGCAAAACTCAGCCGCCGCAAAATCGGCGAAACATTGCCGGTTTCATATTGGTTCCATCGTATGTGGTATTGCGGAAAACTTGCATGGTATGTCGACAGCCCGGAAACTCTTCCCTTTGATCAGCACATGTACCTTGCATTGGTGGCTCCCCGCGCTCTGTGTGTTGCAAGTGCCACCGAAGACCTTCACGCCGACCCCGAAGGTGAATTTCTGTCAACCTTCAATGCAGAATATATCTGGAAACTTTACGGTCAGAAAGGTCTTGGTTCTGATACAATGCCGACTACTCCGCAGACGCTCGGCAGTGAAAAACTTTTTTACAATCTTCGTGAAGGTAAACACGCAGTCACTGCCAAAGACTGGGAATGTTATTACAATATTGCTGATAAAGTTTTCAATACGAAATAATCATAAAGATAACTGATTTTTTTTCAGTAAAGATGAAAATGTCTGATTATTTTTTCTTATTATTAATAAACAAAACTTGACAAAAAGCTGTTTCAGATGTATTTTATATGAGGTATCATGTATTCATAATATGGATTATCGGAAGTTCCAGCAAGATAATATCTGAGTTGTATGAGAGTTCAGATAGGTCCGAAAAATCCGAAAAAAATAAAAAAATCAACCCCTTAACAAAAAGGAAAATATTATGAAAAATAACCTCAAACATCATGACAGAATCCATATTATCGGAAGTTTCACATTGATTGAACTTCTCGTCGTAATCGCTATTATTGCGATTCTCGCAGGTATGCTTTTGCCCGCTCTCGGCAAAGCCCGCGCCAGAGCCAGACTTGCAAATTGTATGTCTAATATGAAAACTGCCGGTACTGCAAATACTTTGTATGCAGATACTTATAATGATTATGCCATGCCGTATAAATTCAATCCGGATGACTCTTACATTATTGACGGAGAAGATCTGAAAGGTGCATTTTGGATAAGAATTGTAAAAGTTGCAGGTTTGGCATATAATCAATGGCAGGACAGAGACGATATGGGTAAAAAGTATCTTTGTCCTGCAGTTAAATTCTCATCAAGTACAGATTCTTATTCGTGGGCAGCAAACAGTAATGTTTATGAATTATCCGATTGTGCGATACAATGGGCAAAGTTGCCGAAAGTTACAAGAATAATGATGCCTTCTTCCGGCTTAATGATGATTGAAGCATGTACTTATGATAAAACTACAGCCAGCTCTCCGAAGGTGCCGGCTGATTATGCTGCTGCCGGAAGTTTTTTGGGGCAGGGGACTCCGGATCATTCATGGACAAACAGCGGATTTGACTATGTCCGTCATCAGGGCGTAGGTAACATTCTTTTCTGGGACGGTCATGTTGAAACAAGAACCAGAGCCAGTCTGCCTAATATTAAGTCAAGTGCAGGTAGTGCCGCCAGAAAAAAAATTCCGCTGTATGGCGCAGGTTATACCAACCCGACTATCTGATTTTGAGTTGAAAGGTAATATTATGAAAAATAATTTAAAACATTATATTGTCGGGAGTTTCACTTTGATTGAACTTCTTGTTGTTATTGCTATTATCGCAATTCTCGCAGGTATGCTCCTTCCCGCATTGAATAAGGCAAGAGCCAGAGCCA
>JAZOSO010000230.1:0-3189 GCA_045657185.1 Victivallaceae bacterium | reverse complement strand
TATTCAAACTACGGGTCACTTAACTGTACCGTAACCTTGTCCCAAGCTCAAAATCTCGGAACTGTTGAAACATTCACAACATTTGACATTAATTCATACTTGAACAGCGGCATATCTGACTTCTCTATCGAAGTTGACGTTACTCTGCCCTCAGATTCCCCCAAATATTTTGAATTTACTTTAGCTGAAGACGGATTCTGCAATATAGGTGTATTTAATTCAGAATCAACACCTTATTACACACTCTACGACAGCTGCGGCGAAGAAGTTTACTATGATGAATTCAATCCTCTGTTAAAAGCAGGAAAATATTACATCAGCTGTTCTGGTGATTCAGCGAGTTACAATGATAAATACCATATCACCCTCATGGGAGCATACGATTTCGGCACTGTAACAGAAACGAAATCCACTGAAGTTATGGAATATATTCCGAGTTATTATCAATTCACTCTGGACAAATCTCAAACAGTGTCAATAGATGTATTCAGCCAATACAATTATGATGACTACTATTATATTACTCTGTACAACGAAAACTTTGAAGAAGTTTACAGCGAATATAACGAATTTGACAATGAAGTATATTATCTCGATGCAGGAAAATATTACTTCAAGCTGTCTGAATGGTACGGATATAACACCGTTGTTTCAATCAAAATTCCCGACCTCACACCTCCTGAAGTTCCCACTGCAGCTCAGAATATTACAGATATAACATCGGGTACGGTTCTTGTTGAAGCATCATTCAGCAATGATACAGTATTTAAAGAATATTCATTTGACGGCAAAAAATGGATGATTTATTCTGAACCTGTTGAAGTTGCACAAAACGGCAAAATTTATTTCCGCGGCTCAGATGCAGACGGCAATCAGTCTGATTTCACAGTTCACGAAGTAAAAAATATTGACAAGACACCTCCCGTTATCAGCAATATCAAAGCCGATATTACCGAAAACACCAGAACTGCAGTTACAATCACCGCCGATTTCGCCGACGACAATAACTTTGCCAGAAAAGAATACAGAATAGAAGGCGGCGAATGGCAGACTTATGTTGACGGTGCAGTAATGACCTTCAACGGTACTGTTTTCTTCAGAGCCGCAGATGCGGCAGGAAATGTTTCAGAAGCAAGCCATTCAATCAATAATATCCTTGCAGCTGAATATATTTTCATCAAATCAAGTTTCAATTCCGACAAAACCACCGGGAAAAAACAGGACGGAGTTACACTTGTTTGGCATGAAAACGCCTTTGAATCACTTGAAATCGCTCAGGAATTGCTGAAAAACAAAAATACTTCCGCATCCGAATTTATTTTCCTTGATTCAAAAGTCAATTTTGACAATTATGAAAATATGGATGAAGTCACAAGTACAATTGCCGCCGTCAAAGAAAAAGGCGATATCAATTCAAATTCCTACTCGCGTCAGGAATCTGTCACCGCAAAAAATACTTTGAATATCAACGGCAAAGATGCAGAAAATATCGACTTCACCAACTTTGCAACAGTCAACCTCACCGACAGTAATACCGGAGAAATTTCAGGAGGCAAATCCTCCGATTCAACAACTGTAAAAGTCAGCGAGAAAAAAGGAGTAAAAACCGTCACCGAAACCAATAATATCTCTCAAACAGCATCAGGTAAGGTAACTGCAACAAATTCAACCGCTGAAATTCTTGCAAACTATGCCACAGTAAATCTTGACGGCGGCTACATCGGCAATATCATCAATAACGCCTATAAACTTACTGAAACTATCCAAACAGTTGACGGTGTTGAAACAGTAAAACGCACTGAACAATTCACGGCTTCAGGCACGGTAACTCTGAAAAACGGCGCTGAAGTTGACAATATCAGTAATTACAAAACCGTCAAAATTACCGATTCTATCGTCGGCACTGTTGAAAGTTTCGCAATTTCAAAAGTTGTAAATAATATCCCGACCAGCACACTTGCAGGTGCAGTCACTTTGACCGATTCTAAAGTCAACACTGTCCGCAATTACAGCAATTTAACCATGACCGGCAGCTCTGTCAAAGATATCGAAAATGTCAATAAAGTCACACTTTCCAACGGATTCAATTTTATTGAAAGCTATACCGGAACAGACAGCAATGATACTCTGACTATTGCAAAAAATGCAGTTCTTACTTTGGGAACAGCCGATTTTAAAGCAGGTACAAAAGATAAACTTGCCAACAACGGAACGTTGATTTTGAGTGCCGCAGTTAATATCAATACTCTCCAAATTTCCGGAAAAGGTGAAATTGCTGCAGCTTCAGATGTCTGGCACAGTTCATGGATTGATTACCATATCATCAAGCTTGGTGCGACTTCAGAAGGCTTCCGTACAACTAAATATGAAGCCGCCGATAACACCGAAAAGAAAGCAGCAAAATGGGACCTCAAAGCTGACCATCATGGCTGGCTTTCCGGCAACAGCAGCTGCATAGACTTGACCGACTATGTAAAATTCAAAACAGGCAAAGAAAATGAACTCCTTGCAATCAGCGGTTTTGACGCAAATGATACCGTTTTGCTTAACGGCGTTGAGCTGGAATATAAAGACGGCAAATTCATTGCAGAACTTGCGGCAAAAACCAATTATACATTGGAATTGACCATCGCAGAAAACACGGACTCCATGAGTTACACATTACAACTCGCCTGAAGTCAGATAATGTGGGAATCCCCTCAAAAAAAGTTGAGTAAATGCAGAAAGTTTTTCTATGAAACGGATTTTTTTATTAGCAGGTGCGCTCGGCTGGGGGATTTCCATATTGGGCGTGTTTCTGCCGTGGAGCGTTATGGATATTGTTTTGCAAAATATGGGAGCGGCGGCACCTGTCGCAGATTTGCAAATACAATACTGGTTCAGAATGGCAACAGGAGCATGGAGTATTATCGGGTTCCTGTATTTGATTGTTTTGCTGAGACCGCAGAAATATAATAACCTAATTCCGTTGCTTGCATGTGGAACGCTTTTTGAAGGTATTGTCTTGCTGATTCACGGTTTATATTTGAATTTGCCGTTGTTCCCATTTCTTGGGGATGTGTGCTTCTGCCTGGTCGTAGGCGGAGGATTATTGTTGTGCAATACAGGAACCCAATGAGCACGTTTCTTATTATCATTATTATTGCGATAATTGCCATTGCCACTGTCATAGGCGGCAAGATAAATTAT
>JAZOSO010000229.1:0-13760 GCA_045657185.1 Victivallaceae bacterium | reverse complement strand
TGCTGTTCGCTACGCCGCCGGAGGAGATATTTATCCATCCGTAGGAATTGACCCACGTATTGTTTGCTGTACCGCCGGAGGAGATAGTCATAGAGTCATAATAAAGGGTAATACCATTCCTGCTTTGTCCGCTTGAAATATAATATGCCATTTCGTAAACCTTTATTGATATATTTTTTATTTATATTTTTATTCAAGGAAATATACAGTATATAATAGCAATTTCAAGAGCATATTAACAAAAAATTAAAAAATGTATAAAAAAAGGAACAGAGCCCAACAGCAATAAATGGAAAATGTTAAGTCTGTATTGTTTATAAAATACAGCTCTATTCCTATGCTTTCGGCTCTGTTCCATTTGACAGAAATTTTTATATCACAATATATATGCTAACCATCAGGACTTGGCGGCAATCTCTTTCATCAAGCGCACTGAGAAATACAGACAGCGGGGCAAGTGAAAGAAGGTTTTCCATTTGCCGCCCTTGAGCATGTGGGTCGGTTCACCCTGACGGTTCAGATATGCAAACCATTCGCCGTATTTAGGATCGGGGAAGTGTTTCCATGTCCATTCGTCAAGTTTTTTGAACCAATCTTTGAAAACCTCTTTGCCGGTAAGTTTATATGCATACAGAGATGCAATAATTGCTTCATTATGCACCCACCACAGTTTCATATCGTGCTGAAGTTCCAGATGCGGCTTGTTGAGTACATCCATAAAATAATAAATACCGCCGTACTGTTTGTCCCAGCCATATTCAAGAGTAGAGAGAATTATATCGCAAATCTTATTGATTTTTTCCTCTGAACCGGGACGCTTTTCCAGATAAGAAAGCAAAAACCACATCGCTTCAAGCGCATGTCCCGGATTGAGCATACGCCCCTGACAGCTTTCCAAATCAGTATTACCGTCTGGTTTGATATTTTCAAAAATGAGTTTGAAAACAGGAACATAAAATACATTCAGAACTTTATCCAATGCAATTTCGCAGCTGTCGCCGTATTTGTTTTCGCCCAAACAGTCGTCCATGATAAGTCCGAGGTTCGCCATCATCATAAACTGTCCGAGAGACAAATAACTTTCCTTGCCTTCCATTCCTTTGTTCCACTGCAATGCAGGATTGGTGCTTTGAGCGCGTTTGAGATAATTATTCATTGCCTCTTCAGCGGCTTTTTTATAAAGCTCCTTCTTCGTTGCCTTATACAAAAATGCCGCACCCATCGCCGCAAAACAATCACTGAACAAACTGTACGGCGCCATCGCAGGTACCCCCTTGCGGTTCAATGCGAAATAATACATTCCGTTTTCATCGCGTCCGTGCTTGTACAAAAAGTCAAATCCGTCCTCCGCTATCTTCAAAAATTCATCTTTCTTGTACGGTGACAGATAAAATTCCATAAACATATAGACAATGCGCCACTGCATCCACATATATTTATTTGTGTCATAAACACTGCCGTCACGGTCCAAACTTGTAAAATATCCGCCGAACTCTTTGTCAATACAGTTCTTTTCCCAGAACGGAATAACATTGTTCACAAGTTCATTCTCATAACGCTCAATACAACTTTGCCAATTCATATTTTTCTCCTTTTTTATGCTAAATGATGATTCGAGGCTTTGGGAGAAGAAAAAAACTTTGGCGTTCCACCAGCCTTTTTATATATTTTTTCTTCTCCGCCTGCATATCTCAATATTATTTTTCGTCTCCGAATGGGATGTAGAATATATGACCTTTGGTTCCTTTCTCTGATTTTTCGATATTTACTATGCGGTGCAGGAAAGAGAACTGCGATGATGCCGGAGATTCACGGTAATAGAAAAACGGGAAAATCAGGTAATCTTTTTCATCTTTCCGTCTGCGGCTGCGGTAGAGAAATTCAAGAATGCGGAATTCTTCTTCATCTTTTTCCTCAAATCCTCTGGCAACAAAACCAAGAACATTGAACCATGAATTTTGTTTTTTATGACCGCCGTTATAGAAAATTCCGAGAATATTCAAATAAGAGTCATCAAGGACATTATTGCTTGAATAATAATAAAACGGCAGAAGCGTTGAAACACGCTCTGTGTTTTCCGGAATCATGGCGTAAATTTTAGCGCGGAGTTCGTGACATTCACGGAAATTTTTCGGAACGGCGAAAGAAAGATTGGCGTTTTTCAATGCCTGCGGCAGTTTATGGGCAATTTTATTACCGGCAAGTGCAGATTCAAAACGGCTAAGCTGACCGAGGACATCTTTCAATTTGCCCTGCGGAATTTTGTCTTTGACGGTCTGATTATGACAGAGCAACAGGACATTGGTACGGTCTTTTTTTCCGGATGAACCGAATTTGTATTTCTCGGTGAAAAAGAGCGGGAATATCTCAAATTTACTGCCTTTGTCGCCGCTTTCGGTTTCAAAAAACGGCATAAGACTTGTATTGTCAACACGGTAATAATCAAGGCACATTCCCTCGATTTCCTTGCGGAAAATAAGACATTGAGCGGAAGTTTTAAGTTCAGGAAGTTTGATGCCGAGTTTGTCGGCAAGAGCTTTTATACTTTCACGCTGTTTGGCTGTTTGAGATTTATATTTCGGGTCTTTTGCCCACAAATTGAATTCGTCCTTCTCAATATAATACGAAAGGTCACGAACTTGTGCGTGAAGCCGATCCCACAGCATTTTTTCAGAAAGACTGATATCATTTTTGTATGAACGTTCCAGAGTGTCTGACGATTGAGCCAGCACAAGAGTACGGGAAGATTTTTCTTCCAGTACCTGTTTCGGATTTCTGCCCCAGGTATTCGGCAGAGACGACCAGTCATAATACTGTTTGTCTTTACTGCTGTGCAGCAGACCGAAAAGCAGTGACCATTCCTTGCTGCTGCCGTTTTGAGATTGACCGTAAAACGGAAAAATTGAGAATGATTTTCTTTCGGTCACTGTCCCGAATTTATTCTGAAATACGGCGGCAAACTTATCAAGTTCAGCAATAGTCTGCGGTACGGAAAACTCTTTATCAAGTTTCATATATTTCAAAAGTTCACCGATTGTTTTGCGGGCATCTGCGACGCCTTTCATATCGGATTTTTCAAAACTGTTTTTGAACTTTACACATGCTTTATCAAGAAAAGTGAAGAAGTAAAAATTCACACTGCCGGCAAGGAAATTGAAATTTTCCCCCTCCCCCGTATAAAACGGAAAAACCAGCATGTCTTTATAATATGAATTACTCAAAATCATCCCGTTTGAGCGTTTATAATAGTTGAAAAACAGCATGGCATTGACAAAACTTTTATATTCGTCAGTTCCGTAAATATAGAACGGGAAACAGTAGCCGCCCTTGCCGTCATGGTTTTGTGCAAAAAACGGAAAAATACCCCAGCGTTTATCATTATTGTAAGCAAGCAATGCCTGCCATGCTTCAGGTGAATAGTAGAAAAACGGAAAAACTCCGCCGCTTTCTTTCTTTTTATCCCGCCAATAGAGCAGATAATAGTAAAAATCTTTGCCGTGGTGCATAAGCGGCGCAAAGCCGAAATAATCGCTGCCCCAGTATGTATTAAGTATCAGACCGTAATTTTTGTCATGTTTTCCGTCACGCACATATCCGCCGAACGGCAGCAGCAAATGGTAATAATTTTTTCTGTCCGCTGACTGTTCAAAAAAGTACAACGGCAGAACCTTGACTGTATGCAGAGTTTTGTCTTTATCACTGTAATTTTCCTTCGCAAACGGCATTATCCAGAGTGAATGAGGACTTTTGGAGAAAAACGGAAAAAATGTAAAAAACTCCTTCCCCCAGAATGTATTCAGCACCCAACCGCTTTTATCCGCAGTATTCCAGCCCGCAAGAGGAAACAATATTGAATGTTCGTCACCCTCTTTATTATAGAAAGGACGCACCGCAACTCCGTATTTGTCATAATCAATGAACGGCCACAAAATTGAATGGAAATAGTCATTTTTCAAAAACAACGGCCATGCATTTATAACATTTTCCTCCGCAAGCGTCTTCTGTTCGCCGCTTGCATGCTGCATTTTCTGATACTGTTTTCCCTTTAAACGCATTGAATCAGGCGCACTGTACGCCCTCGCACTCGCAGGCGATAAACGCAACATACGGTCACTTGAGGCACACCCTGCAAAAAATAAAACAAGCAGCAACAGCAAAAAATATTTTTTCATTTTCATCTCCTTCAGTCGTTATGATACGAGCCGCCCATCTGGATATTTGAGGCTCGGAAAAGCTGTTCAAGCAGTATCAGTCGGGCAAATTCATGTGTAAATGTAAGTTTGGACAAACTCCAAAGAAAATCCGCACGCTGTTTGACTTCATCAGTCAATCCGTAGGGGCCTCCGATGATAAAGACGATTTTCTGCTGAATTGCTCCGAGTTTTGAAGCAAGTTCACGGGAAGTCAGTTCTTTGCCGTCCTCCGACAAAGCGACGATATAAGCGTGATTTTCTTTTTCAATATGTTTTAACAGGAGTTCATTCTCCTTTTCTTTCGTTGAGTCGGGAAGTTCAAGTATTTCAATTTTGTTGTTTTGTGTAAGCCATTTGGAATACTCAACTATTCGGGACTGAAAATTTTTGTCTTTCAGCCTGCCGATGACCAGAACTTTAAGCAACATCTATGATACCTCCCCCAAGCAATAAATCTCCGTCATAGAAAACTGCCGCCTGTCCGCAGGTAACAGCTCTTTGCGGCGTATCGGGAATAACTTCCAAACGGTCATCGGCGATTTTACGAACCGTTGCAGAAACCGCTTTTGAACGGTAGCGTATCTGCACCATGGCGGTAAATTCGTCAGGCATTTCACAATGAAAATTAAGTTTATCCACTTCAAAACGGCTGCAAAGCAGTTCATCAGGATTGGTTGTAAGTTCGATATCTCCGTTTGCAGGATTTATAGTTTTGATAAATCCCGGCACTCCGAGTGCCACATTCAGCCCCTTGCGCTGACCGATTGTGAATTGGTGTATTCCGTTATGCAAACCTACTTTTTTGCCCTTATAAATAAATTTGCCCCTGCGTGCGGGATAATTAAAAAGACGCCTCAAAGTTTCCCCGAAACATTCTCCTTCGACTTGAAAACAACTGTCCTGACTGTCGGGGCGGTCGGCTACACTCAATTCGATTTCTGCGGCGGCTCTGCGGACGTCCTCTTTGCACATTTTGCCAACGGGGAATTCAAGATAATTCAACTCTTCACGACTCAACGCATAAAGGAAATAAGTCTGGTCTTTTTTGGGGTCGTCGCCTCTCAATAATCGCGTCTGACCGTCAATCACGCAAGTTTTGGCATAATGTCCGGTCATGATTTTTTTCGCGCCGTGAAGTTCGGCAAACTCAACAAGTTTACCGAATTTTATGTAATGATTACACAAACAGCAGGGATTAGGCGTTCTGCCATCAAGATAAGTCAACGCACACGGCCGCAGAACTTTTTCCTCAAAATCACAATATGCGTCAATATAAAAATGCTCAATTTCAAGTTTTCTGCAAACATCCTCAACGGCAAGTCTGTCGCTCTTGCCGGCACACTGCTGTGCTTTGGAAAAATTCTCGTCCGGATGCTTCAAATTCAAAGTAACCCCCAACACTTCATATCCGGATTTTTGGGCAAAAGCCGCCGCGACGGATGAATCAACACCGCCGGACATCGCTACAATTACTTTTTGTTTATTCATATATTTCCTTGTAAAAGATGATTGATTTACTGCAGGAGGAGAAGAAAAACTTTTTTGCAAAAAAGCTTTTTTCTTCTCCCCCGGCACCGCCTCATCTTTTTCAAAAAACTCTTATATACTTTTACTCTCAACTAAATGTATATCAAAAATTGAAAATATCAACTGAAAATACCAAGAAAAAAGAGATTTTTTTATCATTCTGCACCGTTATTTTCAGTAACGCTCTGTTCCCTTTGAGGAGAGATAATGAAATTATTTTTTAAAGAATAAAAAATTGAGGGGGTTGGGATATTGTGAATTGCGATAGCAATGAACGAGGCGTTTCATCGCCTTTTTATTTGCTATCGCCTCAGCAAAAGCTTGTTGTATATTTTTACAACGGGATATGCCAATGTGACAGCATATAAAAAGAGAGCTTGCTCTCCCAAAATTGTGGCGAAGTCCGGCGGAAGATTTGATTGCTCATTCCCCAAAAAAGGGGGAGGAGCAATCGAACATTTCGCCGAAAAACAGCCTGACACCACCCGGACGCTGACACTCACGCGCCAGCGTCACATCGCTCCGGGTCGTACCCGGCGCCGGGTGCAGGGGCGGCGTAAGCCCCTGCAAAAAAAGCACAAGATACAGCTATCTCTCCATATTGTGAACAGAGCATTCAGTAAAAATACAACAATATGCAAAAAATTATTATAAGTTTTAAAGCCGTTTTTTCATTTTTAATTTGACAAATAAAAATAATGTGCTAAAATAAGAACAGATTTGAGGTGAATATGCACAAAAAAGCTAAAAATTTTTCATGCGCTTTGTTAATGCTGATACTGCTTTTAAACTTAAGCAGTTTTCTGCATACAATGCTCCATATTCAAATCTGTCCCGAAGTTTTCTGTACCGCTCAGCATGACCGGAATTCAACTCCGCACCTTGAACAAAGCAATCTTACTTCAAACAGCAGTATTCACTGCTCTGTCTGTGAATGTCAAATGCAGAATAATGAGTTTGAATACACAGGAAACTTTTTCTCCTTTGCTCCTCAAAAACTGCAATCTGAATTATTTTGTATAATAACTTTTAATTCAGTAAAAATTTTTCATAACTCCTCCCGCGCGCCTCCTGCGGCATAATTTTATCATCACTCCTCAATTCACGGAGGAACTGTATCAAAATTATAAACGCAAATACAAGGAACACATTATGAAAAAACATTTTACCCTTATTGAGCTTCTCGTCGTTATTGCCATTATTGCTATTCTTGCAGGTATGCTGCTCCCTGCCCTCAACAAAGCCCGTGACCGTGCAAGGTCGATTACATGTATAAACAATCTGAAACAGGCAGGGTTGGGATTTCAATTTTACTGCTCAGATAATGACGATTTCTTCCCTAAACTGCATGAACATGAACACGACTCCGCAGAACACAGCCACGACACATGGTACACGCTGCTTGAGCCGTACAATTTCAAAGAAGAATTTCTCCGCTGCGGAGCTGATAATAAATATAACAAAGACGCAAAACTTCAAAGCTACATCATCAATGAAGGATTTACCGAAGGCATCCGCATGAGCAGTATAAAAAATCCGTCACAGCGTATCATTTTGAGTGAACGCGCCGACGAAGGCGATGCCCTCACGCACCAATGCTACTGCACACATGAAGAAAACTGGGAAAATATGATTGAGAAAAAACGCCACGGCGACCGATCAAATTATCTCTATTCCGACGGTCACGCCGAGGCCAGAAAATTTAATGAAACAAAAAATTCAATAATCAATCATCATGATTTGCATGATCATCATGACTGATCAGATTGTTGAGGCGGCTTCTTTCTGCAAACGGACTGAGTCGGGGTCGTTATTTTTATCATAATCTTTTATGTATTCATAACACGGCATGGATACTCCGCCGATTTTTTTAACTCCGACTTTTTTCAAAGCGTATTCATCATGTTTGACGGGACATGCCATACGCACCTGACGGTCATACATATAGTTGAAATACTTATCGCTCAGGTGATCGGAAAGATCACATTTTGAACATCTTTTTTGCGATTTATTATTCTGCATGAGGTGTAAATCTGATTTATGATTCGGACGCATACGGCCTTTGACCTTGCGGATAAAGATATCTTTTTTCTCCATTTTCTGACCGTTGAAAAAAGATACCTGTGCACGTATTCCGTCAATAAATCTGCGAACGATACGAATTTCTGAATCTGTCAGCATCAGAATATCATCATCTATACTTGACGGCATTCTTTCAAGTTCCGGCATGTCAGGATTGTACGCTTCATTTTCCCAGAACCCGACCAATTCGCGGATATCCGGCGGAAATTCAGAAAAAGCCACATATACATTATTGGAAACTTCCGGACAAAGCAAACCGGAAACTCCGCGGCGTTTTATAATGGTACCGTATTTTTTTACCAGTAATTTGCCATTGCGTCCGTATTGAGGAGTCCGTAAAGTAAAAGGTTGGGCAACACGGACTTCCCGTTTCCATTCAGGACGGCAATATCTTGCATAATAAGAACTGATTTCAGCAGGAAAATTCTGCCACGGGATATAATTAGCTTTGGTAGGTTCGTGGTATCCGTCTTTGTCTGTCCATGCAATCCATGCCCCTGCCCAATGAAATTTGACAATGGTCATTTTTTCAAGTGTTTTTTGGGGGACATCTGCTCTGGATATGGCAGACAGACGGACATTTCTCCACAAAGTTTTAAAAGGGCATTCAGGATCTATCGGCACGTTATTTTCATCAAGTTTATTTGTTGTATGGTCTTCATTATTGATATACCCTGACTGAAATCCGAAAACCGCACTTATCATGCAGCACAACAATAAAACAAAATACTTTTTCAAACGCGCAGTCTCCATGATATACCCTTTCTTTTTTTAATTGGAAGGTTCGTAATAATCCTTATGCCGCGGAACTACTGAAGGTGACAACAGAAGAAACAGCAAACTGAAAATTATCATACACAAACTCAATGCAAACAAAGCATTGTATTTGGTGAAATTGCCGCCACACAAACTCCATGATTCATTCAGCAATGCCAATCCGAGAATAATTGAACCTCCCGTTCTGCCTATCGTTGTTCCGAGAGCAGTAAAAGTATTGACCATCGCTGATGCCATAAGTTTATTGGCAGGGCGTGCCAGAGCCAGCATTTCAGTTGAAGAGAGACACATCAGAAACGCCGCCCCGATACCATGCAGATAGAAAAGAATTGCAAAACACCACGGCAGATGATTCCACTGCGGCTGAATCAGAAACAGAGATGCCAGAAATACAATGAAAATTATGTGAGTAAGCAGCTGAAATTTCCTTGTTCCGATTTTTTTCATCAACCTGCCGACAACAGCATATCCTGAAATATATCCCGCAAGACCGATAGATGTAATTGTCATCATCTGGAACGGAGTAAAATTCAATGTCGTTTTCATATACAAGATTGCCAGAGGCAATGCCGCTGCAATTGACATGTTTACCATGCAGATATAAAACGAAAATCCCATAAGTTCAGAATTTCTTACGGATATTGCAATTGCTTTCTTCAAATCATAAACATTTTTTTCCGATGCAGGATTTACCGGAAGATTATCCATACAAATCTTACGGCCGAAAAGCATAATTCCGGGGAAAAGAATAACCAGCTGCATAATCCAGATGGGAGGCTTTGCCCCCATGAGCTTTCCGGCACCGAAAATCAAAAGAGCATTAAGCGTCATGTAGATAAAACGCATATTGCCGAAAAACGAACCGCGTTCATGCTTCAACAGAAACGAATCACATATCGGATACCAAGTCGCACTGTACAGCGGACGAGAAAAACAATACATGAAACACCCCACAATAACCACATATTTTGCAACAGCTCCGAAAAACGGAGCTGCCGCCATAAGAAAATATGCACTCATTCCGAGAAAAACAGCTGTCCGATACGAAATGCGCAATCCTATTTTATTCGCAACCCCGGCAAAAGGAATTGACAGCAGAACTGTCACAAGTGCCGAAATAGCACTGGAAAACATGGAGAAAGATTCACTTCCTCCAAGCATTACCAGATACAGAATAATCACAGTATTACTGTCAAGACACCATTCAGATATACATCCGGTCACAGCTGCACTGATGGCATATTTACGATATCTTTTGCGTTCTTTATCGGAAAACTGTTCTGCAAAAGTTTTCTTTATATCCATAATATTACTTCAGCAATTCATTAATAGTTTTGAGCATAACAGGACCGACATTGCGGTCTGCAACTGTATTGCTGGGGCTGGTTTCATAACCGCCGTGACCGTAATTATGAGGCATACCGATATAACCGACTTCGCCCTGTGCCAATGCGGCAACAAAAGTCATCGGATATTTTGAATTTTTGCGGATTTCGCGGGAGAATTCAACAAAAGCTTCGCAGGGCATAGTAGCCATAGCAATTTCTTTACCGAAAGTAATTGCGGCAAATTCTTCCATGCGGATACCTTCAATTGCTTTGTCACGGCAGCTCATCAGACGTTCAGCAAAGAATTTCATAACATACGGATGGCGTTTGGCAATATCTTCAGATGTAAAGTCACGGCCGGCTTCCATAGTTGCGTCTTTGTTTGCTTCATAAACTTTTTTGGCTTCGGCATACTCTTCATCAGTTACTTTCATGTAAGGCAATTCAATTTCAGTATTGACGAATTTGACCTCATCACATTCAACTTTGTTCAAACCGTAAAGAGCGGAAACGACGATTTGACCGTAAGCCTTACCGATACGACGAGCTTCAGCATAACAGGTCTGATTTGCATCAGTTGCAACATTGAAGTGGTTGATATTACCCTGAGGAGCAATAATAGTCATAACGGGAACTCCGCAGTCAAGTTCATGCTGAATTTCAGCTTCCATGGCAACAGGCCAGTCGCCGGAAACAAAATCACCGCCGATTGTGTCAGTATGATTTGAAATATTAGTCATAATAAGACGATACTGCCCTTCCTGTTTGACTGCCATAACATAAATATTTGAATCAATTTCATCTTCGGGGCAATCAATATCGGGATTAAGTTTACCGGGGTTAGTCAATGTCATACCGTCTTTCATTTTGTAACGGCGGCAGAATGCAAGAGAATGACAGTTTGTTTCAGTCTTGTAAAGTTCTGCAGGAGCGAGACTTGCACATGCATTTTTAAGAGCTTTTACAGTTTTTTCAACCAATTCGTCAAGATATTCAGGAGATGACAGAGAGGCTTCTCCGTCACCGAAACAGGGAGATGTATAAGGACCGGTGTGTGTATGAGTTGCGGAATAGATAACTTTTCCTGCACAGGGCAAACCTGCTTTTTCAACACCTTCCTGGAATTTTTTAACCAGCGCACGGACAACAAAGCACAAGTCAAAAGAGACCACACCGACACATTCATCACCGGTGCGGAAAACAGCAGCTTTAACGCTTAAACGGTCATAAGCACCGCGATTGGGGCGGGGATTGAAATATCCTACGAGAGGCAGACCGTAATTGGGGGTAATATCTTCCTGAGCATAACCGAATTCAAACATTTTTTTACTCCTTTACTTTATTTATACATTCAGTTTTTTCGGATTAGATAATTTAACATATTTTCATAAAAATACAAATAATAATACTGAAAATTATAACGGTTTCACACTTTTGGTCACATAATCACTGTGACACTCAAGCAGATAATTCATAGCTTCCTCAGCGTTATTGACAACTTTAAAAAGTTCCAAATCCTCTTCGGAAATCATTTTGCCCTCAAGCAATGCTGACTTCACCCAGTCAATCAAACCGTCCCAGAAATCATGTCCGACCAGAATTACCGGAATACGGTTGATTTTACGGGTCTGAATAAGTGTCAATGATTCAAAACACTCGTCAAGCGTACCGAATCCGCCGGGATAAACAAAAATTGCAGTGGAATACTTGAGAAAACAGACCTTGCGGGTAAAGAAATATCTGAATTTCAATGCGAGAGTCTGAAATTTATTCGGCTTCTGCTCATGCGGCAGAGCAATATTCAAACCGATAGAAGTACCTCCCGCATTGAATGCACCGCGATTTCCGGCCCCCATAATGCCGTCGCCGCCGCCGGTAATGACTCCGTAACCGTTTTTCACCAGCAGCCCCGCAAGTTTCTGTGCATCCTGAAAATAAGAATTATCTTCCTGCAATCTTGCAGAACCGAAAATAGATGCAAGTTTCGGCATCTGGTCACTCATTTCTTCAAAGGAATCAATAAATTCCGCCATAATGCGCATTACGCGCCACGCATCTCCGATAAAATCATGATTGTCAGTAAATTTTTCCTGACTCGGATGTTGTTTATTCATAATAACAGCTCCTTTTTAAAAAAAAACTCAACTTTATTTAAAATAGCATCAAACTTTTAGATTGCAAGATTGAAAAACAGTGTTATATTATATAAATTGCAATAAATTTCAAAACAAAACTTTACACATATAAGGAATTTTAACAATGAGTGAAAACACAGCCAACGTAAACGAAGAACAGATTGCTGTTGAAAATCAGCAGGAAATGAACGAACTTTTTGCCCAGCGTCTTCAAAAAGCCGAAGACCTCAAAGCAATGGGCATCAACCCCTACGGCGAAAGATTTGACAATCACGAAAAAATCGCCGACTGCCGCGCAAAATTCAATCCCGAAGCTCCCGAAGATGAAGTCCAGAAAGCCATCGTCGCCGGACGCCTCACCGCTATCCGTGTCATGGGTAAATCAATTTTTGCCGACGTCAAAGACTCTTCCGGCAGAATTCAGCTCTACATCGGCAAAAACTCCATCGGCGAAGAACAGTTCGATTTGTTCAAACGCATGGATATCGGCGACATTATCGGAGTTGAAGGTCATCTCTTCACCACCAAAACCGGTGAACTCTCAATCAAAGCAGAAAACTTCAAAGTTCTCTGCAAATCTCTCCGCCCCCTCCCCGAAAAATATCACGGTTTGACCAATGTTGAACAGCGTTATCGTCAGCGTTATCTTGATTTGATTGTCAATGACGAAAGCCGCAAAGTTTTCCAGCAGCGCATCGCTATCATCCGCGAAATCCGCCGCTTTATGGAAGACCGCGGTTTTATGGAAGTTGAAACCCCCATGCTTCAGGCTATCGCAGGCGGTGCTTCTGCAAATCCCTTTAAGACTTACTATGAAGCTCTCAATGCACCTATGTATATGCGTATTGCCCCTGAACTTTACCTCAAACGCCTCCTCGTCGGCGGCTTTGAAAAAGTTTTTGAACTCAACCGCAACTTCCGTAATGAAGGCGTTTCACGCCGCCACAACCCCGAATTCACCATGATGGAAGTCTATCAGGCATACGGTGACTGCAACTCCATGATGGAACTCGTTGAAGACCTCATTACCACCGTCGCCATGAAAGTTATCGGAACTTTGCAGATCGACCACGGCAACGGCAAGGTCATCAACCTTGAAAAACCCTGGCGCAGAATTACTTATCACGATATCGTCCGTGAAAAAGCTGGCGCAGACTGGTTTGAACTTAGCAAAGAAGAAAAAGTCAAACGCGCAACTGAGCAATTCAACCTCAATGTCTGTATGGAAATGTCCGAACTTGACATTACCAACGAAGTTTACGAAAAAATGTGCGAATGCAACAACATTCAGCCCACTTTCGTTACCCGTCTCCCAGCCGAACTCCTCCCCCTCGCCCGTACCTGCAAAGACGATCCCTCTCTCGTTGACGTTTTTGAACTCGGTATCAACGGTCAGGAAATCGCTCCCGCTTACACTGAACTCAACGACCCCGTTGAACAGCGCAAACGCTTCATGGAGCAATTTGAAGCTACCAAAGCTGAAGGCGATAAAGTCGAAGACAAAGTTGACGAAGACTTCCTCGTCGCTCTCGAACATGGTATGCCCCCCGCAGGCGGTATGGGTATCGGTATCGACCGTCTCATCATGCTCCTGACCGGCTCCGAAGCTATCCGCGACGTCCTCCTCTTCCCCCAGATGAAGATCAAGAAGTAATTGTGTAAAGTCCGGCGTTTTCGGGGGCGGAGAAAAAACCTTGTTGAAACAAGTTTCTTTTCCC
>JAZOSO010000228.1:0-10759 GCA_045657185.1 Victivallaceae bacterium | reverse complement strand
GAAATTCCGCAAGCGTTGCTTCGTATGAAAGCTGTTCCCGAACCGTTGCCGGTAATGCTCTTTGCGGATGTGCAGCATAAGTTTCCCAGATTTTGGTTAAAGGCAGAGATTTTGCCTGAGCCGCAAGTTTGCGTGCAACTTTTACATGAGAAGCAATAACTTCCAGACTTGAAGCCTGAACAGTGGGTATAAATTCTTTTGCTTTGCGTATAGCTTCTTCCTGATTGGCAGTTTTCAAACTGACGCATTTACGCTCACCTTTGACTTGATAGCGGAAATAGTAATTGCCGCCCTTTGCTGTCTGGTAAACTGTACCTGTTGATAATTTAATACTGTAACGATCGGAGTTCATTTTTCGCTTTCCCATAATTTGCTCCCGAATGACTGATTTGACTTATTACAACCCATGTTTCGGGAATTGAAAGCGTATATGGTAAAAAACGGCAACGATTGTTGCCGTTCTGAGGTCAAAAATGGTGGGCGTTTAGGGACTCGAACCCCAGACATCCACGGTGTAAACGTGACGCTCTAACCAACTGAGCTAAACGCCCTCAGTTTTATATATTGTATAATATAATCCGCTTTTTTATTTTTACAAGTAAAATTTCATGCCAACTTTGAAAAAATATATAAATTTTTGCATCGTATAAAATCAACGGCGGAAAATGAAAAATACTGCGCCGAGAATACAGAGCCCAGCCCACAGGTAGTTCCAGCTCAGATGTTCCTTCGCATAGAATATTGCATAAAGTGAAAATACACTCAAACTGATTACTTCCTGCATGATTTTTAACTGGCTCAACTCCAAACAGTTATGACCGATGCGGTTAGCCGGAACCTGCAAGAGATATTCAAAAAATGCAATCCCCCAGCTTATTAATATTACAAAAAATATCGGTTTGCTGTTGAAGTTTTTCAAATGTCCGTACCAGGCAAAGGTCATAAAGACATTGGACAATATCAGAAGAATAACTGTTTTTGCCAAAATTGCATAATTCATTTTTGCAATACCTTATTTTTCAACAAGTTCCATGGCAAGTGTGTGTGAATCGCCTTTTTTGAGAACGATAACATCTTTGCCGGCATTGACGGTTTCAACGCAAATCATTGTATGGTATTCTTCATCGCCGAAGTCGGGCATGGCAATTGATTTTTTGATCCACGGATTCCAGACCACGGTGGAGGTGCTGCCGGATTTGCTGATTTCAACTTTGCGGTTGGTGACTTCATCAACAAGAGTGCAAGCTGCGGTGGTATTCATATAAATACGGTCAACTTCTTCGCCGATGCGGACGTCATCATTCTGCATTTTTTCTGCGCCGCCGTCAACTTTATCGATATAAGCGGTATTTTTAAGACCTTCAACATGCAGTTTGGTGCAATCGGTAACGTTGAAGTAGGTATGCAATGCCTGAGTCAGACTGAAATCCTTTTCTCCGTTGTTAGTGGTTTTGAGAGTCATTTTGAGAGATGAGCCGACGATGATTTCCATTTCGGCATCAAGTGCGGAAAATTCATCGGGCAGACGGGAACCGGGCAGACTCAAAACGAGTTTGCTTGAACCGTCGGCACATTCTGATTTTTCTTTGATATCCCAAATTGAAATGCGTGCAAGACCGTGTGACGGAAGTTTGCGGTCGGCGTCGGGATGAGGTCCGAACCACGGCCAGCAGACGGGAATACCGCCGCGGAGGGGTTTGCCGTAGGTCATATAACTTTTGTCGCTCATCCAGAGAATGTCTTCTGAGTTTGCTTTCTGATAAGACATTACGTGTGCGCCCATAAGTGAGATCATTGCTGAACCGAGATCGTTTTTAACTTCAATAAGCTGCATTGCGCTTGCTGTCTGCCATTCGTTGAACATGATTTATTCCTCTGTATTTATATTATTTTCAAGTATTTGCTGAGTGATTTTCATTGCTCCGAGTTCGTTTGAATCGGAATTTTGCGGGGCGAAAAAGAGTTTTGCACCGTTTTGCGACAGGAGTTTACTGCCCCAGAGAAGGACTTCAAAGAAGTCTTCAACGCTCCAATGGATAAGTTTTTCTCTGTCGGGGCGTTCCAGATGAGAAGCGTCAAAGCAAAGATTGTTTTCTGCTTTTATCTGTATTGAACTGCCGTTGAATTTGCGCAGGAAGTCGCGTACCATACGGCGGTTGGCAGGAGCACTCATGCAGCCGTTGATGCTCAAAGTCTCTTCCGCACTGCAGTTTTCAGCTTTTTTGCCGAAAGCGGTATAATATTTGAAGCGGAAAGAGCGTTTGGGCATGACAAAATCTTTTTCAATTTTGAGTGCATGGCGGCGGAAGATAACTTTATTTCCGTTCCATTCAACCCGGAACTGCGCACGGCAATGGCTGTAAAGTCTGACTGTCTGGTGACGCCACAAATCATTACCGCAGCCGAATTCGGCAAATGCTCCGGTTGAATCTTCAATTTGGACTGCCAGGGGAGGGAGTTCGCCATCGTAGAAAATTGTTTTGTCAGCGGTAAGTTCTGCATTGTCAATATGAATTTTGTCTCCGTCAATGCTGAAAATACGGATTTTTTTCAAATCACCCTCAAAAACGATATCCTCCAGCTGCAAGTCTTCAATTGCTCCGCGTCCAGGATCTATATCAAGAGTCATACGCATGAAAGATGATGCACATTCAAAACGGCGTTTGACCTTGAATTCAGTTCCGAACGGGATAGTTTGAAAAAGTTCAGCTTCTGCACCGTAACAGTCAATCTGATTGTGGACTTTGAATTTATCGGTCATGCAGCCGTCTTCGCTGAAATTATTGCAGGAAAGTCCTCCCATTGACATTGAAATTGTCCCCGGAAGACGCATGGAACAAAAATTGCTCTCCGCTCCGCGCAAAGACATTTCAAAGTCAGAGGAGAAAATCTTTTTCTCCGTTTGGGAAAAACTTATGCGCATGATTATTTCTCCTGTGATTTTTTGATGCGGAGACGGACGCTTGCTTCGTATGCATCCAAATCGTCGATTTTGATACGGGCGACGCCTGTTTTCATGGCGGCGGCGGCAACTTTGCGGGCGACACGGGGAACGACGCGGATATCAAAGGGTTTGGGAATTACATAGTTGGTTGACAAAGGACATTCTGCATCAAACATACCTGCAGCGGTATCTTTGGGATAAGCGACTGCGAGGTCTTTTTTGACTTCTTCGTCAATTTTCTCTGAAGCAAGTTCTGCAAGAGCTTCGGAGGCGGCAAGTTTCATTTCTTCATTGATATCAGTGGCGCGGACATCCAATGCACCGCGGAAAATACCGGGGAACCCGAGAACGTTGTTGATCTGGTTGGCAAAGTCGCTGCGTCCGGTACCGACAACAGCTGCACCTGCTGCAACGGCAATATCGGGCATGATTTCAGGAACGGGATTTGCCATGGCGAAAATGATTGCGCCTTTGTTCATTGATTTGACCATATCGGCAGTGACGCAGTCGGGAGCAGAGAAGCCGAGGAAAATATCTGCGCCTTTCATGGCGTCGGCAAGAGTGCGTTTGTCAGTATCAACGGCAAAGCGTTTTTTCTGTTCGTTCAAATCAGTACGTCCGGTATGGATAACACCTTTGGAGTCGCACATGATGAAGTTTTCGCGTTTTGCACCGCCGGTGATGTAAAATTCACTGCATGAGATACCTGCTGCACCTGCACCGTTGACGACAAAGCGGCAGTCTTCAATTTTTTTGCCGACGATTTTGAGACCGTTGATGATAGCGGCAAAAGAGATGATGGCGGTACCGTGCTGGTCATCATGGAAAACAGGGATATTCATTTTGGCTTTGAGAGTTTTTTCAACTTCAAAGCAGGCGGGTGCGCCGATGTCTTCCAGATTGATACCTCCGAAACAGGGTTCAAGGCGTTCAACGGTTTCAATCAGTTTTACGGCATCGGTACGGCCTTTTTCATTGGCGACTTTGGAGATGCAGAGGGGGACTGAGTCAATATCAGCAAAGCGTTTGAAAAGAACGGATTTGCCTTCCATGACGGGGATACCTGCTTCGGCACCGATATTTCCGAGACCGAGAACGGCTGTGCCGTCACTGACGACTGCAACGAGATTGCCTTTGGAAGTATAATCCCAGACTTTTTCGGGGGATTTTTCAATTTCAAGACAGGGGGTTGCAACACCGGGAGTGTAGGCGAGAGCCAAGTCTTGCTGTGTACGGCATTCTTTGCTGGAGACAACAGTGATTTTGCCGGGTTTTCCTTCGGAGTGATAAGTGAGTGCAAGTTCTTTCAAATCAGCCATTTTCAAATTCCTTTATATTAAAAAACGAGATATTGAGTCTTATTTTAATAATATAGCATATTCTGCCTTTTTTTCAAGGGCAATGGCATGGCATTTGAAATTCAGCTCCGGAGATATAATTCGGCGCAAAGAAAGTAATGGTCGCTCGGGTAAATATTTCCGTCATGTTCCATAAGCATTTCCGATTTTGTACAGCGGATATTGCCTTTGGTCAGAATCCAGTCGATTTTGCCGGGGATTGTGAAATTGCCGGAGTGGCGGTACGCTTCTCCGAGAAATTCATGATAGCTGAAACGCTCATCTTCAATTCCTGTGGCCTCTGCGTGGGTATCACGGAAAACTTTTGTCAGCATCTGCATAACTTCAGATTTGATATCATTATTTAAATCTCCGGTAAGGATTTGCGGCATATCTTCAGACCATGCGTTTGCATCTTCAAGGAGCATTTTTGCCTGCGGTATTGCGGATTCGGGCGTGACTGACAAGTGTGTGTTTACCATGCGGAAACGCATTTTTTCAGCAGTTTCAAAAACGATATAATTTACTACACGGTTGCAGTTGTCGCCGAAGCATGATGCATTGGCAATATGCGGAGTCGGACTTAAATGATAACCTCCGTAAGTTATCACTTTAAAAAGATTTTTGCGGTAGAAAATTGCATTTTCAGGAGCGTCAAAAGCAGGATACGGACTTATCCAGAAAACATCGTATTCTTTCTTGAAAAAATTGCAGAAATCTTCAAACTGTTCTGCGGAACACTCCTGCAATGCAAAAATATCAGGATTGCGTTCAGCAATAACTTTCAAGCATAGTTCCCGTCTCTCTTTCCATGAGGCGGGACCTAAATCATTTGCCATAGTGGAGGCACGGACATTGCATGAGATAACTATCATTTTCCTTTGACCTCCATAATAAGCAAGCCGAATTGCGGCAATGTTATTTTATCCGGATTGACAGTACTGCTGTTTTTGCTTCTGAAATCAGTGAAACGCAAATCATTGCCGAGATTGAGAGCTTTTTTGTCAATATCAAGTTTGAAAGTATTTTCTTTTTCTCCGATATTGCCGATGATAACGAGAGCCTTGTTCTCTTTTTGCAAACGGTAAATGCTGACTTTGATATCGGGATTGCTGCTGCTGATCATCTTCTGTGTGCGGTAACTTGTAAATTCAAGTGACAAATCTTTGTATCCCCATTTGTCGAGCTTGTTGTAAAACGGAACAAGTTTGTGTTCGTTGCAGTACAACATCCAGAGCAGTGTATCATGAAGCAGAGTAAGCATGACGATTTGGTCATTATATTTGTCAACATAGCGGGCTTTTTTGTTGCCGATTCTGCCGAGATTGGGCAGCAGACAGGGAACGACACCGGTACTGTGCAGAAAGTAGATTTGAAATTCATCCAGCGGATAAAGGCGGATATAATTCGGTTCTTTTGTAATGCGGTATTCAACTTCCTCACCGGAAGCCTGAAAGTCAACGAATGCATTTATCGGTGCGCTGGTTCTGGCAGACATGTGCGCCCAGAGGAAATTATTTTTTTGATCACGGCCGGGGGAATGAAGCAGAGTATAGAGCCGTTTCATATAATTTCTTGCGGCACGGACAGGATAAGTAAGACCTGTTTTGCCATCTTCTGCGATGTAGCCGCAGCCGTGGGCGGGATTGTAACAGTTGATTGCACCGAGACTGTCAACATAGACACATTGCAAACCGTCTTTGACCAGTTTTTCAACGCACCATAAAATATAATCGGCAAAAGATGATTGCGGACAATTCGGATATGCGTTGTAGGGGTTTGCCCATTCTTTATTGAAAATCTTGAATTCAGTTGAATCTGCACTGGCAATAAAAATATTCAGATACAGCGAGAAGAGTGCGTTTTTGGCTTTGTGATTTTCAAGATTCTGCAAAAAGCCTTCTTTCGTTTTGAAAGTCGGGTCAAAAAAGCCGCCGCTTCCGGTATATTTTTTGGTCGCACGGTCAACCTGCCACGGATGAGAAATATTGTACGGACGATGTCCGAAAATTCGCCATGAGCGGAATTCTTTCGGGGTGGGTTTGACCGGATTTGCTTCAATGCCGAATCCGTATTTGTACGGTTTTGCGGCAGAAATTACAGTTTTTCTGTCAATAAAATTGATATTGAGAGTTACATTTTTTGCATCAGGAACAATGGTATAAGTTTTATTTTCGTCACGGTTGCGCCAGAATTCAAAACTTTCTGTTACAAAAGTGTAACCGACATTGAGATTGCCGAGCCAGACAGAGGGAAAGCGTTTGAGTTCGAGAAGTTCTTTAACTTGTCCTACCTGATTTTCACGGGCAAAGAAGTGAGCATTGAACATTGCTGCGATTTTGCGCGGGAATTTCAAAGTAAGTTTCAAATTATCAACAGTAATACTGTTTTTCGTCGGCATCAACTGTAAATCATACCAGATAAAACCGTCATATTCAGCAATAATTGTACCTTTGAAATTCAAATCGCCTTTTATGGCATTGAAATCAAAAATCATTTCATCCGGAGCGGATTTTCTGAGTTTGAAAGTGAAGTTGTCAACAGTATATTTTTTCCCGTCGGCAGTAAAGGTCAGCTGCGGTTCGGACGCCATAAGCTCTTGACCGAGTGAACTGACGCTTGCCGGCAGCAGAGATTTTGAGAAAGTATGATTGCGGTTGAGAACACCGAGAATATTATTTTTCCAAGTGAGCGGTGTATAGGGATGCGGAACAATTCCGGGCATTACTCCGGATTTGCGGGTGAGCCATTCGGGTTGACCGATGTGGTTGTAATTTTGCTGATATTGGTAAATTTCTTTGCCGTTTTTATCAAACATTGTACATGAAATTGTGTAATCTCCGATAGGAAGATTTTTCAAATTGAGAGTGCCGACAGCGGGAGCAGTTCCTTTTAAAACACATTCAGAAACGGATTTTTTATTTTTGTCAAGCATTTTTGCAATGACTTTTACGGCATTACCGGCGGTCATGTGGCGTGAACAGTCAACATCAATATCTAAAGTCTGTCGGGAGATATTTGTTTCTGTACTGAGTATGATTTTATCTTCAAACTGTAATGGAATGTCTTGACGGAAAATAATTTTATTGCCGGTTGAGGCACTTATTCGTACAACTGCTGCACTTATGCCCGAAAGTTTATCTTCAAACGGAATTTTGCAGACAGAACCGGGATTGGCAGTTGCGGTTTTTGTTATTGTTTTTACAAGTTTGTTTTCAGAATTAAAAATCTCTGCGGAATAATTTATTTTCAGAGTTTTTGCAGAAGGATTGAGAATTTCAAGCGATGTTGTAAGTTTGCGTTCTTTGTTCAAATCGTTGTAATTGATAAAGAAGCGGGGAGCGATGCCGCTTTCATTCATGCGCATTATGCCTGACGGTTTGAAAAGATAATTGGTCGGAGCCAGAGAAGAAAACACAATAGTTCCCGGTTCCTGTAAATCGCGGCAGAAGTTTGCGCCCCATTCTTCACCGTCTTTGAATACATATTTGAATTCGTCTAAAGGTACGGAGACTTCCGATATCCACAAGCCTTCATAAATCCCGGATTTGATATTCCATTTGCCGTTCCACTTGCTGTTGTTTTCAACACGGTCATAAATTGAAGCGTCAGCATTGTATATCAGCTGGTAGGTTTTGTCCTGATTGGCAGGTTTGAGATGAACTTCCATTGCATCGTCGGAGTAAACACTGCCGTCACGATCGCGGGGGCGGGTGACTATAGTTGAATTTTTATTCAATCTTACAACAGTGCTGAAATACAGATTTTTGCCGTCAGTACCGATATATAAATCAGTCGGCATCTCGCTTTGCAATGAGGGATTTGCCTGCCATGCCATAGTATAACCGGTCATTCGGGTACAGGATGCCCATTCCAAATCAACAAAATTGCCGTCGATTTTAGGCGGATTTTTGATAAGCGGAATATTCATTACGAAATCTTTGAGATTTTCGTATTTGAGCTTGGGACGCGGCATTTGTTTGTCGTAAAGATGTTTGATTTCTTTTTCTTTGAGTTCAGTATTGTAAAAATGCACTGAGTCATAAACGGTTTTCTGTTTGCGGTTGTACGGACTGAAGCCTTTGGCATTGAGTTTGAAATCGGTAAATTTCTCAAAGTGCATACTTTTTTTGAGATGTGCGCTTGATGCAAGTTTTCCGTTGACATAAACTGAAATGAGATTGCTTTTGGTACTCCATGAAGCACAGATAAAATTCCATTGGTCTTTTTTGATAAGGTTTTTATCATTTTTGTTGGCATAGATGAAATTTGTAACGGCTTTGCCGGGCGCGCCGAAAAGGAAAGTCATCCCAAGTCCGGGTGTTCTGTATTTGTAAATAATCATTCTGCCTTTTTGATTTTTGATATCTTCGGCAGAGAGCAGAAATTTGAATTCGGTATTGTTCATATCCCAGTCGGGTTTTATCCAGAATGTGACGGTACCTTCAGACGGCGTAATTTTGCCTTGTGAAGGAATGATAAATTCCTGATTGGTCAGCAAAATTCCTTTGCCCGAAACGCCTTCAGCAGTCGGCATTTTTTTTGTTTCGGCAGGTTTTTCAAAATCAAGTTTGATAACGGGTTCTGCCGCGGCGGCGGCAGTGCATATCAAAAACGGCAGTAACAGTTTTTTCAACATTTTTATTCTCCTTATTTGTTTTCAGCCAGAACACCGTCTTTGAGTACCGGACTCCAGCGTGGTTTTTTCATAACTTCATAGCGGTCCATGCTTTCTACATGGCCGTCAAAGCAGCCTGCATTTCCGCGCATGCCGTGCGGAATGGAGATGCCGTTGCTTACGGCCGGATTTAATTCATAAATACCGTTGCTGTACGCTCCGTAATATCCGCTCGGAACATCGAAAAATACGACCAGCTGGCTTATTGTGTTGAATTTTTCCACTGCTGATGCACGCTGTTTGGGGGCGGTTGTATTTACGCCGAAAGTGCGGTAATTCAAACCGATACCGATTTTGCCGTTGGCGGGGTCAAAAAGTTCACGGGACGGACAGCCGAGCGGAGTTTTGACATAGCCGCAGTCCTGCAGATATTTGTACCAGCGGCCGCCGTAAGATGAAGCACGGAGACAATATTCATGGTCGGTATAATACATTACAAATCCCTGAACATATTGACGCATATTGCTCATGCATTGTGCAGAACGTGCTTTTTCTCTGGATTTGTTGAGTGCCGGCAGCAGCATACCTGCAAGAATTGCAATAATGGCTATCACAACGAGAAGTTCAATCAAAGTAAACGGCTTGTTTTTCATAATTCCTCCTGTTTTTTGAAAGGTTTGGTTCCGTGATACATTGAAAGGTTGATTGCAGTATTTATAATTTCAGTATTTTTACTCAAATTATCAAACATCATAGATACAGCGGTGCGTCCGATAAGCAGATACGGTTCACGTAAATAGGTTACATGCGGATAAATATTTCCCGCCGCAATCGTTGCCGGACCTCCGAAAAGTTCGGCATTTATCTGATTTTTTTTTAAAAGATAATTCAAAACAGGTGTCAGTTTGCGGTTCAAACACCATACGATAGAGCCTTTGAGTTCATCCCATGAACTGAAACGGGCGTCGAGCATAGCATGAACGTCTGATTCAGAAATCGGCACGCTGTCAATATAAATGCACTCTGATTTTACATTTTTCTGAATGAAAACATTATTGATAAGCTCAATTATTTCAGAAGATTCCGAAAGTGCGATTTTGCAGTGAAGAAGGATTACTTTTCTGCCGTTGGCAATGGATGAAACATAGTTTGCCATATCCTGAATTGCAGGAACATGATTGAAATAAATGCTGGGGAAAATTTCGTGGCAGTATTGAATTTTGGGCAAAAGCACAATAGCCGGCTTGCCGGTTGCGGCATACATTTTTTTCAGAGACTGCATTTTGAATCCGCAGAAAATCACGCCGTCGAAATCGGAAATGTTTTCAAATTGCTGTTTCAGAATATCTTCATCTGCTGTATCAGGAGCGTGAAGCATGGTTATCTGAACTCCGGGGTGGGCGGATGCTTCTTCAAACATGCCGTGAATGATTTCCATGATACCGCTCCAACTGGATATATCGATATTTTCCGGGTCAAGTACTGCATCCGGAGTTACAAATGCAATGGTGAAAAGCTGTTGCCGTTTGTCAAGGTCAGAACGGACAAAAGTTCCGTAAACAGGAATGCGTTCAATATATCTTTCCTGCTGCAATCTGGCAAGAACTTTTATCATGGACGAGCGTCCGATACCGTAAACTGAAGCAAGTTCTCTATCCCCGGGAAGTCTGTCGCCGGGCTTGAATTTCTGTTGTAAAATATCATCGAGGACACGCTTAAATGTTTTATCTACAACGGATAATGAATTATTATCTTTGGTTGGCAGCATATTGTCTCCTTGTGGCTTGCAGTGGTTTAAACCACTGACAATATATCATTGTAAAAAATAAAAATCAAGCTGTGACGGAAAAAAATATCAAA
>JAZOSO010000227.1:0-12686 GCA_045657185.1 Victivallaceae bacterium | reverse complement strand
GTGCAGGGGGAGAAGAAAAGAACCATATAAAAAGGCGGGTGGAACGCCAAAAGGTTTTTTCTTCTCCCCCTGCAATAAATCAGTCATCTTTTATAACACAGCCTTTCAATTTAGCTTTCAATTCTTTCAAGCGGATAGCCTCAGGTTTCTGTTTATAAAATTCATCCAGCGGATAGCAGCCGGAAATCATACCGTTGCGAGGCGCATTTGTACAATCACCGAATGTGCGGCAGATACATTTTTTCTGCAAAGGTCTGTTAGCTTGAACATCTGCGCAAATTTCCGGATATGACAAAACCATACGTCCGATACCGGCAAAATCCGCCCAGTTGTTTTCAATCGCATATTCTGCAACATTAGGCAGATATTCCTGTAAACAGGTAAGTCCTGATGCAACAAATTTGATATCCGGATGCAATTCTTTAATGCGCTTGACCGCCTCCAGATGTCTGCCGACATTGTACAGCGGCGGTTCAGGCATGGCATAACCGTCACAGACAGGATAATATGCAGGTCTCTGCATGTGGACACTGTAATACGGACTGCCGATAGTACAGCAAATAAGGTCAACTCCGTAACTTTTGAGCAAATCAATGAATTGTGAAGTCTCCTTTAAATCGGGGTCCATACCAAGTCCCGTACCGTCGCCGCCGAAAGCATAAGGATACGGTTTTGAATTATCCCAATCCATAGGTTTGCCGATACCGTCCTCACCTTTGACAAAAGGCATGATATCAAACAGACTGAGACGGGCGGAAATCTTCAAACCGGGAACTTCTTTTCTGATGCCTTCAATAATTTCACGGCTGAAACGGGTACGGTTTTCAAAAGAACCGCCGTATCTGCCTTTACGGTCATAAGCCGTCAGAAATTCATGTGCGAGATAGCCGTGGGCATGTTTGATATCAACAAAGTCAAATCCTGCTTCTTTTGCAATTTTAGCGGCATTGATAAAATGCTTTACAATATTTCCGACTTCTTCATCGCTGACGACATTTGCTTCTGAGTTGCCGAATTTTTTATCCAGCAGAGGATGAGCATAAGCAGTCACAGACTCAAGTTTTGCATCTTCGTTGGGATGAGAATAACGCCCCGAATGGGTCAGCTGGATACCAATACACAAATCATCATCTCTGCCGAACTTTTCTCTGTGGGCTGCACGCATTTCCTGAACAAGCATTTTCAAAGGCTCAAGCGTATGTTCCGCAATCATCAGCTGACGCGGATTACTGCGTCCGGAATGCATGACTGCGCCGGCTTCAGTGCCGTAAAGCAATTTAGCACCGCTCGTTGCGAAACGGAGCCAGCGGCGGCGGGTAAATTCACTCGGCGTACCGTCAGCAAGACAGTCCCAGCCCTCCATCGGCAGAATTGCCCAGCGGTTGCCAATGGTCATTCCCGCACATTCAATACTTTGTCCCAGAGCATCACATTTGCCGTCGGGAGCAAGACTGATGTGAAAATTTTCCTGTCTGACATACTCGGCGAACTCGGCACTCGTCTTAAATTCAGTTACTTTTCTGTAATTTTTTTCCATATTTAAAACCTGTTTACTTTTTTGAGGTGAACAATAATTACTTCACAATCATCCAGCACTTCGTAAGTGTGCGGCAGAAGCGCATCAAACTGTACAGACATTCCGCGTGACAAAATACAAGTTTCATTCGGCAATTCAATTTTGATTTTACCTTTAAGAACCCAGCAGCTCTCAAGGTCATCACCATGCAAATCGGGAGTTGACAACTTCGTTCCCTTTGCCGCCTCTCCGTGCATACAGCGGAAGTTTCCGTAACCGATACGACGAAAATCAAAATCACCGGACTTATAATTTTCCTCATTTATCAAATGGGCGACTTTGTTTTCAGCAAGGTTTATCAAATCTCCGAGCGACATGCGGAAAACTCTGGCAAGACGGAAAAGCGTATCAAGTTCAGCTTTAGTCTGATTACGCTCAAGTTTAGAAATAACACTGGCGGAAACACCGCTTTGTTCCGACAGCTCAAGAATGTTTAATTTACGGCTCTTGCGTAAATCACGCAAAATACGGAAATCGCATATTTTTTCACTTGAATCACTCATAAATCACTCCTGCTCTGTAATCATGCCAGACATTTTCAAACCAGTCATCCGCTTGCGGTATCGGACGGCAGTTTTCCCATTTCAATTCAATAATACCGTTGCGCAGTTCCGTCGTGAGAATTGCATTACGGAAAGATGTGTTTTCTTTAACCATGCGCCAACTGAGTTTGTCATGGATTTTTACACCGTCTGCTGCCAGAACGATTGAACTTCCGCGAGACCCCACACCGGAACGCGTATGATACAAAATTGACTCAAGATAAACAATTTGTGCAGCAAGCAGCTGTTCATTACGCAGCAATTCAACTGCACAACTTTCTGCGAGCGGCATTTTTTTCAAATCAGCAAACTGTTTCCCGGCTTCACTCAATGCTTTTTCAACCATTTTTTCATCACGGACAAATGCCGCATAGAGACTCATACGCTCCTGAAAAATTTTACGCTCACATTGATAATCACGGCAATTTTCAGAAGTCAGGCGGAAAGAAATTTCCTTTTCACAAGCGAAGGCGATTTTTTCTGCCTCCTCAATATCAATTGTCCAGTTGTTCCTTTTATTGGCAATATATTCCGCCGCACGGAATGCACCGCATTGTCCTGCATTGAGAGCGGAACCGCCTGGACGGGTCACTCCGTGCGAACCGTTAACTTCGCCAATCGGAAAAAATCCTTTGATATTCTCCGACTCCCACCATGAATTACCCGCAAGTCCGCCGTTATTGTGCTGCGCGCAAACTGCAATTTCAAGCATTTCCTTTTCAATATCAATCCCGTGGTCACGATAAAGCTCAATCGCGGGACTGTTCATAATTTTCAACCGTTCAAAAGGCGTCCTGCCATTCAGACAATTTGAGCGTTCAAGATAAGTTTTTGCCTCACTGCCGAGTTTTTGAATATCAAAATCAACAGGGTCAGTGCGATAATCAAGGAAAACTCTGCGCCCCTTTTCCGCTGTCTCAATATGAACAAAAATATCAATCAGCGATGAACCCGGCACATGCCCTGCGGCAAACGGCCACTGATATCCCTTAAGAAAAATATGGTCGTACATCTCTTCATAAGAATTAAAATAATCAAGCAGAAATTCTTTTGCATCACTTACGCCGTCAGCCGCACAGGAGACAAAACGGGGCAAAACCTGCATATAACTCCCGGAAACATTCCAGCGGAAAGCCGTTGACGCCAACCCGAATTGAAATTCAGCAAGATTACGCATTTTCGCACCGATTTCAGCAGCAAGTCCGATAGCTCCCGTATGTACGGCAGGATAGACACTGTTTTTGAAAAGTCCTCCCGGTCCTCCGACAGCGAAAACGACATTTTCAGCAATCACTGTTTCAAGTTCAGAATTTTCATGACTCATAAAAACTGCACCGCAACAATGTTCAGCAGAATTTTTCAACAATTTTACGGCAATTTTATCTTCACAAACCTTTATATTTCTGCGTTTCAGTTCCGCAATCAGCATACGGCACATTTCACGGGAAGTGTAAGGTCCGCAGCTTGTCGCTCTGCGGCGCGGGTCATGGTCAGTTTTATAGCCCGGAAAAACTCCTGCCGCATCATGCGGGAAAGGCACTCCGAGTGTCACCAGATTAAAAAATGTCTGAACACTCAATGCCGCTTCAACCATTGCCAAATCTCCGTGAACGGCTCCGCCTTTGACCATATCCTGAGCCATAAGCACAGGAGAATCGCCCTCTGCACCGCTCATACCGAGTTTATAATATGTCTGCTTGTCACTTCCGGTGTTTATGGAAGTACCCATATCGAGCCCTTCCGTATAAACAGCAATATCCGTTACGCCGAGCGCATGCAGGCGGACAGCTGCGGCAAGTCCGGACGCACCGCTGCCGATGACAAGAGTATGGATTTTTTTGCGCTGTACCATATCAGAGCCGTCCTATGGTCATGCCGCCGTCAACATTGATAATCTGCCCGGTGGAATAAGCAATCATACCCGAAGCGATTGCCGCCACTGCCCGCCCGATATCATCCGGAAATCCCCAGCGTTTCTGCAAAGTCAATCCATCTGCAATAAGTTTATCATACTTTTCTGTTACAACTTTAGTCATATCAGTTTTGATAACACCCGGTCGTATTTCATAAACAGGAATATCAAATTCAGCAAGACGCACAGCCCAAAGTTTAGTTGCCATAGAAACACCGGCTTTGGAAAGACAATATTCCCCGCGGCTGATACTTGCTACATCCGCAGAAATAGAACTTACATTGACAATACAGCGGAATTTATCATTTTTTCCGTCCGCAATCATACGGTTTGCAACTGCCTGCGTCAGAAAAAACGGACCTTTGAGATTGATATTCATCACACGGTCAAAACTTGCTTCAGTCATTTCCGTAATATCTGCCCGAACCTCAGGAGCAACACCCGCATTGTTTACCAGCATATCAATACTGCCGAAACTGCAGCAGAATTCATCAAGCATTTTTTCACGGCTTTCAGTATCAGCAATATCACATTGATAATACTCAAATCTGCCGCTGAAATTTTTCCTCAATTCAGATAGAAAATCCGCAGCACATTCAATTCCTCCGCGTCCGCAAAAAGCAACATTCGCCCCCTGCTCCGCAAGACTTCTGACAATACCTGCGCCGATGCCTCTGGCTCCGCCTGTAACAAGAATATTCATAAAAGCTCCTTTTTTTCTTATATTCTAATATTTTCCATATAATATATCTCATCGGAAAATTTTTTTCAAGTCTTTTTAAATAAAAAAAGCTCTTTTTCCCGCATTCAGACAATAAAAAAAGCTCTATTCACAATATGAATATTGAGAACGGAGCTATAAAAAAAGGCTGCCGCATTCTTTTTTAAAAACTTGCAGCAGCCTGTTTCAAAACAGATATTTATTTCTTTGCGAAATATTCAAGCAGTTTATCGGAAATAATAATACCGCCTTTGTCGCTCAGGTGAACGCCGTCATTGACATACAAATCTTTGAGCGGAGAGTAACTGCGCATTTCATCAGTGATATTGATATAATCAATTTTGTTTTTTTCGCAGAACTTGCGATTGAATGCGTCATAAGCGTCAACAAATTTCTTTTTGCCGTAAAATGCAACCTTGCGGCCTTTGGCAAGATGGTCGTTAAAAAGTGCCTCATTTGAGGGGGACGGTGAGATGAGAACGACTTTTGCTTTGGGGCAATTTTTCTTCAGGCGATTAAGCATCAAAGAAAGATATTTCTGCTGTTCTGCCTGAGTAGTTTCAGGAATTTCATATTTAGTATTGGGCATACAGCGGGTATCATTCTGTCCCATAAATATAAACACATAATCATATTCGTTTTTGAAAATACCGTTGTACATATTCTGACGGTAAACCCATTTATTCTGATGTTTCAGTTCAACTTCCATGCGGTCTGAAGCGCGTTCAAGGAAATCGCCGCCGACGCCTGCATTATGGAAAGAGAATTTGCCGGGATTATATTTATTTATCCAGAAATTCAAACGGTCAATATAGTTGTAACCGCGGTAGAAATCAGAAAGAGAGTCACCGAGTACGAGTATTCTGACCGGCTTTTCAAGTTTGATTTCACGGGCGATAGCGTCAGTTTTATCATAATCTTTATCAGTTACGACACTGATGAAACTTTTGACACCGGTACCGTTGACTGAAGCATAAACATGATTTGTCCCTGCGGGATATTTGGCACCGGAAATAACGACAGTACCGTTTTTATCACTTTTTATTTTTGAGATAGCGGGATTTTTGACATTGAATTTAACAATATCAATATCGGTATTTTTGCATGAAGTCTGAAATTTTACCGGCTCTGCGGACATTTCAGGAGTAACAATCTGCAGCGGAGTGCTGACTGTAATATTCACAGATTTGTCATTGAATTTTTCAAGTTTGAAAGATTCAACAATAACACTACCCGCCCCCTCGACATGCAAATACGGATAAATGCGATCATAAAAAGAATCCAATTTATACTTGAATGTTACTTCTTTTGCTGTATCTGTAAGTTCAATCGGAGCGGCACTTTTCAACACAGGTGCGCCGACAGCGGGACGATATGCCAGAATTCCTGCCCAAAATTTACCTTTGCCGCGGACTTTTGCAGTCACAATAATTTCCGCATTGGGAAGAAAGACTTCTTTTGTGCCGTAAGTTGCAAAAGCTCTGCCGAAAATACGGCCATCCTTGTCTGTTGAGTTAAGTTGAAGAACATTCTTGCCGTCAAGCCGTACTTTAGTTGCTTTGCCCCCCCAATAGAACTGGTCGCGGAAATTTGCAATACCGCTCATGAGCAGAACAGTGGAATTATCAGCTTCGGCGGCAGGTTTGGCTTTGACAATATCGTACAAAGGAGGAATTTCTTTTGAGCATTTCAAAGTGTTATCATTTGATTTTTCAAGTTTGAATTTTTCAACATAAACAGTACCTTTGCCGACAACTTGAACATACGGAGTAACTTTTTCAAAAACCTCTCCCAACTCAAAAACAAATTTCACCTCTTTTGCAGTTTCTGAAAGATCAATCGGTTCAACAAAAACAGTTACAGGCATACCGACTTGGGGGCGATATTTCAGAATACCGACAAAAAATTTACCTTTACCGCGGACAGTGGCAGTGGCAATGATTTTGTCCTGTGCGGCAAGTTTTTCTTTTGTGTAATACGGATAAAACGCTCTGCCGTAATTGAAACCGTTTTTCACGGTAGATGTAAGTTCAAGAATTTTTTTGCCGTTTTCAGTGATGAATTTTGTTTTACCGCCCCAGTAAGGCTGACCGCGAAATCCGCCGATCCCGGACATCAAATCTACGGCGTACATACTGCCGGCAATAACAACCAGCACAATACATGACAATAATTTTTTCATTTTTGTTCCTTTATATTTTAACTTTTTTATGAAAATCTGCTTATTTTTGTGAAAATACTGTTCGCGCTTCGTATGAAATTACATGATTTGCCGGCAGAGCCGCCATAAAATAATCGCAAAGATAATCCTTGCGATACTGCTTTCTATCCCAGATAAAACGCTGAAGTTTCCTGTCACCTTTGATTTTTTTAAATGTTGTTTCAGCCTGAATACCTGAATTTTTGTCATAAAATGTTACTTTTTCAACAAAATTACGATTGACGAATTTATCATTTGAAGCAAAAGAAATCTGCTGTTTTTTATCGTTTGCAATATGTAAATCAGTAAAACGCGGACTCCACGGGTGCATGAAAAAATAGAGATGATGCAGCTTCATTTCTTTACTTGCAGATGCTTCGATAAATTCAGTAATAACATCATTTTCAAGAATTATGATATATTTCACATTGATTGCAAGTATTTTTGAAACTTTTTCAACCCGTATTTTTTTAGCTTTGATAGTAATATTTTTCTGCGGAATGACCTCTTTGCCGTCTGAAAAAATTTTAACAGAAACGACCTCTTCGCCGAAACCTGTCTCTTCATGTCCCGACCCGACTGCATATTTAAAATCAATCGGGCGGCAGGTCATACCGTAATGAGCATTGGGGTTATCCACACAAATAAGATTATTCTTATACTCAATACGGTTCATATTCCAGCGTTTTCTGCCGTCCAGACGCACACGGACAGCACCTGATTCAAGCATGATTGACTGCGGAAGTTCAGCAACAGCAGCAAATGCAAAAATCAACAAAAAACAAGTTAAAATTCTTCTGATTTCTTTCATTATTTATTTACATTTTTCATATATTTATTGAAAATTTCCGCAAGTTCCCCGTCAGAAAGACGGCGGCTGTAAATGGTATATTCATCAAGCAGGAAGTTGCGGTCGGAAGTATAACCGACGGAAAATGCCTCGTAGGGAAAAGCATCATCGGTCAAATCAAAATCAATCTGATAAGTTTTGCCGGGAAGATTATCCATATTCACACGGAGCTGACCGGGAGCCCATGAAAAAGCAATCATGTGCCATTTGCCGCATTCAGCTTCGCCGCCGGGCATTTTTGCAGAAAAGCCCTTGTTCGGCATTTTCTTGCTGTACAAAAACTGAATATGCAATTCACGACTGCACGGGCAAATCTGTTTCGGCCAGCCGGGAACCTGCAACCCGAAAAATCCCTTGCCGGATTCAATACCGGTAAAGAAAATACGGGAACCGGGAGTTGTTTTCCAATCAATACCTTTGAAAAAGAAAAGCAATGTACCGGGACGGTTGAAAGCCAAATTATCCTTGCGGGAATAACGGATATTTGCACCGCCTTTGCCGCAAAAAAGGGCTTTGCCTCTGATACCGTCAGCAAATTTGAGTTTACCGAGAACAGATATCGGTCTTTCTCTGCCTTCAGAGATATCAGCATCAGCCGTTGCAGCATCAAATGATGAATAAAAACTTACTGCATTTTCAAATTCAGGATAATATATTTTGTCTTCGGCAAAACTGAATGCCGCGGACAGGACAATTGCAAATGAGAGAATTTTTTTCATATTTACCTCTTATTTTGATACTTTGATAAGTTTGAAATCATGTTTTTTGAGTTTGAATGAGACAGATTTTCCGTCGGAGGAAGACATGGCTTTGCCGTTTTCAAAATCCTCAACCTTACTGTATTTATCTGCAAATTCAAGTTTGACATCGCCTGCATAACCGAAACTTGAGACGCAGAAAACTTTGCTGCCGTCAACATTGTGATATTCGCTGATTCGGACATCGGCGGAAGTTTTTACTGCACCTGACGGAGCATAGCAGGGATAAACTTTGACCTTGTCAGTACCGTAACCGTAATTTTTCAGCTTTTTCTGAGTTACAAAATAGATATTTGCCAAGCCGCCTGCATTCATTACGGAATTGATATCATAAGCAAGAATTGTCGCAAGGAAAGTACGGCTTGTCCAGCTGATATTATTGCCTGTAATTTGAATTAGAACTTCCGGAATTGAACCTGACTGAATACCTATGGCACTGATTTGCAGCCAATCTTCGCTGAAGCGTTCCTGGAAGTCGGTACTGCCGTAATTGGCTTCACAATCCAGTGTGACACCGCCGAGAGAAGTGAACGGAATCAAATTGGTATTGGTCATGTGCAGGACAAAAATCGGACGGCCGTCAAAGAAAGTTTTGCCTTCTTTGTAAAGCAAAGTTGCCGTGCGCTTGATAAGATTACGCATATCAAAAATATCAAAATACGGCTGAACTTTGCCTGACGGCAGCTGATAAGCAGGACCTGTCATAACATTGGGTGAAGTCCAGTCACGGATGTTGTCATAATAGACACCGTCAAGCCCCTCGTCAAGCAACTTTTTGATACAGTCAAGCAGATAATCCTGATAACTTTCAACAGGAGAGTTATTGTAATCATCTTCATTGTTGGCGCGGAACTCGGAGCAAAACCATTCATCCATAAAGACACGGTATTCGGGCCAGCGGAGCATGGTTGCACGAGCGTTCATGTACGGAACCAGGAAATCACTGCCGTTGGCGTAATTCAACCCGCGCAGCAGATGACGCTCAAAACTACCGAGGTGGTCAGTTGCAACAGTTTTGCAATTTTTTGCCATGTAATCTTTGACAAAATTCTTATATTGTGCGCTGTCGCCTTTTTTATTCTTTTCCTGTTTGAGCAGATTTATGTATGAATAATCATGGTTGATGGGGAAGAAGTCGTAACCGTAACTTGCCCAGCACATACCGCCGGCAAGAGTTGAAGTAACAACAGTATTGGGCATACGGATTCTGCCGCTGTATTGGCGTGCCTGATTGGGCAGCATACGGGTCGGAGTTGCCTGGAAACCGAAAACGATTTTGAACGGTTCCTTGCGGACAACAGGCTTGTCAATAAAGTTGATACGCAGAGTTACGACACCGTTTTTACGGAAAATCTGCGCCATCGGTTTCTTGTCATTTCTGCTCCAGTTTTTGTCGCTTTCTGCGAAGAATGCCAAACCTTCACCGAGGTTGCCGAGCCAGATGTAGGGCCGGAAATTATTGGCAACGGAGGCGTGAAGTTTACCCATGGATGAATTCCAGATTTCACCGTCTTTGGAGGGAAGAGTGTGGGCAAAATTATATTTCATGGCGTTGCATGTTGCATGAATTTGTTTTGCGAACTCGCCGTTGAGCGGAATATCAAGAGTCATGGATTTAAAATCAAAAGAGTTTTTCGGGTCAACTGTCATCGTGGTTTTGATGAAGTTATCAAACTCAAATTCATTTCTGACGCTCAAATTCAAGCCGTCAACTGCAAGATTTGAAACGCTGACACCGAGGTCGTCGGCTTTTTCCAGCCATTTGAAATTTTTCTGAACTGCTTTTTGACCGTTAACAGTCAAAGTTACGGGAGATGCGAGAAGTTTTTCAGCTTTACCGGCTTTAACAAAAGAGAGGAAACCATTGTTGAGTGTGTATTCAGCAAGCAGAGTTTTTACCTTGTTATCGCTGTATTTCAAAGGTTTGTAAGGAGGCAGAACAACACGGTCTTTACCGAGAGTATTATGTTCCCATGCAAATTTTTCAAACTCAAATTTTTCCTTGAAAGTATTTACTTTGCCGTCCTTGTTTTTAACTTCGGCAACGACAAAATAGTTACCTTTTTCGCTCAAATCAAGCGGCAGTTCACAAACAAAACCGACATTGGGAATGATGTTCATTTTGATTTTACCGCCCATGACGCTGCCTTTGGCATCAGTGATAAATGCACTTGCGGAAGCGACTTTGCGCATATCGTAGGGTACGCCGGAGTTGCCGAGACGGACACGGACTTTTTTGTAATAGGGATAAACACCGAATTCCATTGAAACTGAATTTTTGGCATCGGGAGCTATCCAGCGTTTTTCAGGCGGATTCTGCCAGAAGAAGTTGCGCTGATAGATAATTTCATTTTTGCTGTTGAAAAAGACAGCCTTGAGGTCCAGATTCACACGGGATTTTTCGGTAAATTTAACTTCAACATCCTGACTTTTGCCGGGAGCAAGAGTGATAACACCGTCTTTTCCTCTGGGGGCAGCTTCGGAAACAATGGAGATTGAATATCTGACTTTCTGAGTCTGAGCAGTCGGATTGTCAACGGTAAATTTAATGCTGTTGTCACCTTTGAGATAATTATCACCGAGAGTGCGGAAACGGACATTCGGGGTATTTTTGACAAATACGATATCATTCATCTCATTGGGATTGACAAAAATCATGGCATTATTGGCAGCAGTCTGCAAATTGGGATTTCGCCATGTGCGAGCAAACTGCATCTTCCACTTGGAAACTGCGGCAAGATTTTTGACATTGATATCGCTAAGCGGGATTCGGACTTCAATGGTCCAATATTTTTTATCAAATCCTGACTTGATTTTGAGGTTCGGAGTCCAATTCTGCAATTTGGAAGTTGTAACGCCGCCGTTGATAATAGGATATTTGAAATCATAAGTGCGGTCGGCAGAGTTGGCAATCAGATGATAAACAGCATCTCCGACGGGAGAAACAAAAAGGAATTCTACTGAATCGTCAACAAAAATCTTACTGTCACGGCGTTTGTAACGGGATTTCAATTTTACATTTGAGTCTGCGTCGGGCATTTCCGTCTGCATGGCAAAATACAAATATTTGTTGTCCAATGCGGTAAAAACTCTGCCCTGACGGGAAGAAAGAAAATTGTTATTATGTTTGAGCAAACCGAAATTTTCATAACTTCCCATATATTCATTAGCAGAAATTCTTCCGTCAATTACAGGAGCTTTGCGGGCAAAATTTATTTTTGCAATGCTCTTTTTAGTAGAAAACTCAACCTTGTTATCTGCAAAAGATACAGACAAAAGTCCTGCCAGCCCGATAGCGGGCATAATTTTAAAAATATTCATCTTTTAACCTCGATCTCAGTTAGTCGGTTTGACATATCCGCAACCGTACAGCGGAATTTTTTCTCTGGCGGCAGTACCGGCACCGGATGTGATGTTAGGCAAACCTTTTCTTGCCTTGCTTTCAACATGACCGTCCCAGAAAAGAATGTTGCCTACCCCCTGATGACGGACATCATCAAATCCGGTTGCCCATGACTGAGTCGTGTGACCGGACCCCTTGAAAGACCATGCGTCACCGTATGCAGCAGGAACGACAGGAGTACCTTTTGACGTACTGTAATTGCATGTTTCAAAAAACATACCGCCTGAAGACGGCATAAGAACTCTGGTAATTTTAGGATGAGTTGCCCAAACAACACCTGCTTTGCTTGACAAACTGATAACATTTGTATTTGCACCCCATGATTTAGGTTCATTTGCGTTACTGTCATAAGGCACACTCGGGCAGAGATATTTTGAACGGGCAGTACCTGCAATATTAGTATAAGCAAGTCCGAGTCTTGAGACGATAGAGTACCACCACGAACCATCACAATCAACTCCGTCTATCATATAATCTCCGGTAGGTTCCAATTTATACGGCATTGCATAATCATTGTAAGCATCGGCATACAAAAGATTTGCCTGACCTGCGGTTTTCATATTTGATATACATGTTGTAAGTCTGGCTCTGGCTCTTGCCTTATTCAATGCGGGAAGGAGCATACCTGCGAGAATTGCGATAATAGCAATAACAACAAGAAGTTCAATCAAAGTGAAACTCCCGACAATATAATGTTTTAAATTATTTTTCATAATATTACCTT
>JAZOSO010000226.1:0-37164 GCA_045657185.1 Victivallaceae bacterium | reverse complement strand
TACTGAAATATCTTCGCGCCGCGTCTCGGTAAAAACTTCTATATGTTCGTCAATATGCTGAAAAACTTTCAGCCATTTCGCCCGCGCCATAAACATCGTGCCAGCAACAAATTTAAAAGGAAGACACCCCAAACCGAGCTTCGGCATCAGACTTTGTGCCGCATTGTACGCTCCGGTATCACCTTCGCTTCCGTCACAGATGAGTTTGAAATAGGAAGTCATCCCAAGTGCAGAGTCATTTTCAAAAGCGTTAAGGCATTTATTGAAATTTTCTTTGCTTGAGAGGAATTTCAAAAGTTCCTCACGCCATTCGCTCTTGAATTTCAAACGGTTGCGGACAAGACAGTGAAACGGAAAATCGTTTTCGGACATCAAGCCCGGCAAATCCCGTTTGGTATGCAGTTTGATGACATAATCATAATCGTCAAGATTCACACTCTGCAATGCCAGAATAAAAGGTCCGATATCCCAGCCTTTGTTCGCAACATGCATTATTTTTGCATCCGGTTTGAAATTTATGATGTCAGCTTCAACTTCAGGATGGTCAGCAACAAACGTGACTGTCAGGTCATAAGGCACAGTAATATTTTGAAGATGCTCTTTCAGCTCCTGCCACAAATTGGCATAATATATATGTACATGTGCAAAAATTTTCATAATTCCTCAAAATTAACTGTTTTTGTTAATATATAGTTCAAAAATGAAAAAGCAAATAAATTTTATTTCTTTTTGCGTTTTATACGGAATTTTATGCCGAAAATATTTATTTTTTTGAAATCTCCGTCGTTCCGTACATAAATCAATTTCTCTGCAAAGGAGAGTTTTTTTGTGTCGGCAGCAGCAAGAATTTTGCGTGCAAGTTTTTCATCCGCACAGAGGAAGTTCATGATATTCTGACGGATTTTCACATATTCGGCTTTTTGCTTTTCATTACTTGTGATGCTGGTATTTTCTCCGTTCCATCTGTATTTGAGAAAGACTTCGGGCAGATTGACCATTTTTGCAACTTTCAAAACACGGGTCCACAACTCATAATCCATTGCAGTACGATATTCAGGGTTGTAGTAAAGGTTGAATTTCTCAACTGTTTTTTTGCGGTAAAGCAAAGTTGAATGGCATACAGGACAACCCTGCAAAAGTTCAAGATAACCGAAGTTGAGCGGAGTTTTGAAAGATTTATAAACAGGAAAATATTCCTGCCAGCCGCCGACATAATCGATTTCAGGATGTGTATCCAGATAGGCGCAGGTTTTTTCCAGCCGCTGCGGCATGGCAATATCATCATTGTCCATCTGTGCAATGTATTCTCCTTGCGCCAAACTTATAAGCTTGTTTGTATTTCCGGCAATGCCGAGATTTTTTTCGTTTTTGACATAGCGGATGCGCGGGTCATCGTAAGATGCAATAACTTCATCAGGCGCACCGAGAGGAGAACAGTCATCGCAGATGATAAGTTCAAAATCTTTGTAAGTCTGATTTAAGATGCTGTCTATTGCTTCTTTTAAAAATTCATGCCGAACATTGTAGGTCGGCATGATAACTGAAATTTTCGGTTTGTCTGAATTCATTTTTTGTAATAAGTTTTTTCTTTGCCTGCCTTCTTTCGGGAAAAAGAAGTAAGAGGAACGGCTTTCTTTTGTTTTACATAGTAAACCGACGGACAGCTGTTTTGCCTCGAAAGCCTCCCTTTTCTTTGTTTACTTTCTTCGGGAAAAAGAAAGTAAGAGAAACGGCTTTCTTTTGTTTTACATAGTAAACCGACGGACATTTGTTTTGTCTCGAAAGCCTCCCTTTTCTTTGCTTACTTTCTTTGGGAAAAAGAAAGTAAGAGAAACGGCTTTCTTTTGTTTTACTTTTCTTTCACCTGGAAAGAAAAGTAAATCAGGGTTCACGGATGGATTCATTCATCGCTTTGATGAACGGATTGATTATGTAGCTGATAATGCGGCGTTTGCCGACTTTGATTTCAGCAACTACGCGCATACCGGGCATAACGACATCTTTGGGGTTGAGAAAGCTGCCGCTCATGACCAAACGAACCTGATAGAATGAGCCTTTGCGTTCAGCGTCAAGACGGGGATTGTTTTTTGCGCCGTCCTGACCTTTTTCAAAAGCGTCCTGAGAGATGTAGCGAACTTCACCGTCAAGAGTACCGTGCTGCTGGAAGGGGTAGGCATCAAATTTGATACGGCCCTTGTCGGCGACTTTGACGAGACCGATATCTTTAGCTTTGATATCGATTTCGGCTTCAAGCGGAACATCGGTGGGAATGAGGGTGATAAGGGATTCTGCTTCACGGACGGCGGAACCTTCCTGGAAGGGAGCGATTTCGTGAACAACTGCGTCACAGGGGGCGCGGAGTTCAAGCAAATCGGTATAGCGTCTGGATTTGGTGATTTCGCGTTTGTAAGCGAGCCAGTTGCGGGTGACATTGACGAGTTCTTCAACGAGGGTGCGTTTCCAGTCGGTGATGAAGGTGTTGCGTTCAGATTTAAGGATCATGAGCTGATGACCGTAATCAACGATCTGCATATCGAGCTGGTCCATCTGGATTTCGTAACCGATGACTTCAATTTCAGCCTGAAGTTTTTCTTTTTTTGAGGCCACTCTTTTTTTGTGCAGATCGGAGTACATATCCTTGATCTCGTTGGTTTTTTTCTTGCGGTCTTCGTAATCGGACTTGCTTTTTTCAAGAGATTTGAAAGTATTTTCCGTGCTGGCGATATTTTCGTCGTAGGCTTTAAGTTTTTCGTTGTAGTAGCGGGTACGGGAATCGAAAATCATTTTTTGCAGAATGAGGTTGTCTTTAAGAGCTTCCTGCAAATCGGGATCAAGTTTTTTGTCTTCAGCGGTAAACTCAGCGGAGAAAGGCTGATTGCTGTTTTCTGCTTCCAAACGGCGGCGTTGAGCTTCCAAACTGGCGTACTGTTCACGCTGTTTTTCAAGTTCAGCTTTGTTGAAAGTGGGGTCAAAAGAGATAAGGAGGTCGCCTTTTTTAACTTTTGCACCGGTAAGAACGTGAACTTTTTTGACCACTGTACGCTCAAAAGGCTTAATGGTCATGGGAGGGCGGGTGGTGACGATTTTGCCTTCTGCAACGACGACTTTGTCGATTTCTGTAATGCAGGCATAGACTAAGCCGAGTACAAGCAGAAAGAGAATGGAATACCACACAATGTGAAGCGGAAATCCTGGATTCTGGTGTTCAAGATAGATTGCGTCAGGCTGAAACTCTGCGGCATCGCCTGCGATATGGTCTTTACCGACAATTTTGTCATAAATTCTGTCAATAAAGTTTTTGTTGTTTTTATTTTTATCAGTCATCGTCTTCTGTTCCCATTTGTTGATTCCAGAAACTGTTGTACAAACCGTTTTTGGCAATAAGTTGTTTATGATTACCCTGTTCGACAATTTCGCCTTTGTCCATGACTACGATGTTATCGGCACGGCAGAGAATGGAGAGACGGTGAGAGATGATGAACACGGTACGGTTTTTGGCAATCATTTTCAGATTGCGTCGAATCATGGTTTCGCTTTCAGGGTCGAGCGCACTTGTGGCTTCGTCAAAAATCAGCAAGCGCGGATTGGGCAGCAGAGCGCGTGCGATAGCGAGACGCTGACGCTGACCGCCGGACAAGTTGGAAGCGTTTTCTTCAAGCATGGAGTCATACCCTTTGGACATGCGCTGGATAAATTCATCCGCACCTGCCATACGGGCTACATAAATAATTTCCTCCATGGTGGCATCTTTTTTGGTAATAGAGAGGTTTTCTTTGATTGTGCCGTGGAAGAAGTAGTTGTCCTGCAATACGATACCGATATTGGAACGCAGACATGAACGGTCAATTTCGCGGATATCAATACCGTCAAATTTGATAATACCGCCCTGAAGCGGATAAAGTCCCTGAATGAGTTTGGTAACGGTTGTTTTACCGGAACCGGAGCGTCCGACGAGACCTACGGTCATACCGGGAGAAATGTGCAGATTGAAGTCCTTGATAACAACGGGACCGTCAGCAGTATATTGGAATTTGAGGTTTTCCAAAGAGAGCTCGCCGCGGAGTTTGTGCTGGAGAGAGCCGCCGACGGATTCCATGGGATTGTTCATAACGACACCGAGCATTTTGATTGAAAGAGCGGTTTGCTGGTATTCATGAACGAGTCCGACAATGCGGACGAGCGGAGCGGTAACGCGACCTGAAAGCATCTGGAATGCAATCAAAGCACCGACAGTTATGTCTCCGTCAAAAACTGATACCGCACCGATCCAGATAACGGCGATAAACATGAATTTCTCCAACAGCTGACTTATAGTGCGTGCAGTGAGTGAGATTTTGGCAACTCTGAAGTAGCGAGTAATGGCATAAGCAGCAGTATCGTTCCATTTGCGCTGCTGAGTAGGTTCGAGAGCGAGAGATTTGACGGTACGGATACCGTTGATAGTTTCAACAAGCATTCCCTGACGCTTACCTTCAGCCATGTAGAGTTCTTCAAGTCTTGCCTGGAATGGTTTGATAAGGACAGCAATGACCAGAGCCATAAGGAATGTGAAGAACAATACGACAAAAGTCAGTTTGACACTGTAAAAGAGCAGGAACGGCAGGAATACCACCAGAGAGAAAAGTTCCAGTGCGGAGTGGAAAAGACTGCCGGAGAGGAAACCTCGGATTTTTTCCGTCTGCTGCATGTGTTTGATAAGCACACCGCTTGAAATTCTTTCATAAAAGTCAACCGGTAAGCTCAGAAGTTTGGCAAATGTCCTTGTCGCCAGACGGATGTCAATGCGGTTGGTGGCAAAGAGCAAAAAGTAGTTTTGTATGTATTCCATACCCGCATTGAAAACCAGCAGTACTGATACACCGATACCGAGAACGGTCAATGTATTGTAACTCTGATGCACGAGAACTTTGTCAACGACCAGCTGGAAGAACAGCGGAATTGCAAGTCCGATGAGACTGATGGCGAGAATTGCAATGGCAACCTGAGTCAGAAGTGATTTCTGACGGTAAAATTCAGGAATGAACCAGCGCAGACCGAAAGGCTGATTGTCATCAAGCAGTGAATAATGGCGTTTGAAGAAAATGACTTGAGTTTTGAACTTTTCTTCAAATTCACCGCGGGTGATGGTACGCATGCGTGAAGAGTTTTCGCCGTTGACGAGGGGGTCCCAGACGAGAACTTCGTATTCGGGTTCGGCGGGAGCTTTTGCTTTTTGTTCAAGCTGTTCGGAAGTAACTACTTCCGGTTTTTCTACCGGTACTTCTTCGGCAATGGGGATGAGTTCGTTTTCATCTTTTTTCTCATCTTTTTCATCGCTGACGATTTCCGCCTGAGGTTCGCTGTTTTCAAGTTTTGCGGGTTCGTTATTGGCGATTTCTTTGGCTTTGGTGTCAATGACATCGGGGTTCTGAATGGGGCGTGCACCGCAGAAAATTACGGATTTACCGTCTTTGGTAAAGCCCATAAAGGGGAAAACTGTACCCATTTTAACCAGTTTTTTCCATGAAAGGTCGCCGATTTTGGTTTTGAGACCGAGTTTATCGGCAATGGCACAGAGGAAATGCGGTTCGGGTTCATCTTCTTCAATGGCGTGTTCATGGAGCAGCAAATTGACATCAGTGATAATTCCGTGGTGACGAGCAATGGCAGTCATGGTATATAATGATGTGTGTCTGCCGTCAGCGGCAAAAGAGGGATTATTGAGGTTTCTGAGATAGATGACGCGTTTTGTCCATGCCTTTTCCAGTTTTTCAATTTCAAGGAAGATTACCTTGCCGGCGTTCTGACTCAGGGGGTCAAAAATGGCAAAAGTGGTCGGCTGGTTTGAAAGTTGAGCTTTGCGAGAACCGAGAAAGAGGACGAAATTGCCGTTTTTCAGTTCGAGGAAAACCGGTGCGCCGAAATAGGTGGACAATTCGTCCATATTGCATTCGCTGTTTATTTCCGGCGAAAGTTTCAGTTTTTTGGCGACATCAAAAATCAAATCAAAATCTTCAATATCATCTCTGTTTTCAAGAAATGCTTCAAGATTTATGCCTCCGGGCAGGAGCTTGACTATTTCTTTGATACAGTCAATTGCAGTCTTGCGTTTTTTTTGTTGTTCGTTCATTAAATCACCGTCAGTTTAGTGTAAATCAAATATTCCGATAAAGTTGAAACTTTTCCGTTTTTTGCGGAAACGTTTACATTTGTTTGAATTATTTCATACAATCGCACAATTTACAATATAATATCATTTTGTAAATTCGCAAATTTTCTATAGCTTTTTTTTGTATTTTTTTCAATTTTTTATTAAAAAACGCGGGGAAAGAGTTTGAAAAATAACCTTTTGCATGTAAATTGTGTATTATATAATTATAACAATAAGGTACACATTGATTATGAAAACTCTGAATTTGTATGTTACAAAGTCTTTTCTTATAACATTTTTTATGGCATTGGGGGTTTTGACTTTCGGTATGACCGGGGCGCGTATCGCACGAATTCTTGATGTTATTGCCAACGGTTTGCCGGTAAGTGCATTTCTGCAGTTTCTGGCTTATATTATGCCGGTGGTGCTGACTTTTACTATTCCGTGGGCGATTATGGCGGCGGTGATGCTGGTTTTCGGCAGACTGTCGGCAGACTCTGAGGTAACTGCAATGCGTGCATGCGGAATTTCTCTGCTTCAGGTGATATCACCGATTATTCTGCTGACTTTTCTTATCACTGCATTGTGCCTTTATATTCAGCTTTTTGTTGCTCCTGTTTCATATTTCAAGTCCCGTGAGCTTACCCGTGATGCGGCAATCAATCAGCCGATAGCTATGTTTGAACCCGGCAGACCTTTGCATTATGCCAATACTATTATTTACATCGACGATAAAATCAATAACAAAATTTTGAAAAATGTTCAGATTTACACTGTTGACCCTTCAAAACCGGGCGAAATCGCGCAGGATGTGACCGCAGCTGAGGGGTATTTGGAGACGGACAAGGATAATCAGATTTTGACTATCGTACTTAAAAATTGCCTTACCATTGACAAGAAGAGTAAGCAGGAGACACGAGTTGCCTCCGATGAATTGCGTTTTCATTTTGAATACGGCAAAAGCCTTACTGCCAATGCAGTTTTCCGTGCGCCGAAATATATGAACGCAACTGAGCTTATCGCCCGTATCCGTGATGTCAAAAAAATATCCCCGCGCAATCCCAAAATGGAATGTGCGCTGGAAAGTCAGCTTAACTGCCGTATTGCTCTCGGATTGTCGCCGATTGCTTTTCTGCTGTTGGGAATGCCTCTGGCTATCCGTACTTCACGCAAGGAGACTTCTGTCGGGTTGTTTATGAGTGTTCTGCTTGCAGGAACATTCTTCATTATGATTTTGCTTTTCAATTCAATGACGGGAAGTCCGCAGATTTATCCGCAGTATCTTTTGTGGCTGCCCAATATTATTTTTCAAACTATCGGAGCATATCTGACCTGGAAAGTTTCACATATCTGAGGTAAAATTGTGGCGAAAATTTATTTGAACATAATCCTTACTCTGCTGACGGCAGCAGTTATTGTCATGGGAATTGCAGTTGTAAATTCCAATGACAGAATGTATTTTGCCTCTCAACAGGTGTTAAAAGAGATGGAGAAAATCAAAAATATGCCGAGAGAGGCGGTTGTTGTTCCCAAGTTTGCGGAAAACACCGCAATTCCTGCTGCCAATGCGGAATTTTTTGCTGCGGATGCAGTTCAGGGCGGAACGCTTGTCCGTCCGATTTCCGCAGATACTGCCAATTTGAATTATCTTATCAATAATGATGCTTATGCAAGTGAGTTCTATTCATTGTGTAATTCTTCTCTGGCGGAACGCAATTATGCCAAGCCGGAAATATTTCAGCCGATGCTGGCGGAAAAATGGACGGTATCAGCTGACCGCAAAAGTTATCATATCAAACTCAGACCTGATGTTTACTGGCAGTCCTTTACCGATCCCGATACCGGCAAAGAGATTGCGCCTGTCAGATTGAGTGCCCGTGATTTCAAATTTTTTGCCGATGTTGTCCGCAATCAGGATGTCAATGCTTCCGCCATGCGGGTTTATTATCAGGATTTGGAGGATATTGAAGTTATTGATGATTTGAATATGAATATCCGCTGGAAAACTCCCAAGTACGGCAATTTGAGTGCAACTCTCGGAATGATGCCGCTTCCCCGACATTTTTATTGTGACAGCGACGGCAAATTTGACGGCAAAAAATTCAATAACGACCACAAACGCAACCGTATGATTGTAGGATGCGGAGCATACCGTTTTGTCAAATGGGATAAAAATTCCCGACTTGTCTTTGAGCGTAATGAAAATTACTGGGGACGCAAATACGGTATTATGCCGCCTTTGAAAAAACTTGTTTATGAATTTATCCAGCACCCGAATACCCGCTATCAGGCTTTGCTTGCTGGCAAAATCGGTCAGTCTTCTCTGACTCCCGAACAGTGGACGGTCAAAAGCAAAAGTGCTGAATTTGCCAAAGCCCGTTTGCGTAAATACCGCCATTTGAGTTCAAGTTATTTTTATATCGGCTACAATCTCAAAAATCCGTTGTTTCAGGATAAGTATGTCCGTCAGGCACTCACTATGCTTGTTGACCGTGAGCGTATCATCCGTGATATTTACAAAAATGAAGCACAAACTGTTATCGGACCGTTTTCGCCCAACAGTGTATATTATGATAAAAGTATAAAACCTTTTCCCTATGATGTGAAGCGGGCAAAGGAACTTCTTGCCTCTTGCGGCTGGATTGATTCTGACGGCGACGGCATTTTGGAGAAAGACGGACGCAAATTTATATTCAGCATACTTGCTGTTGCTTCGCATCCGATTCAGGAAAAAATGCTGCCGCTTATCAAGGAGAGTATGGCAAAGGCAGGTATTGACATGCGTATTCAAACTATTGAGTGGTCAGTATATGTACAGAGACTTATGACCCGTGATTTTGAAGTCTGCACACTCGGCTGGTCGAGTCCGATAGACCCTGAACCTTATCAGTTGTGGCATTCAAGTCAGGCGGATGTTGAAGGTTCAAGCAATCATATCAGTTTCAAAAATAAAAAGGCTGATGAGCTTATTGAAAAACTTCAGCTGACTTTTGATATGGATGAGAGAATAAATCTTGCCCGTGAGTTTCAGAAACTTATCCATGATGAGCAGCCGTACACATTTCTTTTTGCACCTTATGCGTTGAACGCTCTTTCGGAGCGATATCATAATTTCAGGCAATTTCCGCTCGGGGCTCCCTCCGATATATGGTATATGCCGCAACAATATATTACAGGAGAATAAAAATGATAAGAACAGCAGTAGTCGGTGCCGCAGGCCGTATGGGACGGCGTTTTGTGGCAAATATTTGTGCCAGTGATGATTTGCAGCTTTCAGGAGCATTGGAAATTGCAGAATGTCCTTTTATCGGACAGGATGCAGGTGCTGTTGCAGGCATCGGAGATGCCGGAGTTAAAATTACCAATGATTATGAAGCAGTGTTTGCTGCAAGTGATGCAGTTATCAACTTTTCCACACAGGGCGTTGTTGAGGCAACCCGTATCGCTCTTAAATATAATTGTTCTATTGTCATCGGTACAACAGCTTTGACAGATGATGACAAAGCCGCATTGAAAGATATGGCTGACAACGGTGCAAGAATTGTTTTTGCTCCCAATTTCAGTATCGGTGTCAATTTGCTTTTCTATCTTTCACGCAAAGCCGCCGATATTCTCGGTGAAGATTTTGATATTGAAATTGTTGAAATGCACCACAATCAGAAAAAAGATGCTCCCAGCGGTACTGCTGAACGCCTCGGTCAGATTCTTTGCGAAGCACGCGGACTTGATTACAAAACTGATGTTCGCCATGGCAGAGAAGGTATCTGCGGCGCACGTACCCGCAAGGAAATCGGTATGCACGCTTTGCGCGGCGGCGATGTTGTCGGCGACCATACTGTAATGTTTGCGGCAGGCGGAGAGCGTGTTGAACTTACTCACAAAGCTTCCAGCCGTGACACTTTTGCCCGCGGCGCATTGACTGCGGTTCGTTTTCTGGCGACTGCCGAACCCGGACTTTATGACATGCAGGATGTTCTGAAACTGCGATAATGGTACTATATGGATAAAAAAGTAAAAAAATTATGGATTCTGGCAGGTGAGACTTCGGGAGATATCTACGGGGCAAAACTTGCATCAGAACTTAAAAAAATTGCTTCAGAGCGCAATGTTGAATTGAAACTTGCTGGTATGGGGTCAAAACGCATGGCGGAAGAGGGGGTTGAACTGCTTGTTGATTCAACCGAACTCGGGGTCATGGGGTTTATTGAAACTTTTAAACTCATCGGCACCTTTATCCGTATATTTTTCAAACTGCTGAACCTTGCGAAAAAGGAACGCCCTGATGCAGTGGTACTTATTGACTATCCCGGTTTTAATTTGCGTTTTGCCAAAAAGATGTTCAAATTGAATATCCCTGTCATCTGGTATGTCAGTCCGCAAATCTGGGTATGGGGCAAAAAACGCAAGCCGATACTTGAGGCGATTTGTTCTAAAATGCTGGTTATTTTCCCCTTTGAAACGGAAGTTTATGATAAGGACAAACTGGATGTTTCTTTTGTCGGACACCCTTTGCTGGAAATTATTGAAGAGCGGACGGATTTGACAATCAAGCGTGATGAAAACTGTTTTCTGCTGCTGCCGGGAAGCCGTGCCATGGAGGTCAGCCGTCTGTTGAAACCGATGCTTGATGCAGTTTGTGAACTGCATGTCAAGCATCCTAATCTTTATTTTGTCATTGCCGCTTCCCGTGCAAAAATGCGCGCCATGTGTGAAAAAATCATTGCAGATTACCGCAAAAAACATCCGGAATTACCGCCGATTGAACTCAGTAATGAATCTGCCGCATATTATCAGCAGAAGGCAGGAACAGGTATTGCCGCTTCAGGAACGGTCACAGTTGAATCAGCCATTGCCGGGCTGCCGTTGGTGGTGGTATATAAACTCAATTTGCTGACTCTGCTGATTGCCAGCGTATTGGTCAAACTTTACCGCGGTTATTTTACTATGGTAAATATTATTGCCAATAAGACAGTTTTTGAAGAATTTCTCCAATGGCATGTGTGCAACAAAAATATTGTTCCGGCAGTTGAAAAAATTCTTCCCGGCGGTTCCCGCCGCAAAGAGGTGGAAAATGATATTGAAAACCTCGTTGAAATGCTCTCCAGCCGCGGACGCAAACCGTCTTTCGCTGCCGCAGAGGCATGTTTTGAAGTAATTGAAAATCAAAAAGTCATTGAATATAACAACCAACAACAGGATGAAATTAAATGAAGTATGAAGCAGTAATCGGATTGGAAGTCCACGTTCAAATCCGTACCAAAAGTAAAATGTTCTGCTCCTGCCCCAATCAGTACGGTGCAGAACCCAACACCTTGATTTGCCCCGTTTGCATGGGCTACCCCGGCACTTTGCCTGTCCCCAACAAAGAGGCTATTTACAAAACAGTGCGTGCAGGTTTGCTGACTGAATGTGAAATTGCTCGTTTCAGTAAATTTGACCGCAAGAGTTATTTTTACCCCGACCTTGCCAAAAATTATCAGATTTCCCAGTACGATCTGCCGTTCTGTACCAAAGGCGCAATCCACTTGTCCGGTAAAGGTTTTTCAGGTGAAATGCTTCCTGAAAAAACTATCGGCATCACCCGTATCCACTTGGAGGAAGACCCCGCTAAACTTACTCACTACGCCCACCAGAGCGGTGCAGACTACAACCGTTCAGGTGTTCCGCTGATGGAAATCGTCAGTGAACCTGACATGCGTTCCGCTGATGAGGCTTATGCTTATCTTACCAAGCTCAAAGAAATCATGCAGTACGGCGATATTTCCGACTGCGATATGGAAAAAGGTCAGATGCGCTGTGACGTCAACATCTCTCTGCGCCCCGTCGGTCAGAAAGAGTTCGGTACCAAAGCTGAAATCAAAAACCTCAACAGCTTCAGTGCAGCACATAAGGCTATTGAATACGAATTCTGGCGTCAGTCAAACTTGCTTGACAACGGCGGCAAAGTTCATCAGGAAACCCGCGGCTGGAATGATGAAGCAGGTGAAACCTATCTCATGCGTTCCAAAGAGCAGGCACATGACTACCGTTATTTCCCCGACCCCGACTTGATGCCGGTTACTTTTACTGAAGAGGAAATTGAAGCAATCCGTGCAGAACTTCCTGAACTTCCCGAAGCTATGCGCGCCCGTCTGGTTGCTGATTACGGTTTGACTGAGTATGACGCTCAAATTCTTACTTCCGAACGCAATATTGCCAAATATTTTGAAGCTGCAGCCAAAACTGCAATCAACAAGAAAATTCTTGCCAACTGGATTATTTCCGAACTCCTCCGTGAACTCGGCAACGCCAAACAGGATATTTCTGAATCCAATGTCACTCCCGAAAATCTCGCCGCACTGGTCAATCTGATTGAGAAAAAGACCATTAACGGCAAAATCGCCAAAGAAGTTTTCGCTGACATGTTCACTACCTGCAAAGACCCCGAATCCATCGTCAAGGAAAAAGGCTTGGTTCAGGTTGCTGACAGCTCTGCAATTCTTCCCTTTGTTGAGCAGGCTATTGCCAATAATCCCGCACAGGTTGAGCAGTATCATAACGGCAACGAAAAACTGATCCAGTATTTTGTCGGTCAGGTTATGAAACTCAGTAAGGGCAAAGCCAATCCGCAAATGGTCATTGAACTTCTCAAAGAAAAACTCTAAGGCTTTTTATGTTCAATCAAACCTCTTTTATCGTATTGAAAAAAGAACCTTATCAGGACGCGCATCTGCTGTTGTACGGGATTTCTCCCGACTTCGGCAGGATGTCGCTTCTGCTGTATAACGGGCGCAAAGCGGATAAAAATCATTTTCCGCAGGCGGATATTTTTCAGGAATTTGATGTGAGTTTTGACCGCAGGGAAAACTCAGATTTGTTTACGGCAAAAGAGATAGAACTAAGGACGGACTTGAGCTTAATAGCAGAAAATTTGCTGAATTTCAAGTTTGCCGGCAAAATCGCTCAGTTTCTGCTTAATAATACTGAATGTGATTTGCCGATACCGTTCAGTTATGATGCGGCAAGAAATGTTTTTCTTCAGCTTATTATTCCTGCTGATACACCCGGCAAATGGACTCTGGAAGAGTCGGCGGCGGCATTCAAGCTCTGTTTTCTCTATGAAGCGGGGCTGCTGCCTGAGTTTGAGGGAAAGGTCGCTGAACTTATTGAAAGCATTATAAGCGCAGTTATTGAAGGCGCAATTCTTCCCGCACAGAGTCAGGCTTATTATAAAAAGTTGAATGAATATTGCAATTCACTTTTGGAATACAATAATATTTCAAGATAAAGAAAGGTAAAAAATGAAAAAAGTTTGTTTCTCAATCGTTTCGGCTATGGCATTTGCCATGCTTCTTTGCAGCTGTACACTCTTTAACGGCGGCATCTGGCCCGCAACTGAAATTGAAGTTCGCCGCGCCATGGTTCCCGTAAAAGTTGACGGCAAAGTTACCGATGAAATCTGGGAACGCTCAAAATTTTATCAGTTTTCAATTCCCAATGACCCTGAGCGTTTGCGTGAATGGCGCAGCAACCGTCCCCATCAGGGCGGAACTGTTCAAATCGCATACGATGACAAATACGTTTATGTCCTTGCAAAAATGGAAGATGATGATATCGTTCAGTATGGCGAAGACGGAACTCATTTGTATCAGCGCGGTGATACCTTTGAGTTTTTCCTCCAGAATCCTGTAAGCGGTCACTACTGGGAAATCTATGGTTCCGCCAATGGTAAATCCACCGTCATGTTCTTTGAAAACGGCGGCAAACGCATTTTCCCCGAAGCTATTCAGAAAAATGATAAAATCAAAGTCGCTGTAAGCATGGACGGCACAATCAATAATTCCAAAGATAACGACAAGTATTTCGTGGTTGAAATGGCTATCCCCATGTCAATCATCAATTCCAAAGGCGACATCTTCAAACCCGGTACCCAATGGAATATCCTCTGCGCCCGTTATAATTATTCAAAGTCTCTCTTTGACCTTGAACTTACTTCCACCAGCGCAAACATGCCCAAAGCTAACTGGCACGACCGCAAATCCTATCTGCCCGTAGTTTTCAGATAAGGTATTGTTTTTCGGGGAGGGGAGGAAAAAACCTTGTTGAAACAAGTTTCTTTTCCTTCCCTCCCCGAACCCCTCCCAACCTTTTTACAAAAACTTTTATATTCGGATTTTATCTTTTGTTTTCACAAAATATAAAATCCGTTTTTTTATTTGCAGATTTTTCTGTAAATACAATTTGAAAATCAAGTGTTTATATGATGTTTTATAAAGATATTGCAATTATTATATTTCAGCGCATACGGTATGTGCGGTCGGGATTTTTCTGAATGACGAATTTCATTTCAAGTTTCATCAGAGTTGAGAGGAGGATGCCTGACTCAAGATTGGTTTCCAGGGCGAGGTCATCCATGGAGCAGTCGCCTTTTTGCAGAGCGTCAATGATGAGCTGCTCGTCGGGAGTGAAGCATGATTCTGCTTTGTAAGCATCTGCGGAGTCTGCGAATTCTTCGCAGTTGAAAAGACCGCAGTCAAGTACATCAAGAACATCTGAGAAACTCTCTGCAAGATTGGCTGAATTTTCACGAATGAGTTTGTTGCATCCTTTTGCCTGGGGATTATCAGCATTGCCGGGGACGGCAAAAATATCTTTGCCCTGTTCAAGAGCGACATTGGCGGTAATCAAAGCTCCTGAGTCCAGTCCCGCTTCAATGACAATAACAGCTGAACTGAGAGCTGAAACAATGCGGTTACGGCGGGGGAAGGAGGTGCGGCTTACGGGAAAATCCATCGGAAATTCACTTATTACTGCGCCGCCTTTTTGAATTATTTCACGGGCAAGCGGAATATGTTCGCGCGGGTGAACTTGCATAAGACCGCCGCCGAGAACGGCAACAGTGATGCCGTCAGAATCAACGACAGATTTGTGTGCGGCGTAATCTATCCCGAAAGCGAGACCGGAAATAACTGTATAACCGCATTTGACGGCATCCTGAGCAAAAGATTTTGCCATGCGTTCGCCGTACATTGACATTTTGCGTGAACCGACAATAGCAACTGCATTATTGTTGAAAGACGGCAGCTTGCCTCTGATATAAAGGCAAATCGGCGGGTTATAAATATTGCGCAGTATTTCCGGATACTCCTGATCAGCGAGGGTGATGATTTGAACTCCGCCGCGTTCAGCAAGCAAAAGTTCATTATCCAAATCAACATATTCTTTGTAGTTTATTATCTTGTCGGCAAGTGTATCAGAAATACCTTTAACTGCGGTAAGCTGCGGTTTTGTAGCAGAAAAAATGAGTGCAGGTTCACCGAATTCTGTAACCAGGGCTTTGTATTTGACATATCCGATACCGGACAGCATGTTGAGAACGATGCACGCATTTCTGTTATTCACGGCAAGCCTCCATACTTTCACGGATGAGTTCGGAGGGAATGTCTTTTTGAATTATACTGCTTCCGATTGCATTGGGAAGAATGATTTTCAGTTTGCCGTTTTCGGTTTTTTTATCATGGAGCATTATTTTTAGCATATCATCAAATTTCCACTCTTTTTTGAGCGCAGATGGCAGTTTCAGTGCAGTCATAAGTCTGCGCATACGGTCAAGGTCGCTTTCAGACCATAACTTGAGGCGTACTGCAAGTTCGCCGGCACATGCAAGTCCGATGGCAACAGCTTCACCGTGAGTGATTTCAAAGTTTGAAATTGCTTCAACAGCGTGACCGAAAGTGTGACCGAGATTGAGCAACGCGCGGCAGCCGTGTTCTTTTTCGTCCTCCTGCACGATACGGCATTTGATAGCGCAGCAGTCATAAATGATTTGCTGATAAAAATCAAGGTCGAGAGAGTTTAGTTTGTCAATATTTTTTTCCAGCAGTTCAAAAAGTTCTTTGCTCAATCCTGCACCGTATTTGACGATTTCACCGAGTCCGTTGCGGATTTCACGGTCGGGGAGAGTTTCAAGGAAATGAACATCGGTCAAAACAGCTTTGGGTTGATGAAATGCACCTGCAAGATTTTTGCCGGAACTCAAATTGACTCCTGTTTTGCCTCCGACAGAGGAATCCACCATGGCAAGCAGAGTTGTCGGAACCTGAATAAAATCAATACCGCGCATAAAAATTGCAGAAGCAAACCCCGTCATATCGCCGACAATTCCGCCGCCGAAAGCGATAAACATGCTTTTACGGTCGCATCCGTTTTCCACCGCGGCATCGCAGAGGCGTTCGATTTCTGCCATTGATTTATTTTCTTCGGTACCTTTGAGAGTAAAAAGTTCGCCGTATTTGTAGGCGGCAAGCGGATAAAGTTCACGGAGAGTTTTTTCACTGACAGTCATCATTTTGCCGCCGCGGTCAAAGGACTCAACAGTTTTTTCAAAGGCGTCAGAACCCCATTCGTCAAAAATTATATCGTATGAATTTTCCGGGAGTTTGATATGGAGTTTATTCATTTTTTACCTCATCAGTCAGCCATCATCAGATGACCTTTCAAGTAAAAATTTTCGGGCATATCCAAATTCCATGCATGGTCGGTGTCCTGTTCCAGAATTTCAATTATGCGTAAATTTCTGCCGGCATCAAGTGCGGCGTCAAAGGTTATTTTCTGAAAAAGTTCACGCGGCATGAGACCGGAACATGAAAAATTGGCAAGAATACCGTTTTTGTTGAGAATATGCAGAGCAACAAGAGCCATATCTTTGTAGGCTTTTGCCGCACGGTTCAAATCAGAAACGGACTGCACCAGTTTGGGCGGGTCAAGGATGATAAAATCAAATTTGCGCTTTTCTGCACGGAACTTGCGCAGAATGCTGAAAACATCACCTTCAATATCTTCAAATTTGTCTGAAGAAATTCCGTTGAGCTGCATATTCTTTGCACTTTGAGCAAGAGCTGCGGCGGAACTGTCAACATTGGTGACAAATTTTGCATCGGCAAGAGCTGCTTTGACTCCGAACCCGCCAGTGTAGCTGAAACAGTTGAGGACGGTGCGGCCTTTGGCAAAACGGCTCAGAATTTCACGGTTTTTGCGTTGGTCGAGGTAAAAACCGCTTTTGTGTCCGTTGATAAAATCAATTTCAAATTTTGCGCCGTTTTCTTCAATCACACATTCAGCAGGAAGTTTGCCGCAGATGAGACCGTCGCGGATTTGCATGTGTTCTTTGGCAAGAATTGCACTGTCGCTTTTCTCATAAACGGCAACTGCTCCCGGAACATTTTCAAAAAGTATTTCAGAAATAATTTCACGGTAGTGCGCCGCTCCGCAGGTAAGAAACTGTACGACAATAACGCCGGCATAATCATCTGCAATAACTCCGGGCAAGCCGTCACCTTCGGAATTTATGAGGCGGACCCCGTGAACGTTGTCAAAAGAAAAACCGCACTCTTTTCTGAAATTCAAAGCAGAGAGAATTTTTTTCTGAAAAAAATCTTTGCACGGAGTATCATTTTCGTTGAAACTCCAGATTTTTGCAGTAATTTTTGACTGCGGATTTACTGCGGCATAAGCAAGAAAATCGCCGTTGCAGTCAACGAGTTTTGACCACGGTGAAAGTTTTGCGTCTGCCATTTCCAGACTGCCTGAAAAGACCCATAGATGGCGGCGTTTCAGTGATTTTTCACGCCATTTGCGGACTTTTATTGTCTGTATCATTTTTTCAATCCGTCAATAAAGTGTTTGATGCGGTTCATCGCTTCAATAATATCCTGAATCCCCGTAGCGTAACAGCAGCGGACGAAACCTTCGCCGCAGTCGCCGAATGCGACACCGGGAACGACGGCAACATGTTCTTTTTCCAAAAGCTGTTTTGCAAAAGTTTTTGAGTCGAGTCCTGTACTTTGAATATTGGGGAATGCGTAAAATGCACCTTTGGGAAGAATACATTTCAAACCCATATCGTTCAGCATTTTGACCATGACATTGCGGCGTTCACGGTAGGATTCACGCATTTTCAGCATGGCGGAAGTTCCGTTCTGCAAAGCTTCAAGAGCGGCTTCCTGACTGGTGGTGTTGGCACTCATAATGCCGTATTGATGAATTTTCATCATAGCATCAATGATTTCTACGGGACCGCATGCGTACCCGACACGCCAGCCGGTCATTGCGAATGCCTTTGAAAAACCGTGGAGGAAAATCGTTCTTTCCCGCATATCTTCAAGAGCGGCAATTGAGTGGTGTTTCAATCCGTCGTAAACGAGTTCGGAATAAATTTCATCAGTAATAACAACAAGGTCGTGTTTTTTTGCGATTTCTGCAACAGCTTTTAAATTATCAAGTCCCATAACTGCACCTGTCGGATTGCAGGGGAAATTAAGCAGAAGGACTTTACTTTTCGGGGTGATGACTTTCTGCAAAGTTTCAGGGGTCAGCGCAAATTCATCTTTTTCAAAAGTCGGAACGGGAACGGGAACGCCGTGTGCCATGGTGATTTCTGCAGGATAAGAGACAAAGCACGGAGTTGTATAAATAACTTCATCTCCCGGATTAAGCAATGCCCGCATGGCAATATCCAGAGCTTCGCTGACACCGATAGTAACGATACATTCGTTATTCGGGTTATAACTGACATGATAATTTTTTGCCACATATTTGCAGATTTCTTTTCGCAAAGAGAGCATACCGAGGTTGGAAGTGTATGCTGTATGTCCTTTTTCCAGTGAAAAAGTTCCTGCTTCGCGGATGTTCCACGGTGTAGTAAAGTCAGGTTCACCGACACCGAGACTTATAACATCATCCATGGTATTGACTATGTCAAAAAATTCTCGGATGCCGCTTTTGGGCAGACTTGCAATATGTGAAGCTACAAAATTACGGGCAGACTTTGAGTCGTTCATAAGATTCCTCGCTCTCTATGATCTTGCCTGACTGTTTGTATTTTTTGAGCTGAAACCCGGTCGTGCAGGAGAGAACCCCCTCAATAGTTGAGAGTTTTCCGGAAACAAACATTGCAACTTGCTGTAAACTTTCGCCCTCAACTTCGAGCAAAAGGTCGTAAGCACCGGATACCAGATAAAGTTCTTTGACTTCGTCAAATTTGGCAATGCGTTTTGCTACTGTATCAAAACCGCCGTCACGCTGAGGAGTGATTTTTACCTCAATAAGTGCGGTGACTTTGTTTGAATTTGTTTCATTCAAAATAGCGGTGTAGCCGCAAATGATGTTTTTGGCTTCAAGTTCAGAAATTATTTCTGTGACTTTTTCTGCATTTGTATTGAGGCGCAAAGCTATTTCTTCAACAGAAATACGGGCATTTTCACTTAATAAATTCAAAATATGCTGCTGCATTTCTTACTCCTTTCAATTCATGCACTCTGCGGCGGCTTTGGCAATTGCGTCAGCTGAACGGTAAATGACATCTTCATTGACGCAGAAAGTCATGCGGAAGTAGCCGGGACAGCCGAAACCGACACCGGGAACGGCAAGAACATGGTTGCGGACGAGTGCTTCCATGAATTTACCTTCATCGCCGCCGGGGGCTTTGGGGAAGAAGTAGAATGCGCCTTTGGGCATGGTGTATTCAATTTTTGCACGGTCAAGAACTTCTGCCATAGCATTGCGGCGTTTGAGATAAACTTTCATATCGACTTCTTCTTCAATGCAGTCAGTAAGAATTTTCTGTGCGAGGGCAGGGGCGTTGACGAAACCGAGAATGCGGTTTGACATGATAAGTCCGCCCATAAGCTGTGCTGCATCTTCACCTGTTGCAGGATTGACGGCGATATAACCGATACGCTCACCTGCAAGAGAGAGACTCTTGGAGTATGAACCGATGACGACAGAGTAGGGATAGAGTTCAAAAAGTGAAGGAATATCCATATTGTCATAGTTCAAAAAACGGTATGGTTCGTCAGCTATAAGGAAAATCGGTCTGCCGAATTCTTTTGATTTCTCAAGCAGCACTGCTGCAAGTTCGGAGATTTCTTTGCGGCTGTAAATCTGACCTGTCGGATTGTTGGGAGAATTGAGAATCATGGCACGGCATTTGGGAGTGATTGCCGCTTTCAATGCTTCAATATCCAGTTCAAAAGTGAAATCTTTTGATTTGACCGGAACAAGTTTGCCTCCGAAGTTGGAGGTGTAGAAATTGTATTCCATAAAGTAGGGAGCAGGGACGATGACTTCATCGCCTTTTTCCAGAACGGTACGGAAAAAGACATTGAGACCGCCTGCCGCACCGCAAGTGGCAATGACATTGCTCATGGGGATTGAAACTCCCTGTTCTTTTGAGAGTTTTGCGGCAAGAACTTCACGGAATTCAACATAGCCGCCGTTGGGCATGTATCCGAGAGAGAACGGGTCAAGAATTTTATCTGCGATTTTGTGCAGTGTATCCTGAACTTTTGCAGGAGGCGGCAAGTCAGGATTGCCGAGACTGAAATCATAAACATTATCAGCACCGAATTCTTTGCGAAGTTCGATACCGGCTTCAAACATTTTGCGGATCCAGGAAGAGTTTTGCAGGTGTCCTGCCATTTCATTGCTCAATAATTGCATAATAAGTAATCCTTTCTATAAAATATATAAAATACAATCACTGTAATATAACACCATATACGGATTTTTAAAATACTTAAGGTGAAAAAAATTAGAAAAAACAATAAAATTGCGGAAATTACTTGTATTTGATTGCTTGAATGTTATATTAAAATTGTTTTCAAAGGAGAAAATATGAAAAAAATACTCATCGTATGTATGTTGTTGATATCGGCTGTTGTTTTTGCTGATATGCCGCCGCAGTCAGTTGTTATGGAGTCGGGAAATCTGAAGGTCAGACTTGACGGAAGAAAGTTCTGGAATATAAACCGCATTGTATGGGAGGAACAGGTCGTCGGAGTTGACCAGTCAGGTGCGCATTACGGAGTAGCTTATCAGCCTGGAGGAAGTAAGTTTTTTATCGGTTCGGGCCATGATGAGTCAGGAAAAAGCGAGAAACTCAATGCAATCCGTTTTTTCATTGATGACGGACAGGAAATGCCGGTGAAAAGTTCGGTAATTCGTGCTGCTGTTGTCGGTATGGAAAAAGAGTCGCAAATTGCGGATTTCAATGTGAAATACCGCTTTTTCATAGACCATAATATTTTGCATGAAAGAGTTGAAATAAGTGCAAAAAATGATGTCAAAGTCAATTTCCTCTATCCTTTTATGCATCCGTGGTCAACACGGTTTACGGATTATTACGGTATTGGTGAAAATGGCAGCACAGTCAGTTTAAAATTTAAATCAGACGGCAGTTTTCCAAATCGTAATTACCTTGATTGCGGTGTCTGGTATGATGAGAAAAGCGGTATCGGTGTTGCCAGTCTGATAACTCCTGAAAGCGGCGAAAAATCTTTGAGCCGCTTCCTCTGGGACAGACAGAATTACCGCAAAGATTATTTGTGTGATTATTCTCATGCAGTTTTTCCTGCCGGACATACAGCAATTTATACTTCGCATACTGCATTTTTCCGTCAGCCGGACAAAACAAAATGGCGTCAGGATGCGATTGCTATTCTTAATGATTTGAAATTTTTGCATAAAACAGCAGACAGCAATAACTTTAAAAAAATATATAAATCCGTAACAACAGGAAAACAAATGAGTAAAAAAATTGACATTAAGAAAATTGACAGTGCAATGGGTTTTGAGGAAAAATCATTTGACGGAATGGATTGGTATTCTGTTGATGATAAACCGTTTGAATTAAACGGTTTGTATTGGCGCAAAAGGGGCGGTGTGTTCCGCAGACTGCCGCAAAGTGTGAAAATTTCCGTCGGTGTCGATGAACTTGCATGGAAAACTGCAGGAGTTATGCTCCGTTTTAAAACAGATGCTTCTGAAATCCGTGTAAATGCCTCTTTGTGGCATAATTCCCGCATGGACCACATGGCTTCTGTCGGGAGTATGGGTTTTGATTTATATGTCGGCAGCAATACGAATAAGACTTATTACCGCAGTGCCCGTTTTGACCATACTAAAAATGAATATAATGTAACGGTTTTCAAAGATGAAAAAGTAAAGAAAATCCGTGAATTTACCTTGCATTTTCCGCTCTATTCCGGAGTTGAAAAGTTTGCAATCGGACTTTCTGAAGGGGCAAAAGTCTATCCTCCTTCTCCGTGGATTGACGACCGTCCGATAGTTGTTTACGGTACTTCAATCCAGCAGGGCGGCTGTGCTTCACGCCCCGGCATGTGTCATACAAATATTTTGAGCCGCAAACTCAATCGTCCTTTTATAAATCTTGCATTTTCCGGCAGCGGCAAAGGTGAACCTGAAATGGCAGAGACGCTTGCCAAAATAAAAAATCCTGCAATGTTTATTCTTGATTATGATGCTAATGCAGGAGTTGGCGGATTGCGTAAAACGCTGTCAGGATTTGTTGATATTTTGCGGTCAAAACATCCGGAAACACCGATTTTGCTGATATCCCGTTTGCCGCAGGCGTATGAATTTCACGGCGAAGATGAATATATAGAGGAACGCTTAAATCTTACTTCAATTCATCTGGCAGAGATAAAACGCCGCCGTGATATGGGTGATAAAAATATTCATTTTCTTGACGGCATGACGCTTTTCGGTGCGGAACCTGCGGAATGTACTGTGGACGGCTGTCATGCCACTGACCTCGGATTTTATTTTGTTGCACAGAATACCGCTCCTGTTATTGAACGAATTCTGAATAAATGATTTTTATTCAGTGAACTGCTGTCTTGGCGGTATAACAATCTTTTTTGTGAAAAATTTGTTTTTTGGTGTTGAAAAAACAAAAAACAGATGTATAATACTTTAAATGTTTGAAGTTTCAACGCAGAAAGGTTGTAGGTGTGTCTAAGGCTGTAATGTTAACTAAACCTCGCAGCGGCAGCAGTTTAGCGCAACTTATAAGTGATGCCGTTAATCGGGGTGATTTGAAGCCCGGTGATAAATTGTGTACTGAATCAGAGTTGTCTCAGCAATACTCTGTCTCGGTTTATGCCGTCCGCAGTGCTTTAAAAATGCTGAAAGATAACGGCGTTTTGTACAGTATTCCCAAAAAAGGCATTTTTGTCAATGATAATAATGTCGTAGGTGTTGAAGAATCCGACAAAGAGTCTCCTGATGTGCAGAAAGTGATTTTTTCCAGCCGCAGTTTTCTGCCCCGTCAGAAAGCTATTTTCGCTAAAATAGCGAATTCTTTTGCGGCAACTTCGCTTTTTTCACGCATGGAATGTGTTTATCTGCCGCATAATCCGCTGGTTGAACTGCCGGCCGGGGATATTTATGAATATTCTTCGATGTCATCTTTTTATCATCAGAATGAATCAAAATTTGTTAATCTGAATAAATATTTTGCAGATACGGTAACTTATCGTGAGCACATGATTGACAGTACCGGAATTCCGCTTAATTATACTTTGCCGATTCTCATTTATAACAGGAAAATTTTGAAAAAAATGGGGTTCGGCAGCAAAACATCATTTTGCGACTTTACTTCTCAGATGGAATTTCTGGATGAAGTGACAAGTGCGATAGCGTGTAATGGTGAGTATTCCATGCCGGGAACAAATCAGAATATTATTCTCAAACTCGGACGGGATTTTGAAAGACTTCACAAAGATATTTGCGATAGAGAAGTTACAGAGAAAAAATTTATTGAAAAATATTACGATATCATCCGCCGTATCACTGCTTACTGGCGCAAATTTCACATCTGTTATCCCAAGCATACTGCTGAATATTTACAGAATTTTACCGATGGAAAATCACCTTTTTATTTCGGATTGTCCCCAAATTACCTTTCTTATATGGACAATGAGGATTACGGTGCGGCTGTTATGTACAGCCATGATAATACTGTCAACGGTATTCTTACAATGTTAGTGATAGATGCGCAGAGTCCGTCGCTTTTTGATGCGGTGCGTCTGGGGCGGCATTTTCAGAAGGCGGAGTTTCAGCGTGACTTCGCCGCTAACGGAATGTATCCGCTTGACAGAACTGCCTGTTCAGAACTTCCTTACGATAACGGCAAAGACGGTTTTGCGATTGCCAAATCTGTCTGTAAAGAGTATTTTTATATCGCCATGAATATTGTCAATGTTGAATTGTGGAATATCGTTCTTTTTGATAAATCAATAGAAGATGCCATTCAAGATATTCTGATGTTTTCCCGTTCTTATCTCGATATGCAGCTTGACAGCGGCATAATGAATAAACAGCAGCAATGGGCCGATTATTACAGATAATTACCTGAATAATAACAAAGAAAGGAATAATTACCGAAAAAGTAAAAAAAGTTCGCATAACAGGTATTGCAAGTTCGTGATGTTTGAAAAAAATACACCTTAACAGAAAGTGAAAAAATGAAAAACAAACAAAATGAAAAAACAAGTATTGTCGTAAGTTCATTTACTTTGATTGAACTTCTCGTTGTAATTGCCATTATCGCCATTCTCGCAGGTATGCTTCTGCCCGCACTCAACAATGCTCGTGAGCGCGCAAGAGCCGCAAATTGCATGAGTAATATGAAACAATTTGCCTTGATTTCTCTGGAATACACAGACGAAAATGACGGCTGGTTCCTGACTTCCATCGGTTTGAATAACGAAGTTACTGAAGCAATTCTTGATGACCACAAGCATACATGGTTTACTCATATCCGTAAGCGTTTCGGAGAAAAACCGCAGGCAAAACTGCACAAAATGTTCAAATGTCCGTCTCAGCCGCTGGATTTGTTTATTGACCGCAACTATGAAACTCCGACCTATGGTCCCAATGCTGTTCTTGTCGGTCACAAAGGAGAAAACTGGTATTTTATGCACAAAACCAATGCAGTTCATACTCCGACTTTGACTCCTTTGTATGGTGAATTGCGCCGTGCTTTGAAAAACCGTATCTGGACCGCCGCTGTTACCGCATTCCGTCATGGCGGCAAATATTGCGGCGCAGACAACGACAGCAATAAAATTGATACTTGGAATACTGATACCGGACGCACTAACATCGCATACGTTGACGGTCATGTCGGTACTGCACAGCTCAAAGATATTCATGCAATCCCGAACAACGGAGCAAGTACCAACAAAGACACCAACTGGCTGCATTACGGTATGAACCGTGACAAAGCAAAATTCTATTATCAATAAATTTGATTTGAAAACAGGTTTAAAATATCTATGAAAAAGTTATCAGTTTTGTTATTGACTTGTGCCGCATTGTGTGCATTTGCCGCTCCGAAGAATTACATCCGCAACGGCAATTTCACATTTCTGAAATATCTCGGCTCAGTCAAAGTCGCTGAAGGCGTACTGCCTGACCCGTGGCAGCCGCAGGGACCGCTTGCCAAATTCCCCACAGATTGTACCGTCGTTAAAGATGTCAAACCTGCAAATTATAACGGCAATGCTTACCGTGTCACAGGAGCAAACTATCTTTTCCAGTACACTTATGAAATCACTCCCGGAAAAACTTACAATTTGAGCTGTAAAATGAAAACTGAAAACATCATTGCCAAAGCTCAACCCCGTTTCCAAATTATTTGGGTTGACAAAAATCATCGTGAAATCCTCCGTGATTATGTTGGCAAAAACGGCAAAGTTTCCAAAGGCTGGGACCACCAGTGGACTTTTACTGCTGCCAACCACGATTGGAAAGAATTTACAATTTCCGCATTTAAAGCTCCTGCCAACGCCAAATACGGCAAAATCCGTATCGGCAAAGCTGATGCCGCAGGTGTCGTGTATTACGCAGATTTGAAAATGGAAGAAGCTCCTTCCAAATAAGAAAATAAAGGCATTGAAAAATGAAAAAAACTCTTCTGATGCTGCTGCTGACATTTTGTGCTGTTATCGGCATGGCAGCAACTCCAAAAAATTACATCCGCAACGGGCAATTCCTCGAAATGCCCTCAAATCATAACCTCCCCGACGGTGTTGTTCCTAAACCCTGGTATGTCAGCGGTTCATTGAAAAATTACCCCGCTGCAAACCGTGTAAGTACAACTGAACGCCCCGAAGGAAGCAAGAGCAATTCTTATGTCGTTACAGGTCAGTATCTTATCAATCAGACCACTTTGCCCGTTACTCCCGGCAAAACTTACCGTTTCAGCTGTATGATGAAAACAAAGGATATGCCCTGGACTGCACAGGCACGCTTCCAAATCATCTGGCTTGATAAAAATTTCCGTGAAATCATAAAAACTGAAAAAGATAAAAACGGCAAAATTCAGAAAATGTGGGATCACCAGTGGGTTTGGACAGGTTCAAACCATGACTGGAAAGAATATACAATTCCCGCTTTCACCGCTCCCGCCAATGCCAAATACGGTAAAATCCGTATCGGCAAACTCGGCAAAAGTGAAGGATATGCTTATTTTGCCGACCTCAAAATGGAAGAATGTCCCTCAACTGACCCCGTTGAAAACCGTGTCGGTGTTATTCCTTTCGGTAAAAGTTTTGCTGATGCCGCAGTGTTTGATGATTTCATCATCCCCGGAATCGGAACCAAAAGTCAGCATCCGACCACTGTTTATGCCTATTATGACAACGAGGCAATTTATCTGAAAGTCAATAATCACCAGCAGAGTGTCGGCGGTGAACAGTTCATGGATACCGTCGTTCACAATAATTCAGATGCAATCGAACTGCTTTTCCTTCCTAAAGGTTACAAAGAACAGTATCATTTGCTCTCAAGTCCCTCCGGTGCATCTTTCGGTCTCATTGAAGAATGGTCCGACAAAGTATGGCCCTTGAAACGCAGAGACTGGAACATTTCCTCATTCAAACCGACTGTCAAAGTTGATGAAAATGACTGGATTGTTACCGTCCGTATTCCTTTTGCCTCAATGGGCGTAAAATCCGCTCCCGCTGACGGCGAAGAATGGAGAATGAGTTTCTGCCGCAATGTTCAGACCAGAGGACAGGAACTTTCCGCATGGGCAAATCTGCCGAGTCCTCATTTCCAGCGTACCGAAGGTTTCGGGAGAGTTATTTTCCGCAAGAGCGGTCTTGTTGCCAACTCACCTAAACTTACTCCCGCAGCAGTTACAACTGCTGTCCGCAACCTCTCAAATGCAAAACGCACTCTGACCGTCAATCGTATTGAACACGGCAGCAAAGGCGGTTTCAATATCGCTTCTGAAAAATTTGAAATCGCTCCCAACAGTAAAAAAGACATTCAGTTCAATAACAAAATTGACTCCAAAAAAGTTCTCTGGACTGAAATCCGCGACAACGGCGTACTTATTTCCAAACATTGCGCCCTGCCGACTTCAACCTATCTCTCATTTGAATTTCTCGACCCCGAAAAAGTCCGTACTCAAACTGTTTATCTGGCAACCGATGTTCCCTTTTTCATCGCATGGTACATGCGCCATAATCTGCCGAGCAAAGCCAGCCATTCTATCATTCGCCGCAATCAGAAGCCTGTTGATTTTGTGCTTGAAGTTCCCGAAGGTATCAATTTCAGAGGCGTAATGCACGATGCTTCAGCTTACCGCTGGACGCAGTCAAAACTCTGCCCGCCCAAAGTCAAAGCTGTCACCGTCAACGGCAAAAAATACAATCAATTCCGTTTTGAACTGCCCATTATCGGTGACTGGCGTGAACCGCAGTGGCTTTTCTTCTACGACTGCAAACTCAAGCCCGGTATGGAATTTACCGGCAAAGCATGGTTCATTATTGACGGAAAAGTTGAATCCGAAACTGAAAAGCAATTCAAAACAATCAAAGTCGGCAAAGTCAGAAAGACTTTTGAGCGCCTGCCCTTCAACATCGGTCTTATGGATGCAGTTACTCTCTACAACTGGTTCCCCGAAAAACCGCTTGACCAATACTATTCTCTCGGCTTCAACAGCTTGTCAATTCCTGTCAAGAACCAGAAGAATAAGGAATTTTACAAAGGAAATAATCCTCAGACCGATGAAGATTACTACGATATCATGTATCAGGACTTCCTCAAGGATAAACGCCCATTCTACATGAATACCGTCAGTATCACAACAGCTCCCACCCATCAGGTCTGGACACGCACCGACCAGCCCGGAACCGTCGGTATCAAACGCGACGGCACCAAATGTACTGCAGGCGGTTATCAGGGTTCTCCCGGTATGTGTTTCAACTATCGCGGACCTCTCCACAAACAGTGGGTTGAACGCCTTGTCAACAGCAGTGCTTTCAACAAATACCGTCTGTCATGGCTGGCTCTGGATATGGAACTCTGGCGTCCGCCCGCATGGGATGAAATCTGTTTCTGCGAAAAATGTATGAAACTTTTCAAAGAGTTCTGTATCAAAAAGAACCGTCCCGATATCGCAAAACTTAATCCGAGAACTGCTGATTCCGCAGATTTCAAGAAATTGTGGAGCGAATTTCAGGTCGTCAGTGCCGCAGGTTTCGTTGAAGTTGCAATCGACGCTGTCCGTGCCAAAGTCAAAGGCGCACGACGCACTTCACCGTGGGGAGATTTTTCCGTTCAGGATTACGGCGGTATGCCCGGATTGCAGTACACTCCCGACAGTCTGGATATTTTTGAACAGTCCGTCTATTTTACTCCAGAAGGCAACTATAAAAAGTTGAGCAATCTCCGCAAAAAGGCATTCAAAAACAATTCACGCAACCTTGCAACCGGTCTTTCTTTCGGTCAGACAGGCGGTTGTCCCGACTGGCAGATGACTGCTGAAAATGCCAAAGAAAGCATTTTTGAAGTCATGATTCACGGCACACAGCATGTGGTTTATTACTACAATCTGTATATTGATCCGCTGCGTATGAAGCACATGGTTGATGCTTTGAATGCTACTACTCCCTGCGAAGACATCATCCTTGACGGCTTCCTCGTTGAAGATGTCAAAACTTCCGATAAGGATATGATTGCAAGTCATCGTATTTTCAAAAATGAAGGTATGTTGGCTTTGCGTACTTACTATGCTGACAAGACTGTGACTGCCAAAGTTTCTTTTGACAAAGTTGCTTCACCCGTCAAAGTTTTTGATACTGAAAACGGCAAAGTTGTCGGTGAACTCACTCCTGCCAAACCGTATTTCAACTACACTTTGGCAAAGAACAAGTGCAAACTTTTCTTCATCGGCACACAGGCTCAATGGGATAAACGCTATAAATAAGGATTGATTTTTTATATTATGAAACCATTGACTTACGTTTTTGAATTCAATCACGGCAACGACACTCTGCGTCCGTATATTATGCATGAATTTGCCGTCAACGGTGCAAAACATCTGGTGCTCGGTGAGTATTTTATCAAACGGATAATTGAAAACCGTGCCAATGCCGCACTTTTCGGCAAAGAAATGGCAAATGAAGGGCTTTCCTTTATGGACAGCCATGCTTTTTACGGCCCTTACAGCGATTTGTATCTGCCGCAGGGGACAAGAGAACACCGTGAAATGATGATGATTCATAAACTTTCTCTGGAAATCGCCGCTGATTTCGGCATTAAAACAATGGCAATTCATGTCGGCGACCGCCATGAAGTCGTCGAAGGTATCCCCTTCGACGAACTTCACAGCAATATTTTGCGTTCACTGGAGGAACTTTTGCCGTATGCTGAACAATGCGGTATCGTTCTCTGTATTGAAAATGCCTACAATATCTGCAACTCCGCAGATAAACTTGTAGATGCGGCAAAACATTTTGATTCACCCTATCTCGGTGTCTGTTATGATGCAGGACATGCCAATCTGGTACATCCGGCATTCAAAAACTGCAACACTCCGTCAGTTGATTACTACTGGTACAGCCATGATAAGGTCGAGTGGGATGACAAAATGCTGGAAAAAATGCTCCCTTATGTTGCTTGCTGCCACTTGCAGGACAATGACGGAATAAGTGACAAACACTGGCTCCCCGGTAAAGGTAATATTGACTGGGCATATATCATGGGACTTTTGAACAAAGCTCCGAGACTGCAGTCTTTTCAGTGTGAATCAATTCCCGTCCGTGAACATATTTCAATCCGTGAACTTTGCGGAGGTTTCTCCGCATTTGTTGAAAAATACAGTGAGGCTTGAAAATGATACGTCCTTATAAAAAAGATGATCTTGAAACAATGGTACAAATTGCCTATAAGGCATGGGCGAAAATCTTTGAAGGTTTCCGCAAGGAACTCGGAGAGGATTTGTACAATATTCTCTATAATATTCCGTCACAGGATAAACGAGTTCAGCTGACCAATTTCATGGAAAAATACCCTGACTGGTGTTTTATTTGTGAACGCAACGGCAAAGTCGTCGGTTTTGCCACATTCTATCTTGACAATGACCGCAAAGTCGGACTTTTGCTCAACAATGCTGCCGATCCGGAATGCGGAGAAAAAGGCGTCGGTCAGGAGATGTACAGTGCGATTTTTGAACACATGAAAGAAAAAGGCATGAAAGCCGTAACTGTTTCAACAGGTGCAGATGAGGGACACGCTCCCGCACGCCGTGCTTATGAACGGGCGGGTTTTAAAATACATCAGGATTCTGTGATGTATTGCAAAATGTTATAATATCACAAATTAAAGGTTTTTTTTGTTATGTTTTCCAAAAAGTTGTTGTCCGCAGCTGTTTGTGCGGTGTCTGTTTTTACTTTGAATGCTGCCAATCCGAAAGATTACACTCCGCCTCCGCCGATGGTCACTCCGTCAAAAACTTATACCCCTCCCGCATTGATTGACAAAGATTCATGGACCATGGTTGTCCTGCCGGACACTCAGTCTTATGTCAAATTCACCCGTAATATCGGTATCGGAGATTTAATGTTTTCATGGATTGCCGAAAATGTTGATACCTTGAAAATTCAACAGGTATTAATGACGGGTGACCTCGTTGACTCCAATCGTACAATGCGCTGTTACGAGGGAGGCAACAATCAGACCGGCTGGCAGCAGTGGAACAATATTTCAATGCTTTTCAAACGCCTTGACGATGTTGTACCCTATGTTCTTTCAACCGGCAACCATGATTACGGGGAACGCGGTTCAGAAGACAGACACAGTTATCTTGATCGTTTCTTTCCTGTCGGACGCAATAACAAATTGAGGAATATTTTGCAGGATTGCGGTCCCAATGCTTTCGGACAGCCGACGCTTGAAAATGCGGCTTATGCATTTACTACTCCGCACGGACAGAAAATTCTGATTGTTTCTCTGTCATACGACCCAATGGATAAACAGATTGAATGGGCAAAAAAAATGTTTGCAAAATTCAGTGACCACTTCGGAATATTGCTGACACATTCTTATTTTTATGCAAATTATAAGAAAAAAGCAAAAATGCCAAAAACATCGATTTCATTCAAAGATGGAAATTCCGGTGAAGATATATTTAAAAAATTGGTTAAAGTTTCTCCCAATGTCCGTCTGGTTATTTGCGGACATGTCAGCTGGGCTGATGACTGGCGCGGCTGTGCGGCATTGATGACCAGCAAAAACGATGCAGGTAAAACTGTTTATGAAATGCTTTTTGACCCGCAGGCAATCGGCGGCGGATTTAACGGCAACGGCGGTGACGGCTGGATCAGACTGCTGGAATTTTCCAAGGATATGAAAACTATCAAAGCAAGAACGTTTTCACCGCTGTTTGCAATTTCACCATCAACTCAACATTTGGCATGGCAAACATCAGAATTGAACGAATTTACGATAAAAATAGAGGATTAAAATATGCACAAAATTAAATATGCTCTCTTTTATGACAATCATACCCATATGGAAAATCCTGATGTCGGTAAAGATTTCAATGCTGAATATTTTGCTGACCAAGTTAAACGCTGCGGTGTTGATTATCTTGTCGTACACGCACGCTGCAATCAGGGATTGGCTTATTACAATACAACAATCGGGACTCGCCATCCGTCGCTGAAATATGATATGTTCGGCGAACTGGCAAAAGCCTGTCAGGCAAAAAATATTACTCTCGGCGCATATTTCAACGGCGGTATCAGCACGATGGAGGCAATAGCACATCCTGAGTGGCGCACATATCGTGAACCGGGAACAGGAAGCAGTCTTGCAGGAACTCCCCATTCTGTCAGCATGTGTTATAATTCCCCTTACCGTCAGCATTTGCTTGCTATGATAAAGGAAGTTTTAATAAATTATCCTGTAAAAGGGATTTTTATTGACTGTCTGATTTCATATTCCTGCGTATGTCCGACTTGTACAAAAATGATGAAAGAGCAGGGAATTGACCCGTCAGATAAACAGCAGCTTACAAAATTTCAGCGTCAGAGTATTATTTCACTTTGTCATGATGTGGCAGAAGTGGTCAACAGTTGTGTTGAAGAGCCTATTCTATTTTTCAACGGTCCTTTTTTTGGTCCGGTAAAAGACATTGATACAATTTTTGACTGTGAATGTCTGCCAACCGGCGGCTGGGGATACGAATGTCTGCCGATTCTGGCGCACAGTTCACGCAATATTGTTGAAGGTACTCAGGTTTTGAATATGACCGGACGTTTTTACGGATGGGGAGACTTCGGAGGATTGCGTCCTGCAGAAAGTTTGAAATACGATTTGTTTTACGGCTTGGCTCACGGAATGCGTCCTAATATCGGAGGTCATACTCATCCGCGCGGCGACCGTGACGAAGCGGTTTTTGACCGCATCTGTGAAGTTTACAGCGATTTGCAAAAGTATGATGAACATTACGAAAATGCAAAAAATCTGACCGATACTGCAATTATTTTTCCGCAGGATGGTCAGGCATTCCGTCTTTCCAATCCGCTTATCAGTGCTACCCGTATGCTTGATGAGCTGAAAGTTCAGTTTGACATTCTTTTTGCAGATTGTGATAAATCATGGCTTGATTATAAACTTATCGTTCTGCCGGAAAAAGTCGGTATTACACCTGAAATGGAACGAAAACTCAAAGAGTACATTGCCAATGGCGGTAAAGTCTTTGCCTGCGGTGCTGAAGCCGCAGAGAAATTCGGAACAGAATTCGGTATTGAGTATGCAGGTGAAGCTGATTTTGACCCTGTGTATTTCAAAATGCGTGACCGTTTCAATACAAATGTTGAAGACATGTTCACCTCGCTCTACGCAGGAGCATGCAAAGCTGTTGTCAAAGATGCCGAAGCGGTTTCCATGCTTGTCAAGCCTTATTACAATAAAGGCTGGAACGGTCAGTATGAAATGTATTATACACCTCCTGAAAAAGAGACTGAAATGCCGTTTATTACCGTTAAAGGCAACTGTGTCTGGTGTTCCGGTGATTTGTTTACCGGATATTTCAATCGCGGCGCATTGCATTTGCGCGAGATTTTGAAAAATATTCTATTTGAACTTAACAATGATATGCTTTTTGTAAACGGCACTCTGCCTGCATTTGTCCGTACAACAGTTACAGAGCAGACAAATGCACTCAATGTAAATCTGATTGCTTATGCGCCGGAAAAACGTGGTGAAGCATTTGTTGTTGAGGACGGAGCTGTTGTTGCAGACGGTACATTCAAAATCAAAATCGGCGGCAGAAAAGTAAAATCTGTAAAACGTATAAATTCTGATAAGCCGTTTGAGTTTTCCGTTGAAAACGGATATGTCAAGTTTCAAATTCCCTTGTTCAAAGGTTATGAATTGTTCAAGATTGAATTTTAAAATAAGAAAGGATTTTTATGCCTCGTTATTTGGTATTGATATTGATTTCCGCTTTTATTCTCGGTATCTATGATTTGTTCAAAAAAGCATCAGTCAAAGAAAACGCAGTATTGCCGGTGCTTTTTTTCTCCAATGTTGCAGGTATGTTGTTTTTTATACTTATTACGGCGCTGCAGGGGAAATTTGTTGAGTATGCCGTCGGCATTACAAGTGCGTGGCACTTTTTTCTGATATTCGTAAAAGCCTGTATCGTTGCGAGCAGTTGGGCGTTGTGCTTTTATGCCATGCGTGAATTGCCGATATCCATTGCATCCCCGATACGGGCGACTGCGCCGTTCTGGACATTCATCGGCAGTCTGATATGGTTCAGAGATTATCCGAATCTTTTGCAGGGGCTTGCCATGCTGATAATATTTGCAGGTTATTACATGTTCACCGTCATAAGCAAAATGGAAGGGATAAATTTCAAGAAGCACAAAGGTTTTCACTGTATTATTCTCGGAACGCTGGTCGGGTCGGTTGCGGCTTTGTTTGATAAATACCTTATGGGCGTGGTGAATGTTCCGAAAAGCACAGTGCAGTTTTATTTTGCCGTAGATTTGGTAGTTATTTTCGGCATATCTTATCTGGTAAAAAGTCTGTTTTTCAAAGGCGGCAAAAAATTTGAATGGCGTTGGTCGATTGCGGCAACAGGGATATTGCTTATAGTTGCTGATTATGTCTATTTTTCAGCGGTAAGTATTCCCGGTGTACAGATTGCGATTTTGTCACTGCTGCGCCGAAGCAGCTGTATAGTTACCTTCCTTATCGGTTACAAGTATTTCAAAGATATGAACTTCAAAGTCAAATTTTGTGCTTTGATAATGTTTCTTGTCGGCATTGCCTTGCTTGCTGTTGCATGATGAACTTTTAATATTGTAAATTTTTTCAGCTTCGCTTGCTTTTTCTGTAAAAAGACTTATATTAACTGCGTATTTGTAAAATATCTAAAGGATTATGGTTATGCAGAAAAAGTTTTTTACATTGAATGACGGCAGAGAGGCAAAATTGTATTCTCTGCGTTCAGTTGACGGGTTCGGGGCTGATATTACTGACTTCGGCGGTTGTGTGGTTTCTATTTTCACACCTGATAAAAACGGGAATCCGGTTGATGTCGCTCTCGGCTGGAAAGAGCCTGAAAAATATATTACCAATCCCCCTTATCTCGGCGCATTGGTCGGCCGTGTGCCGAACCGTATAGGCGGCGGCAGATTTGTGCTTGATGGTGTTACTTACCAGTCTTGCCTGAATGATAAAAATGCCAGTACACTTCACGGCGGGTTCGGTTATTCCCACCGCTTGTGGACTGCGGAAAAAGTTACAGATACAGAATTGGTTTTGAGTTTGACAAGTCCCCACGGCGACGCAGGTTTTCCGGGGGAATTGAAAATTAAAGCAACATACAGAATTACTCCTGAACATGTTTTGGAACTTGAATTTTATGCAGAGGCTGACCGTCCGACTGTTGCTGATTTCACCAGTCATTTGTATTTTAACCTTGACGGAGAAAATTCCGGCTGCTGCGGTGAGCATTTTATCAAAGTTGCCGCAGATTATGTAACGGCAGTTGATGAAAATCTCATTCCGACCGGCGAATTGCTGGATGTGACAAATACCCGTTTTGATGTCAGAAACGGCAAAAAATTCAGTGATATTTATGCAGAATACAGCGGCGGCTTTGATGATAATTTCGTTATCGGCACTCAGAATAATGTTATGCACGAGAATGTGGCTGTCGTAAGTGCAGGCAAAACAGGCATTGAACTTGCTGTTGATACCGACCGTCCCGGAATTCAAATCTACATGGGCGGCGCATTCGGCGAGGGGAAAAATGCTGTTTACAGCGGAGATAATGCTGTCTGTTTGGAAACTCAGGGATGGCCGGATTCCGTAAATCACGAAAACTTCCCTTCAATCCGTGTGGAGCCGGGTTCACCTTACCGCAGTATTACCCGTTATAAATTCAGCGTGAAAAAGTAAAAAACACTGATTTTTTCGGATAAAAACAATAATAAATATCATTTAAAAAAACGGTATTTACAGATGGATTTACTTCTTGATGCAGTATCAAAAATAAACAGTACATTATCAGATTATTTGTTAACATTTTTACTTGCCGGGGCAGGAATTTATTTTACATTCCGTACCCGTTGTGTGCAGTTGCGCTGTTTCAAAGAAGGTCTCTGTAATGCATTCGGTTCTTTTTCGCTGAGAGGTAAAAAAAATGCCGGAGGCATAAGTCCGTTTCAGGCATTGACTGCGGCAATGGCGGCGCAAATCGGCACAGGAAATATTGTCGGTGCGTCAGGAGCTGTACTTACCGGCGGTCCCGGCGCTATTTTCTGGATGTGGGTAATCGCCTTTTTTGGTATGGCAACAAGTTATGCCGAGGCGGTTCTGGCTCAGAAAAGCCGTTGTTTTGATGAATTCGGACACGCCCACGGCGGTCCTGTTTTTTATATTAAATATGCTTTTCCGAACCTTTTCGGAACGGCGCTTGCGGTATTTTTTGCATTTGCATGTATGATATCACTCGGATTTATGGGAAATATGGTACAAGCAAATTCCATTGGAGAAACATGCAGTACGGCATTCGGACTGCCGACTTGGACAGTAGGGATTTTTATTTCAATCGGAGCTCTTTTGATTTTTGTCGGCGGGGTTTCCGGACTTGCCAAAGTTACTGAAAAAGTAGTCCCTCTGATGGCGTCTTTTTATTTTATCGGCAGTTTGGCTGTTTTGATTATGCGGATTGAATATATTCCTGAAACATTCGGACTTATTTTTAAATACGCTTTTGCGCCTGATGCGCTTATCGGCGGCACATTCGGTGCGGCGTTGAAAATGGCTGTAAGTCAGGGCGTTAAGCGCGGACTTTTTTCCAATGAGGCAGGTATGGGGTCAACTCCTCATGCTCACGCCGCTGCAGATGCGCCGAGTCCTCATGCTCAGGGAACAGCAGCAATGATAAGTGTTTTTATTGATACCGGTGTTGTACTCACAATGACTGCGTTGATTGTCATTTCTACGATTTATGCAGGAAACGGACCGCTTGCAGGGGCAAACGGCAGTAATTATACTGAACTTCTTGCGGCGTCAGGTTTGACTAAAACAAATCTGGTGCAGTATGCAATTTCATCTGTAAGCAATAATGCTGTCGGTAATATTTTTGTGGCGGTATGTCTGCTCTTTTTTGCTTATTCAACGATTTTGAGCTGGCATTATTTCGGTAAAATCAATTTTGAATATCTTTTCGGACAAAAGTTCTCAATCATTTATTCTATATTGGTTACTGCAACAGTTTTTCTCGGTACGATACTTAAAAATGATTTGGTTTGGGAACTGCAGGACATGTTCAGTCAGCTTATGGTATTGCCTAATATTATAGCTTTGATTGCGCTATCTTCAGTTGTCGCCAAAAATTCACGTCGATAATCAGAGTTTTTGCTTGAGTACAA
>JAZOSO010000225.1:0-8756 GCA_045657185.1 Victivallaceae bacterium | reverse complement strand
CGTTTTCGTGACCGCAATTCAGCAATGTGTAATCAAGTTTTTCCTGTGTTTCAGGAAAGATAAAGCATTTTGAATCTATAAATTTTTTCATAATGGATATTATAGCACTCGTTTGATTGATTTTCAAGCTGCACAACAGCACAAATCTACTGTTTTTAGCATTTTTTTGCTTTTGCGTTGAGATATTTTTCAAGTTATATTAGTTTTATTGACTGAATTTTTTCAACAAAAGGAGTTTGTTATGCCTAAAATTACTTTTATGGGGGCGGGAAGTACTGTTTTTGCCAAAAATATTCTCGGAGACTGCATGTGCCGTGAAGCTCTCAAGGATGCGGAAATCGCACTTTACGACATTGACGGAGCGAGATTGAAAGAATCTGAACTTCTGATCAACACGCTTAATACCAATATCAATGCGGATCGGGCGCTGATAAAATGTTATCACGGTATTGAACAGCGCAAAGACGCTTTGCGCAATGCGGATTTTGTTGTCAATGCAATTCAAGTCGGAGGTTATGAGCCTTCGACTGTTATAGATTTTGAAATTCCCAAAAAATTCGGACTAAAACAAACTATCGGAGATACTCTCGGTATCGGCGGTATTTTCAGAGCTTTGCGCACCGCTCCTGTCATGCTTGATTTTGCCCGAGAGATTGAAGAAGTCGCTCCGGATGCGTGGTTTCTGAATTACACCAATCCGATGGCGATACTTACGGGGGCAATGCTTAAAGGCAGTGCAGTAAAGACTGTCGGCCTCTGCCATTCAGTTCAGGTTGTTGCACAATGTCTTTTCGGCAATTTTATTAAAGATGAAGAAAAATTGCAGGAATACTGCAAAGATATCCGGACTTATGTCGCAGGTATCAATCACATGGCATGGCTGCTGGAAATTACAAAGGACGGCAAAGACCTTTATCCGGAAATCAAGCGTATGACTGCTGAAATGATGCCTGTATGGCGTGCAGAAACTGACAAAAATAAAAAATCATCGGATATGGTGCGCCTCGAAATGATGCAGAAACTCGGTTACTATATCACTGAATCTTCCGAACACAATGCGGAGTACACTCCTTTTTGGATAAAAAATAATTATCCCGGTCTCATTGCTGAATACAATATTCCGCTGGACGAATATCCGCGCCGGTGCCGTTCGCAGATTGAAAACTGGAAAAAACAGTATGATGAACTTAAAAATGACCCGCATCTGACTCATCAGATTTCACGGGAATTCGGTTCGGGTATTATCAATGCGATTGTTACTGACACACCTTATCAAATCGGCGGAAATGTGCTTAATAAAGGTTTTATTACCAATCTCCCTTATGATGCGGTTGTCGAAATCCCGTGTCTGGTTGACCATGCGGGAGTGCAGGGGACTTATGTCGGAGCTTTGCCGCCGCAGTGCGCTGCAATGAATATGACGAATATCAATGTTCAGCAGCTTGCAATCGAAGCTGTTCTGACCCGCAAAAAAGAATATATTTATCATGCGGCAATGCTTGACCCGCATACTGCAGGTGAACTTTCGCTGGATGATATTGTCAAACTTTGCGACGAGTTGATTGAAGCTCACGGAAATATGCTGCCGGAATATAAGTAACGTGGAATAAGCATTGCCCGGATAACTGACTTTTAACAGAAAGGGAAAATATGAAAAAAAACCTGAAACAAGACTTGCTACACATTATCGAAAGTTGTACATGGCTGCAGATTTTGATAATAATTGTTATTGTTGCATTTATATCTGCAATCATTATTTTTGTTTATATGAAAAAAGAAACTGCCCGGAAAAATAACATAAAACCGACAGAAAACAAAAATATTAATTATTTCGACAAATATATTTCTGAAGATTTTTATGCAGGGATAAAAAGCGGCGATTTCAACCGCAATATTTATCCCCGGTTCAGTGACAGAGAAGCATGGGCAAAGGCACGCAAAAACCGCCATGCAGATATGATAATTGCCAATGCTGATGCTGTTTTGGGGAAAGACATTCCGCAGTTTAGATTTTCAGAATTCCGCCGATTTGCCATTGACGGCAATAGAGACGGTTATGAAAAAATATATTATGAACGGCGCAGAAATCTCAACTTTTCTGTATTGGCATTGTGCCTGACGGGTGATAAAGCAAAATATATGCCGACAGTTCTGGATTATGTTGTTGCTATAATGGAAGAATTTACCTGGACATTTCCGGCTCACTCATATTGGCAGGAAAAAAGACTTTCCGATGTTGATAATACAGATCTTTTCTGTGCAGAAACCGGTGCTATGATGGCAATTATTTATCATATTCTCGGTGATGAATTGGATAAGGAAATAGAAAATATTTCTGAAAAAATACGCATTCAGACATTGCAGAGAACTCTTTACAATATTTTTTATACTCCTCATATCAAAGTACACCGAAGACACTGGTGGTTTGATTTGTTTTGGAGAAAAAATAATTGGACGCCATGGTGTTCTGCAAACTGTATTTTAACTGCAATATTACTGGAAAAAGACAATGAAAAATTGGCATATTTTATTCACAGACTATTGCAGTCCAATGCGATTTTTGTATCACAGTACAGCGAAGACGGTTTTTGTGAGGAAGGATGTGATTATTACTATGCTTCCGGATTGAGATTGTGTGAAATTTTCTATATGCTGCACAGAATAAAACCCGGCAGCATGGAAAAAGTTATTGCAGTTCCGAAACTCCGGGCAATACTTGAATTTATCGCTCATTGCAATATCAATGACAAATACCGGATAAATTTTGCTGACGGAAGCGCATTTGCAACACAAAAAATATCAGCATCCTTAGCCGCATGTGCCAAATTGATTGACTCCCGGATATTACAGGATTTTGTCGGCAATAAACAGGCAAGTCTGGGGGGATTGGGCAATGAATTAAGTACCTGTATGAAAATATTGTTTGATATGCCGGAGCAAAAAGAAGTGAAAGAAACAGAATTGATTCCTTTTACATACTTCAAAGACCGTATTGCAATATTGAGGTCAAATGATTTTTCAGCGACAATCAAAGCCGGTCATAATGCAGAATCACATAACCATAATGACCTCGGACACTTTACTGTTTTTTATAAAGGCGAACCGGTAATCGTCGATGCAGGAACTGAAGTTTATTCAAGAATAAATTTCTCCGAAGAACGCTATACTTTATGGTATACCAGAGGCTCCGGACACAACGCTCCGGTTTTCGATAATATTGAACAGCAGAATGACAGCAAATACAAGGCTGTGTTCGATTCTGCAAATAAAAACAAAATCATTTGTAATCTCAGCAAGGCATATCCTGTTGAAGCCGGTGTGAAAAAATTTCTCCGTACATTGGATTTTTCAGCCGACAGTGTTGTAATAACTGACAATTTTGAACTTGAAAAAGCAAAAGATGCAAATATAAAACTTCTGGCTTTGCGTGATGTTGAAAAACTTGCAAATGGTGATATAAAAATCGGCGATGTTATTATGAAACTGAATGGTATTGAATTCATAAAAACTGAAAAATTACCTAAAATGAACGGAGGTTGGAAATGCGTTGTAAATGAAATATACTTAAAAAGTTCAAAAAATAACTACTCTATCAGTTTTTCTCAAAAATAAATCTGATAAAATAAAAAAATACATATCAATTTGAACAGAAAGGATAAATTATGAAAAAATCATTCACACTTACTGAACTCGTTATTGTAATGATGATCTGTGCCACTTTTATCGCAATCATTATTCCCTCAGTCAACGCAAAAGAAGATGCATTGAAAATCAGCTGTACCGGCAATTTGAAACAACTTTATGCGATTGAACAGATGTATGCCAACGATAATGGCGGCTATATTTGTCCCACTACAGTAAACCGCAAAGGATATGCACGCTATCTTATCCCTTATGCAAAGGAAAATATGGATATTTTTGCCTGCCCGGATGCAAAAAATGCTCCGTATGCTAAAAAAATCACCACTAAAAATTGGAAGGAAATACCCGCCGGAAAATATTATCTCGAAAGAACTTATATGCGCAACTCTTGTATCGGCGGCTGGGAACCTTTCAAAGCATGGCACGGCAAAGCACGCAAATTTGAAGGAACCAGAAAACCGGAACGTTATGTCATGACTTTTGACGGCAACATGTCTCAGGGAACATGGGAAATTATCCGTTACAATGCAAAAACAAAAGTTTCAAAAGGTGTTGAATACCGCCATGATGACAGTGCCAATGTTCTTTTTCAGGACGGTCATATTGCCGCATTCAAGCCTGCTGATTTCAAAGGCGGACGCGGCATCGGCACTCCTGATGAAGTCGGCAACAAATATACTTTTGCCCGCAGATAATCAAAAAAATAAACAATTTGGTAAAAATTAAAAAGAGAAGGAAAATTTATGAAAAAGACATTCACTCTGATTGAACTTCTTGTTGTAATTGCCATCATCGCGATTCTTGCCGGAATGCTGCTCCCGGCCCTCAACAATGCGAGAGAAAAAGGACGTTCTGCCAAATGTATCAGCAATTTGAAAACACTCGGACTTGCAGCAACAATGTATATGTCTGATTATGAAGACTGGATCCCGTCCATGGGAGTCGGCAAAATGAGCGGCGATAATCGAGTACTTTATATGTTATCTCCGTATGTGAATAAATATGCTATCTGGATTTGTCCCTCTGCAACATATACCACATGGAATCCCCCGGGACATACCGGAGCTTATCAGCATTACGGAGTTGAAATCGCTCTGGGATGCAGTATGTCTAATAGTTTCAGTTACAATAATTTGAAAATGAGAAATCTGCTGCATCCGGTTAAAGTTGTTTATGCGGCAGACAGATTTGCCCCGAAAAACGATGGCGGTTCAAACGACCCGAATTATGCCTGTGCGGGATACAACAGCGGCGTTGGCGTAAGACATTATGACGCCCGCCACGGAAGCCGCTTCAATATGGTTTTCATGGATGGTTCAGTTCATTCTTTCAAAGGCACACCGAAAGGTACGGAATATAATAATCCAAGTGCTGATTTTGATGCACATACCAAAGGATATACTCCTTACTACTACAACAAGAAAAAATTTGATGGCTCAAACAGATAATAAATAAAAGGATTTGATAATGATTTACAAAATTATTTGTTCAATATTGGCGCTGACGGCTTTTTGTGCCTCAGCCATAGAAATAAAACTGCCGGAAAAACCGTCCGTGCATGAAAAAAATGCCGCCGCTTTGCTGCAAAAACATGCAGATAAAATTGATAAAGACAGCAAAACTCTTTTTAATATAACTCTTGCACCGGATATGGAGTATGGTGCATGGAGCGTTTCATCTGACGGCAAAATTGTAACGTTAAAAGGCGGCAAACATGGTATCTATCTGGCAGTTGCACATTATTTGCAGGATATTTGCGATGTGATATTTTATTCACCGTTTGAGCGTGAATATCTCAAAAAAGAACTGCCTTCAAAGTTCAGAACCATTTCCGGTAAATCTGCTTTTTATTTGAATGAAATTCATTCAATTTACGGCAGAGATAACGGAGATTTTGCAATTCTCCGCGGCTTGAATAATGACGGCTATGAACCTGTCAGCAAACGTCCCGGATTCGGAAGAATTTTCGGCAGACCTTATAATATACATACATTTCATAATTATATTCCGACAGCAAAATATTTCAACTCCCATCCTGAATGGTTCGCTGAAGTCGGCGGCAAAAGAGATAATATCAAATCTGCACAGCTTTGCCTGAGTAATGCTGAAATGCGCAAAGAAGTTTTGAAAAATCTCCAAATATATATTGCCAAAGATATTGCCGATGCGGAAAAGAATAATGTCGAAGCACCACATATTTATGATATTTCACAGAATGATCATCAACGCTTCTGCCGTTGTAAAAGCTGCAATGAACTTGCCGCAAAATACGGCAATACCCAATCCGGTTTGCTGCTTGACTTCATAAATGAAATCGCCCGTGAAATCCGCAAAAACAATCCGGGAATCATGATTTCAACTGCAATGTATCAGTATACCGAAAAAGTTCCATCCAATATCAAACCGGAAGAAAATGTTATTATTGTTCTTACTGATACTTTGTCTAATGTTCTTTGTCCGATTACTGATAAACAGAACAAATATTTTTACAACTTGCTTCAGAGCTGGTCAAAATTGACTCCGAATATCCGTCTTTGGGACTATAATATAACCTATACCGCTCCGCAGGAAATGCCCTATAACAGCGAATGGACATATCAATCAGATATGAAATTTTTCCGTGACTGCGGCGTAAAACAGTTGTTTGCTGAATTTGAAGAGGCAATTCTCGCCGACGTGCGTGATTACAAAATTTATCTCAAAACCGCCATGCAGGAAAATCCTGATGCGGATTTTGAGGCAATCCGCAAAAAATTTGCTTGTAATTTCTACGGTAAAGCAGGTGATTTGTTTTTGAAGTACCGCGATCTGCTCAAAAAATCACAGGAGCGCAAAAATCCGTATCTCGGGATGTATCCTCCGACCGCCGCCAGCAGTCATTTGGATCTGGAGACAATTACAGAAGCACAGAAAATTTTTGAAAAAGGTTTTGAACTCCTCAAAGATGATCCCGTCCGTCTCAAACGCTGGCGTTTTGCACGCCTCGGCATCGACCGTGCAACTTTGATTATGGCACGTCCGCTGATGGCAGAATATTTGAAGAAAAACGGCTCTCTCAAAGGTTATCCTTTTGCAAATCGCAAAGAAATTGCAGAACGGGTTATGAATACCGTTACGGAACAGGCAAAAATCCGCCTTTTTCCCTCTCAAATTGAAAAACTGCTCAAATATATGAAGCAGGAAATTGAAAAATGCACTCTGCCGATCACTGAACGCAGTTTATATACTCCGGAACAATTCAAAAATATCTCCGCAGACAGATTATTCGATTTTACAATGGAAAACGCTATGCGTTGGAGAAATTATATCAAGCTTGTTGACGACCCGGAATCTGATGTAGGAACTGTCGCAAGCATCACTTTCCCCAGTCCGGATAAACGGATAAAATTTGAGGATTACAAACTGCCGATTTGGTTTTGTACTTATTCTCCTGCATTAAAAAAGAACCTTTGGGGACAGAGCTTATTTCCGCGATTTGTAAAAAAATCAGGCTATAATTGGTATAAACTCGGTGAAACAAAATTGAGTTCAGACTGTGTGTTTGTAATTTTCAAAAGCTGGAATCTGCAGCTCGGAGCATCCGGACCTTTTGATATGAATGATCCTGACCGCAAATTTGAAGTCTGGGTCAGAATCAAATTTACAGGTCCCGGTTATCCTTTCGGCAAAAAAGATGAGCCGAATGCTTTCTTCATTGAACGCATAATGTTGGTAAAAAAATAAGGCTGTGTTGTAAACGACGACTGATTTGTTCAGTATAGAGTTGAAATATTACATTTTTTTGATAAAAAACGTGAAAAAAAATGTTTTTTATTTGAAAAAAATGAAAAATGGTTTATATTATATGAATTTTCGATGACTTCTCTTTGGGGCCGATCATCCATCAATTTTGAAGTCATCGGCAGGATGCCGCTGTCCTGTGAGGAGAACATTATCGGTAAATGATGCTTTCCATGTCGGAATTTTTGTGGTGCCGCAGATTATTCTGCGGGGAATTTGAAACTTTATTTTTGAAGGTAAAATTATGAAAACATATCTGGCAAAAGTCGGAGAAATCAAAAGAGAACATCTCCTCTTTGACGCTTCCGAAGCCCCTGTCGGCCGTCTCGCTGTCAAAATTGCCAACGCTCTCCGCGGCAAAGACAAACCGACCTATACTCCCCACATCGATACCGGTGCTAATGTTATCGTCATCAACGCTGAAAAAGCTGTCTTCACCGGCAAAAAAGATGAACGCAAAATCTATCAGACCTATACCGGTTACCGCAGCGGTCTGAAAGAAACCACTCCTCAGAAATTGCGCGAAAGCGATCCCACCCGCATCATCAAAAGTGCTGTTTGGGGTATGCTTCCTCATGGTCGTTTGGGCCGCGCTCAGTTCCGTAAACTCAAAGTTTACGCAGGCGCAGAATATCCCCAAGTCGCTCAGAAACCCGTCAAAGTTACCGTGGAGAAATAAATCATGGCTAAAAATACTAATGAAGTTTGTGCCACCGGTCGTCGTAAATGTGCCGTCGCCAGAGTCCGTATGACTCCCGGTACCGGCAAAATCGTCGTCAACGGTCGTGACGTCAACGAATACTTCCCCGTCGCTTCTTACACCGGCCTCGTCATGCAGGTTCTTGCTGTTGCCGGTTACGAAGGCAAAGTCGATATCGCAGCCAATCTTGACGGCGGCGGTATGGCAGGTCAGGCCGGCGCTCTCCGTCACGGTGTCGCCCGCGCTCTCCTCCTTATGAACGAAGCTCTTCGTCCTACCCTTAAGTCCAGCGGCATGCTTACCCGCGACGCACGCGTCAAAGAACGTAAAAAGCCCGGTCAGCCCGGTGCACGCCGTCGCTTCCAGTTCAGCAAACGCTAAACTTTACGGCTTATTTCAAAACAGCGGAGTTTTCAAAGCTCCGCTGTTTTTTTATATATACATTACAGTTTGATTATTTTATATACTTTTGCCAAATTTTCCATTTATTATCTGTCATTTCCCATTCGCAATAAATGGCAATGCCGCTGATATTGCGGAGATTTTCTGCCGCTGAAATTGCAGACAAAGCAGTTGAAATATTTTCAACTTCAGGATGATGATAAGTAACTCCGATATCTTCGTAGGCAGGTAT
>JAZOSO010000224.1:0-19687 GCA_045657185.1 Victivallaceae bacterium | reverse complement strand
CATTCTGCATACGGCTTTTGAGGAGTTCGCTTTCTGTAATTTTACATTCAATTCCCTGTGCGGCAGAGAGTTTGAGCTGCTGTTCGGAATTGACCGGAGTATTATTTTCAAGCATTGACTGCATCATAAGTCTGTTATTTGCATAAATTGCAATCGGCGCACTGTCAAGCATGGCAGGACAGAGATTTTTAAAAATCAGAGTATTGAATGCAGTTTGCCGGGTATTATTGCTGATATTTTTCCCGTAGGTGTTGCGTTGTGCGGGAATATCCCATTTGACGATAGTATTGTATGGCACATTTGATGCAGACTGCAGTTTGATGAGGCGGCTTTCATTTTCGTCCATGGCGATTTTGCCCAAACTGCGGTATAAAACATCACTTGCTTGTGAAATGAAATTTTCTGCATTTGTATTTGCAGAATCAAACATTTCGGACTCTCTCATTGCCATTGCGAAATTACTTTTTGCTGCACGGGATTTGAATTTTTGAATTTGCGGCATGGCATTACTGCAAAGCAGACTTATTATATTTTTTGAAGCAATTTCAGGGGAGCCTGAAACGAGGTAAAAATCGGGGCAGTCAAATTTTTTTCCTTTGTTGCGCAGAACGGCATTGTGAATAATGTTCATTTTGTCTTTTGAAACAAGATGCAGTTCAATTGCGCTCTGCCATGCAATACCGTTTGTCAGATATGAAAACTCAAAAGACAGGGGCAGCTGTTTGTTTTTACGGCTGAAAATCCAGCACGGGGCAGAGTAAATATCATTCATAAAATCTGCTTTGTCAGCAGTGATGCTTTCAATATCATTTACTTTTATATAAGTTACTTTTTTGGAAACATTGTCTTCCACTGCAATAACTGACGGAATTTCGTACGGATTTTCAGGATTTTCAATTTTCAGCAGTTTGCCGCTGACAATACGCTCTGCTTTTGAAAAGTTTTTCACAACGACGACTACATTCTTATCGGCAAAAGCGTTGTTTAAATTGCCGTAAATGTATGAATTGAACCGTTTGCGCGGCAGCTGTTTAACGGTAAAATCCACATCTTTTGACCAAAGCGAAAAAGACCCTTTGAAAAATTGTGTATCATCAAATATTTTCAAATCCTCACTGCCTGACGGAATTTCAGCTTTTCTGACGGTAAAAACTGTCTCATCGGGGAAAACAGCCATTTGGGTAATCGGAGCTTTCTCAGCAGCAAATGCCGCCATTGCAATTAAAATACTGCCGAACAGAAAAATCTTTTTCATAACATCCTCCTTTGATTTGTATTTTTATTTTAGGCTCTGTACTGAATATAGACTTATTTTTATCATCTTTCCAATAATTTTCTATAAATTTGACTGAAGAAAATGTTAAATATAATTAAAAGGTTTGGAAAAAGATGAGGGGGTGCAGGGGGAGAAGAAAAAACCTTTTGAGGAAAGGTTTTTGCTTCTCCACCTGCAATAAATCAGTCATCTTTTATAACACAGCCTTTTATTTTATTGCTTTATTTTTTCTGCGACAAATCAGTTATTTTTTGTTGTGTATTCTTATTTCAAACGGGACAGATAATCTTCCAGAAATTCAGCCATTAGCGGGGCGCAAGTGGCACCGCCGGACTCTCCGTCTTCAATTACCATTGCGGCTGCGTAAGTTTTTCCTGCATGTCTGACGAAAGCCATAAACCATGTGTTCTGGCGGCGGTTTTTTGCAGAACCGACCTCCGCAGTGCCTGTTTTTCCGTATATTTCAAAACCGTTTATCTTGCCTTTGCGTCCTGACCCGGTCGGTGAGTTGACGACTTGAAACATTCCCTGACGGACAGCATCAAAATGAGCGGGGGATGCTTTTATTTCAAAATCAACATTGATTTGCCGTTTGAAAAGAGTGTTGCCCTGTTGGTCAAGCACTGAATTTACCAGATGCGGGCGGTAAACTTTGCCGCCGTTGGCGATTGCGGCACAGTACAGAGCGATTTGCAGCGGCGAAACTGTTATCATTCCCTGCCCGATGGAAATGAGAGCGGTATCAAAAGGTGTCCAGCGTGAACTTTTGTAAATCTTTTTTTTGTTTTCAACTGTCGGCAGAATGCCTGCGGCGCAGGAAAGTTCCAGCTGCGGGGCTTTGCCGAATCCTGCATTCTGCATGAAGTTACAGAGTTTTTCTCTGCCGAGTTCGAGTCCGGACTCAATAAAATAATCGTTGCATGACTTTTCCAGAGCGGTAAATAAGTTTATATCCCGATGCCCGCCGTACCAGTAGGAGGTGCAATGAATTTTTGTATTTCCGATTTCAGTATAGCCGTCGCAGTTGATTATTTTTTCGGCAGACATGCCGTTTTCGAGTGCGGCAAGTGCGGTAAGAACTTTGAGCACAGAACCGGGAGAATAAGTTCCTGAAATTGCTTTAGGAACGAGCGGACGGCGGGAGTCTTTTAACAGCTGCTGATAATATTTCTCTTCAAGTTTCGGGGAGAAACGGCTCAAATCATAATTCGGATTAGACGCCATTGCCAGTATATCCCCGTTATCGGCATCAACCAGTACAAGTGCGCCTTTTTCGCCCTGAAGAACACTTTGAGCTTTTTTCTGAGCTTTAAAATCCAAATTCAAAATCAAATGATTGCCGTGCAGAGGGGCTATTTCCTCCACCAGTGAATGATGTACATAACCGAGGTTATTGACCTGAACCAGAGAGTAGCCGGGCTTGCCGCGCAACCCGCGCAAAGTCGGAAAATCCTTCATATTTATAGTGTCAAAAACTTTTTCCAGTCCCGCTTTGCCTTCATAATCTGAAATATAATAAGAAAATTCCCGTCTGTCAGATGCTGATGCGGGGTCGGATTTGCGGGTGTAACCGATAATGTGCGAGGCAAAATTTTTATATGGATAAACCCGTTTTGCGTCAATTTCAAGAGCCCAGCCCTGCAAATCCGAGAGCTGGTCATTGACGATACCGCGTTCTTTTTCATTGAGGTCAGCAAAAACTTTGAGCGGCAGTCCGGGGTACCAGTTCAGGTGGCGCAGGATATCTTTGCGGCTGAAAGTATTTTCTCTGCCGAGCAGCTGAGCCATTTCCTCAATGGCGTTTTCGACTTTGATAGCAGTGGCATCTCTGCCTGCTGCACGGATTTCATGGATGTACAAAAGCAGGTCAAAAGTTATCTGATTATCGGCAATAACTTTGTAATCCGCAGTATAAATTCTGCCTCTGCGGGCGGGAATTCGGATTTTACGGACTGACTGGTGCAGTATTTTTTTGTTATAACCCTGAAAATCCGCCTGCTTTTGAAAAAGCGTAATTACAGGCAATGCCGTCAGCAGAACAAAAATTACGCCGATTATAAAAATTCTCCGTTTGATCCGTTCATCAATCATCGGTAAATCTCCTGTTGCGGCGGTAAATTGAATTTTGATTTTCTTTGCTCTGAACAACAAAAGAACTTTCAAATTTCATCTTTTTTTGCATGCTGTCAAGAAAATATATCAGCATAACTTGGATAAGATATCCGAACGGAGCGGCAGTTATCATCAATGCCGCTGTATTTATCAGTGCTGTAAATGAAAAATCACGCATTGTGAAAATTGATGCAAATTGCAGAAAATATCCGGCAAAAATTGCACATATCCCGAAAAGACCGCCGTACCATTCCGAACGGCGTAAAAATTCACTGTACCTTTGACGCACATACAGTAACAGCAGAAACATGAAAAGGTCAGGCATCAGAGTCCGGTAAAAAAGCACCAGATCAATAATAAAACAGTTTATAAATCCCAATGGAAGAATCAGTTTGGCACTGTATCGCGCACAGGCAAAATAAAAAAATCCCATCCAGTACAGCGGCAGATATATCCCTGCAGTTCCTGCCGCAAGTTCGGCAAGCAAAAGAATAAATTGTACGAACAGGAAAAAAATTACCCTCATTTCAAGCTCCGGAACACCGATTTTGTGCTTGACGGGTCATAAAAATTCATATCGGCACGATCAAAAGAAATATCCGTTCTCCATCCCGCACCGGAAAGTACCAGTGAACGGGTATAGTACAATTTGTTTTTCTGTGCGAAAGAGTCAACTTCAAGAGTACGGACGGGCTTGTCTCTCTCTTTCGGTTCAGAGGTGAAAAATTCAGCTTTAAGCACAAAGAAATAATCTTTTGCAACATATATTCTGCACCATTCTGCGGGTTTTTCACACTTGAGCAAAAGTACACGGCAGTTGACCATCCGCAATGTTTCAGACGGCAGTTCCTTTATAAGTTTGCCGTCAAGAAAGCTCATGGAGAGGTCACGCGGAGAAATACCGATACGCTGCATGATGTCAGCTTTTTTGCCCAGAGAACGGACAGAAGTGCTTGTATTGGCGACTCTGCCGACGAGGTACCCCTCATTATTATTGACAATAATCTGTGTGATTGATTTTCCGGGGGTGATGACTGCCGCCATGAAACAGGGATATTCTTCAACGATTTTTTTACCTTTTTCACGGCGTACATGCGATGCTGTTCCTTCAAGCACTCCGTAGGTGGAACCGTTATATTTTGATGCGTCCTGAACCATGCGGAAAAACTGTTCAGCAGTTAATTCAGCCCCCTGAACAAACAGGAAAGTGAACATAAATAAAAGTGTACAGATTCTTCTCATTTTTCACCTCCCGATGAATATTAAATCAGTTTTGATTTTTTTTCAGATTTTCAATATCGGCATCTGCAAATTTGATGACTGCATCAAATTTTGCGGCATTGCTTTCGTCTGCCTGTACCAGAGTTTTGTGAGCTTCGGAAACCGTTTCCGCTGTTGTCAAAGCATTTTTTTTCTGCGGCAGAACATTATTCCAAGACTCAACAGTAATACCGCCGGCAGCATCGCAGAAGGTAAAAAGACGGTCAACGCCGAGCCCTTTGAGCAATGCGCGTACAGGCGGTTCCATGCAATGGATCTCAACTGAGGCCCGGAATGTTTTTGCTTTCATGCCGATCATGGCGAGAACACCCATAAATGTACTGTCCATGAAAGTACATTCAGATGCTTCAATACGGATAAGTTCAATACCGCTGCTCATGCAGTTGGCGAAGTGACGCAGGGGGACGGCGTATTCAAAATTTGCCCGTCCCTTAACCTTGATATTGTAAACACTTCCCGAATTGGAAATAAGAATATCATCATCTTTCATGGCGTCACCTGCGAAAATTACTGCTGTTTACCGATTACAGCTTTGATACGGCGTACACCGCGGCTGGAGCTTTCTTCTTTGAGGATTCTGAAACCTTCCAAATCTCCGGTGTTTTCAGCATGAGGACCGCCGCAGATTTCTTTGCTGACATCACCCATGGTGTAAACTTTGACTTTTTCGGCGTATTTGCTTTCAAAAAGTCCCATTGCGCCGGATTTCTGAGCATCTTCAAGAGCCATTTCTTCACAGATAACGAGAAGTTTGCGTTCAATTGCTTCATTGACGAGTCTTTGGACTTCGGCAATCTGTTCGGGAGTCATTTTTTCCTCATGTGAGAAGTCAAAACGGAGTCGTTCTGCGGTGATGTTTGAACCTTTCTGGCAGACGTGAGTTCCGAGAACTTTTCTCAGAGCTGCCTGCAAGAGGTGAGTTGCGGTGTGAAGTTTTGCTGTCTCTTCGGAGTGGTCGGCAAGACCGCCTTTAAACTTCTGTTCTGCGCCCTGACGGGAGAGAGCCTGATGTTTTTCGTAAGCTGCTTTGTAGCCTTCCATATCAACAGTAAAGCCTTTTTCGGCAGCCATTTCGGCAGTCAATTCAACAGGGAAACCGTAAGTTTCATAGAGGAAGAAAGCATTTTTGCCGGAAATGACTTTTTTGACGACATGAGCGGGAACGCGGGCGATAAGTTTCTCAAATTCACGGGTTCCTTTTTCCAGAGCTTCTTCAAAAGTCTTCTCTTCGCGGCTGAGTTCGTCAAGAATTTTTGCTTCATTGTTTTTGAGTTCGGGATAGACATCGCCGAGCTGGTCGATGTAAACTTTGGCGATACGGGCGCAGAAGTTGCCTTCAATGTTGAGGTTTCTGCCGTTTTTGATAGCACGGCGGATGAGACGGCGCAAAACATAGGGCTGGTCAACTTTGCCGGGAGTGATGCCGTCAGCGATGATAAAAGTTGCAGCGCGCAGATGGTCGGCGATAATGCGTTCAGATGCGGTGCGTTCAGCAGGAGCGGTACGGTTCAAAATAGCGTCAATTTCTGCAAAAACGGGGGCGAAAATCTCTGTTTCATAACAGCTTTTTTTGCCCTGCAGAATGGCGGTAACGCGTTCCAGACCCATACCGGTATCAACATTTTTCTGCTTGGAGAGTTCATATTTGCCGTCAGCATTTTTGTAATACTGCATGAAAACGTCGTTCCAGATTTCAACCCAGCGTTTGTCGGCGGGGTCAAAAACTGCGGGAGCTTCGCCTCCGCCTGTCCAGTAGAACATTTCAGTATCAGGACCGCAGGGACCTGTTTGACCTGCGGGACCCCACCAGTTGTCTTTTTTGGGAAGTTTGGCGATACGGTCGGGAGAAACGCCGAGGCTCTGCCACAAATTGTAGGCTTCTTCGTCAAAAGGTGCATCTTCATCACCTGCAAAAACAGTAAAGGCAAGCATGTTGAGCGGAATATTCAAATTGTCTTTGCCGGTAAGAAATTCAAAGCTGAAACGGATGGCATCTTCTTTGAAATAATCGCCGAGAGACCAGTTGCCGAGCATTTCAAAGAATGTCAGATGTACGGGATCGCCGACTTCATCAATATCACCTGTACGGATACATTTCTGGAAGTCGGTGAGACGGGTGCCGAGGGGATGCTTTTCGCCGCTCAGATAGGGAACCAGCGGGTGCATACCTGCGGTAGTGAACAGACAGGTCGGGTCGTTATCGGGGATAAGTGAGGAACTTTTGATTTCTTTGTGACCTTTTGAAACAAAGAATTCAATATACTTTTTGCGTATATCTGCTGCTTTCATAATTTTTCCTTTGGTAAACAGATTAAATTAAATGTATACTATTGCTTATAATATAATATAATTTTTGTAAAATGCAAGAAATTTTATTACGATTTTACAATATGCCGTTTCTTCGGCGGCAACTGTGTCCGACTGAAAAAAACTTTGACAGGGAATGTCGGACAATTCGGATAATGATTTACTTTAAAATTTCTGCACGGAGCTGACCGCATGCACCGGCTTTATCTGAACCGCGTTCACGGCGTACGGAAACGGCAATATCGGCGTTGCGGAGGATTTTTTCAAAAGAATTTATAGTATTTACAGAGGGGCGTTTGAATTCAGAATCAGTATCGTTGTAGGGGATAAGGTTGACTTTTGTATGATGCTCCCCGGCGATACGGGCGAGGGCTTTGGCACATGAGGCGGAATCATTGATATCTTTGAGCAAAGTATATTCAATAGTCGGCATGCGGTTGCATTTTTCGCGGTAAATATCGGCGGCTTCCATGATTTCTGCAATGGGATAGCGGAGTTTTGACGGAATTATGCGTGCGCGCAATTCATCATCAGGGGCGTGAAGAGAGATGGCGAGGTTGATTTCTTTGCCGAGTTGTGCAAGTTTGAGCATACCGGGGACAAAACCGCTGGTGGATACGGTCAGACGGCGGACACCCATGCCGAAAAATTTTTCATCTGTCATTTTGGTAATTGCAGACATCAGATTTTCAAAGTTCAGCAATCCTTCACCGATTCCCATAAAAACGATGTTGTCGGGAAGTCGGCCGATTTCAGCACAGCCGGCTTGAAATTCACCGAGTATTTCATGGTCGGCGAGGTTGCGGACAAGACCGTTTTTGCCGCTGGCGCAGAAAAGGCAGCCGACAGGACAGCCTACTTGAGTGCTGAGGCAGAAAGTTATCCGCTCTTCTGCCGGAATTATGACCATTTCAATATATTCATTGTCATTCAGTTTCAGGAGAAGTTTTTCCGTACCGTCTTCGGATTTTACGGAAGTTGTTTTTTCTACGGAAGTAAAGAGCCATTTTTCTGCACATACAGCACGCAGTGATTTCGGCAGATTGGTCATATCATCCCATGAAGAGGCATTTTTTTTGTAAATCCACTCAAATATCTGTTTTGCACGGAAAGAGGGTTCGCCGAGTTCTTTAAGAGAAGAGGCGAGTTCTTCAAGCGAAAGGGAAGTAATAACTTGTTTACGGTCTGTCATCGGTCACCTCCCTGATTTTTCAAGTCCGTATTGCGGCGGTTGATGAGTTCTTTGCGTTTTGCGATATCGCCGCGGTAGAGGAAAAGTTTTCTGCCGCGGTAAGTCGTTTCAAAAAGATTTTTCCATGTGCGGGCGGGGTATTGCGGAAAATCAATAGTCAGCAGGTAGATTACAGGTTCTTTTTTGTCAATTTCAGCGAGGTCATTGAGCTTGCGGATTTTTTTCCGCATGTAATGCCCTTCATTGTAAAGGTCAAGAATTCCGTTTTTGCAGATAACTGCATTTTTTTCGCCTCCGTCAGCTTCAATGGCTTGAAAAATTGCATTGCCGAGCTGACTGCGGCTGCGGTCGGCATTGTAAAAAGGAATAAAGGTGAGTTGAGCAAAAATTCCTATGGCACAACCGGTAAAAAGCATTATCAGCCACAATTGTCCCTGTTTGCGGTAATGATAAATCCAAATCGATAGACAGAAAAATGCCAATATTGCACTGAAAATCAGCTCTTTGCCTTTGTCCAGCGGCAGAAATTTTACATAATTTATCAGACTTTCATAGGGACAGAAACAGTAAATCACAAGCCCCCCCGCCAGAATTGCAATAATGTATCCGCAAAACAGTATCAGTCTCCGCATTTCAACGGAATAACGCCGTACTGCGGTATCATAACTCAAGGCGCACAGCAGAACCAGAGGAGGCACTGCGAACATGAAATCCTCCATCGCACTGAAAGGATTGAAAAGTACCACCACCAGATTGGCGGTAAAAAGAACTCTGAAATAATGGCTGAAAATCGGAGTTTTGTCCAGCGGCCGTATTGCAACACAGAACGGCATCCACATTATCAGTGTCCACGGCAGCATCAGTACGATAAGATAAAGCGGCGAAAGCAGAATATTTAAAAGAAAATTTCCCATTCCGCGGTAATCATGCGGTATATAACTCCATGTATAATCTCTGGAGTGCAGCAGATACGGCAATGCCCAAATCAGGAAACAAATTCCCAGTATTATCATGCCTGAAGCAAATCCTTTTTTGTTCAGCTTCGGCGCAACCTTGAGCGGACGATGCAGGAAAAAAAGCGGCAGAAAAAAGTAAATCGGTATCCTTATCCCACCTGTAAGAAAGCCCATGCCGACCAGAAAAAGCCCCGTAACCCATGCCAGATTCCAACATCCGCGGGTGAACCCGAAATATATCCAGCAGCAATGCGCTGCAAACAGAAAAAACAGACTCATCATCAGCGGATTTGCATTAAATGTGTGCATGAAAACATAACCGTTGGCACAGAACATTGCCGCTGCGATTATACCGGCTTTGAAATCTCTGGTAAATCCCGCTGCCAGTGCCAGCAGCAATGCAGTACATCCGACAAAAAACAAGTTGACATAACGCAACGCACTTATCATGCCGCAATCGGTATATTTATCCAGGAATGAACAGAGCCACGGATAGAGGAAATACTGATTTTTGATTGCTACGCCGTGCGCCATGCTCATCGGACGGTCAAGTATGATCTCTGAGGCGATAGCGGCAAAAAGCCCTTCGCTTTGGGATAAGTCTCTCACGGGGAGACGCCATACCTGATACATCATGGTCAAGGCTCCGATAAGGAGTATAAGCCACAGTATTCGGGTGAAAAAATTTTTTGCTCCCGGTTCGATCATTGTTTAAATTTTTCCCGTTAAATCCATCTCTTTTTGATCATCATTACAATTGCACCGATTGAGATAAACAAACTTACCCCCATGATAATATAAAATGCGTAGGGGTTTTCTTTCATCGGCAGCTCAACATTCATTCCGTACATGCTTGTAAGCAATGTCGGCAGCATCAGAATAACGGTAAGCGAAGTCAAAATACGCATGACCATATTCAAATTATTGGAAATAATAGATGCAAAAGTATTCATCATGCCGTTCAAAATGTTGCTGTAAACGTTTGCCATTTCCAGAGCCTGACGGTATTCAACGCTGACGTCAGCAAACAAATCTTCGTCGTCTTCGGAAACTTTGAATTGACGGATATTGGCAAGTCTGCCGATCATTATTTCATCTGCTTTCAGACTTGTAGTGAAGTAAACCAGACTCTTTTCAAGCAATTGCAGACGGATAAGTTCATTATTACTGACGGCATGCTGGAGTTCAAGCTCAATTTCGTGACTGCGGATGTTGATTTCTTTCAGATAATTCAAAAAGAGCAGTGCAGCACGGTAGAATATCTGGAAAATAAATCTTTCACGGTTGGTAGTAACAAAGTTTTTTACTCTGCCTTGAATAAAGTCCTGAATGATAGCGGGGTTGCGCGCACCGACAGTTACGACAAAATCCTTGCCGTAGATGATACCGAGCGGAACAGTTTTGAACGGGACGCCCTCTTCGCCGACAAAATACGGTACGCGGAGCAATATGAGCAAATAGTCATCTTCGATTTCAATACGGGAGCGTTCATCTTCGTCAAGCGGGTCGGTAAGCATGCTCAAAGGAATATTGAGAAGTTTGCTGATGGCTTCAACTTCAGCACCTGACGGAGCAGTGATGTTTACCCATGCGCCGGGCTGAATATTTCTCAGTTGACGCAAATTATCATCATCTTTGTAAAATATCTGAAACATGTTCAGCTGCCTTTCCCGGTAAGCAATACCGTTTAAAAGTTCGGCAACGGAAATCTTGCTCCATGAAATCAGCATGTTTCAACATGCCGCAGCTGAAAACTGCATAAAGCAAAAACAAGAGAAAACTCTGTAAAAACTTTTCAACGCCAATCTCTTGGGGAAAGGTTTCCGGTGTCGTCTTCAAATATCAATACCGCCTCTTCCACGCCAAGCCGCGCCGGATGAAAAGCGGTATCACGGACAATGTATGATGCAACTCAATGCATAGCCTTCGGTTCGTGATTAAAACTCAAGATCAATATCGGAGATATGGTCTTCCCCGTACTGAACAACGCTTTAATATAAACCAAAGTCGTAAAATGTCAAATTTTTGAACAAAAAAATCAAAAAGAAATATTGACATCTCCGGAAATAGAAATCGGCGGCGGCATCAGTACAATACCTGCCGGATTGCTCCAGTCCCGATCCCATGTATCAAGCATCAGCGGCTGAGTGGGCATACCCCAAGGATTGAGATCAACAATCATAATTTCATCATCTGAGGTGAAATATATGTCAATAACCAAAGTCTTCACCGGCAGCTGCCAGATGATTTCGTCAATAAATTTTTCCGCCTTTTCCCAGAATTTATTTTTAAGTCCCTCAAGACGGCGGAAGTGTCGGATCAGATAATACTGGCTCATTGCCGAAAGTTTGCCTTCATAGATGAATAAACGGAACTCTCTGGTGCGGTTCATGTGACGGTAGGGACGGATACAGATATGTTCAACTTCACCGGCGGCTGCGCTTTCTCTTACTTTTTGACTTGAAGCCAAAACTTTCCAGGCGGATTTTGCAGAGTGGACTGCTCCGTGTTTGTTGAGGAAGCGTTCGGTATCAGTAGGCGCACAGTTGTCAACAGAAACAAAAGAATTTCCTAAAAAGTTCCCCATTGCCTCTTTCAGGTCAGCTATGGCAATATTTACGGGAGATTGCGGGTCGTCATCTTCTGCAACTCCGTCAGCCAATGCCTGCACTGCTTCCTTGCGGAGCTGTACAAAAGTTGTCAGAAAAGTTTTTGATGCCAGAGCAGAATACCATACGGGAGTTTTAAAAAAGTTTTTATCCATAAATTAATCTCCTTGTTGAGGGGAATAGTTTTTTTGATTTGCGGCACGCTCAAGATAATTCAGAACTGCCATAAAATAAATGACATAGCCTATCATGAAAATCGTTTCAAAACGGAAAAACGGCAAATCAAAAACAGGAAAGAATGATGCTACTATCATCGCCGGGATTGACGCATAAAATCCGGAACAGAAAATTTCACGGAAGCTGAGTTTTGTTATGCCCCTTCCGCCGATGTAACGGTAAAATATGCTGAAAAGCAGGGTCAGAAATACAGTTTGTATGCCGAATTCAAACCAGAAGTAAAAGAACAGTCCGCCGATATAAACTCTTTCAATTTCAATGCGGTTGACATGCCATGAACGCAAATCTCTCTTGCGGCTATCTTTTTTGCTGTCTTTATCCCGTTTTTCAAGATATTCTTCAAGGTCGTCAAAATCTTCATGTTCAGTCATATCCTGCATGGATGAGTCGGGATAGCCTGAAAATGTTTTTATTGTTTTATGCCCCGATGCGGTCAATGTTACGCACCAGAAAGCAGGGAACCACAAAATAGTGGTGCCGTCTTTATTTATCCAGCTGCTTTTGAAATTTTGCAGATTAGGTGAATAGACCAGTTTCATGCGGGGGGACAGCATGACTTCAAAGGCTTTGTCCTGTTCTTTTGCAGGATAGATGCAGCCCATGGAATAAACGATACCGCCGGTATGTGATTCAAAAAGGTCAAGCGGCTTTTCAATTTTATCAAGCATTGTCTCATGTCCTGCAATGACAATGAACAGACTGCACAAAAAGGAGAAGAAAAAGAGGTGCAGAAATGTGTGCCAGAGACTTTGATTTTTGAGACGGATGAATATTTCCCTTGTAACGCATACAGAGGAAACTGCTTTAATGAAAGATGTTTTTTTTATCTCTTGCATATTCGTTCAAAGTTGCGTTTTTTGCCGTTTTTCTCCAAGCGGAAAAGTTTGAATTCAATATTTCTGCGGGCATCTTCAGTCATGCGGTCAACAAAAAGATAACCGTCAAGATGGTCAAGTTCATGCTGAATACAACGGCCGAGCAAGCCGCCGCATTCACATTCAATGGTACTGCCGTCAAGCAGCTGCGCACGCATAATAACTGAGGCCGGACGGATGACCGGACCGAAAATTTCAGGGACGCTGAGACATCCTTCATCGTATGCAAACTCATCTTGACTGCAGGCAATTATTTCAGGGTTTACAAGAGCCAGCGGCATACGGGGGAGCAGCAGAGCTTCACCGGGCGTTCCTGCATTGCTTTCTTCAGAATCAGGAACACCGAGGACAACTATGCGTTTACTGAGACCGATTTGCGGAGCGGCAAGACCGATTCCGTCAAAGCGGTTCATTTCTGTAATCATGTCTGCGGCAAGCTGAATGGTTTCCGCATCAATATTCTCAATTGGAGATGCTTTTTGTTTTAAAACATCATGACCGTATGTTTTGACAGTATATTTGACCGGTAAGGACATATTATTTTTCGGAGGGGTTGACAGGAAGAGTCGGCATAGACTTTTCCTGAGTTTTGATAACTTCAGTTTTGTCGGTATCAAGTGCGGTAGTTTTGGCATTTTCATCGCCTGTAAGACGTTTATAATTTGAGCTTATGACGCCTGCGGCGGCTTCAAGCTGAACGAGTGCGTTTTTGGTATTGATGTATGAACTTGCCAAAGTTGCTTCTGCATCAACAAGTTCCTTTTGTACTTCGTTCAAACGGGTGATACCGATAGTACCTGCTTCATATTCTTTGGCAACGAGGTCGCGCTGTTCGGTACTGTATTTAAGTGTCTGTTCGTAGAGTTTTGACTGGCGGACGCTCTGGAGGTAATTGATATGGGCAGTACGGACTTCCTGAACAACACCGAGCCATGCGCTGGCAAGAGCAAATTCAGCAACAGCCATGCTTGCCTGAGCCTGACGCATCTGGTTGTAACGGATGAAACCGTTGAAAAGAGTCCAGTTTGCCTGAGCTCCGTATTCAAAGACGGGACCGCGAGATCTGGTGTGATCGTCAGCAGTGGTGTTATCTCTGTGGTCATTGAGGTTGCTGGTGGATGTGCTGTATGAAAAATTGGCATAGACAGAGATGGTCGGAGAGAAAGCACTGTATGATTTATATTTCTGATATTCAGCGATTTTGAGCTGGTCACGCATGCCGCGGAGGTCGGGGCGGTTGGCAAGAGCGGTATCGAGATAAACTTCAACTTTGGGGATGATAGCGTCAAGGTCGGTTTTGATTTCTGCAAATTTGACCCATTCGGGGAATTTGCCTTCGGGATAACCCATCAGCACTGCGAGAGCGTAAGTTGCTATTTCATAAGTGCGTTCTGCGGCGATTTTCTTTGAAATAGCATTGTTGACATTGATTTTGAAGTTGAGAACTTCGCTCAGAGGTACGGTACCGACTTCGTATTTAAGTTCGGTTTCACGCAGACAGTCCTGCTGGAATGTCATATCTTTGTCAGCAATACGCATGTTTTCTTTTGCAAGCATGATTTCGTTGTAGGCATAAGCAACCCCGCGGAGCAGCAGACGGCATGCGTCTTCTTCCATTGCCTGCTGATAGTTGTGTGCGGTTTTTGCGATTTTTGCCTGGAAGTAACGTGCTAATCCGTTGAAAATTACCCAGTTGGCACTGATGCCGGTGCGTGTTGAATAGTTGCCGACATAACGGTAAGAGGCAGAAGAGCCTGCAGGGCGGCTGTGTGACTGACCGATGCTGAAACTGGCATCAACAGTCGGAGAAAATGCACCTAAAGCCTGATAATAGACCATGCGGGCGGCTTCTACTGAATGGTAAGCGGTACGGTAGTCTGGGTTGTTGGCAAGAGCAATACGCTGAGCGTTTTCAATAGTGAGAAGTTTGACATCTTTAAGTAATTCATCAGCACCGTCACGCTTGCGCTGCTGGAATTCTTTTTCCATAGTTGCCGCAGCCGGTTTGTCATATTTGTAACAGCCACTGAAAATCAACGCGGAGGAGGCACAGAGTGCCGCAATTGAAAGAAAACGCATAATAAAACTCCTTGATAATTTATTAAGTTTTGGATTTTTTTGTATAATATCGGGGTAATATATCATCACAATATTTATTTTTCAAGAAAAAAAAGAGAATAAATTCAAAAAAATAATTCAGCAACTAAACAATTTTCAGTTTTCAACTGCGAAAAAATCTTTAACTGATTGGCGTTCAATAATTGAAGTCGGCTGAATAATATCATATTTGTCAATTGCTGATTTTTTCTCAATAATATCAATAAGGCAGTTGACTACCGCTTCGCCCATAGACTCAAAATTCTGATAAATTGTAGTCAGCGGCGGAAAAACTGCAGTTGAAATAACTGAATTGCCGAACCCTATAACTGAAAAATCTTCCGGAACATGAAACCCCATTGATAATGCCGTATTGTTCAATGCCGCAGCAATATTGTCTCCTGTGCAGATTACACCGTCAATTTTGTCATTGATGATTGCTGTAACTGTTTGCTGTAAAAAATCTTTGATATTTTCTTCCCCGTAAGCGGGTATGTTGAAAATAATTTCATTCTGCTGCGGAAAAAATTCCGCGAGCCCGTCACGATATCCCTGTCTGCGGCGCACATCATACTCGATATCGTCTTTGATATTATTTCTTGCCAGAGCGATTTTTCGGTGTCCTTTTTTCTTTAAGTACCCAACCGCCTCAGCTGTTCCCGAACAGTCGTTTGAGGTGACTCCGATACCGTTTGGATTGCTCAAGTTTACAAAACCGTAACGGATTGAATTTTTGTCAAGGGCTTCAATGATTTCTGCAACTGTCTGTTTCCTTGAAACATGAAATATCACACCTGCGGCACGCCAGCCGATGATTTTGGAAATAATTTCCTTCTGACTCATATTTTCAAGGCGGTAAACGATAGTTGTATAGCCGCGTTCGCATACAGTGTTCAAAATTCCGTTCTGGATAAGACCTGTATATTCAATACTGCCCATAGGTTGAGTGATAAAGATAAGGATTTTGCTGTTTTTTCCTGAAATTGAAGCAGCCATTTCATTTTTGCAGTAGCCGAGTTCTTTGGCGGCGGCAATGATTTTTTCTCTGGTTTCAGGACGCAGAGTCATCGCTTTGGGATGATTATTCAATACTTGAGAAATAGAACATGTATTGATATTAGTCACTCTTGAAATATCTTTAAGCGAAACAGCCATAATAAAGCAGTTTTTCCCTTCGGAATTGTTTTATTTTACCATATTCTGTGCGGTATGCCGAGTGCGTCTGAAATCGCATCGCGAAGCGGATAGACAGGGTCTGTTTTGAGCTGCTGATTGCGGGTCAAACCGACGGCATATAGAGTTTCTCTGTCGGCAAAACCTTCAGCTCCGCATGCTCCCGCCTGCCCGAAAAAGCGGCTCCACGGCGGTTCCGTTCCGCTTACGATGTAGCCGAGTCCGAACTTGTCCCATTCATCAGGCAGTATCGGATAAGCTGCATGGCGGCGGATTTTTACTGCATTTTCAATAGTTTCATCGGAGAGCAAGCGGATATTTTTGTATCCTTTGCCTATCAGAGACGCATGGATTTTTGCCAGAGCAGAGGCTGCGGCAGCTGTGTTTACGGATGGATTAAGACCGTCAAAAAGATATTCTTTTTTATTTATTTCAAGCCATTCATTGCAGTTTGGGGTATTGTCATCGTTCATAAATGGGACTATTCGGGCAATATTTTTTTCTTTCATGTCCGGATTGCCCCAGAAAAAGTCATCTATTTCCAATACATCAAGTATAAATTCTTTCAATATCTGCCGTATCGGTTTGCCGACGGCTTTTTCCAGCAGACGCCCGACAAGAATTCCGTATGTGTAAGCATGATATTCGTGGAAGCCGCCAAGTTTTCCGAGGAGCGGAGCTTGTTCCAGTGCAGTACATGCTTTTTCCCAGTTGTAACGGTCGGCATACTCAATATCGGCAGGAAAATCCCACATGGCGGCGCGGTGAGTAAGAAAATGCCAGACACATGTATCTTGTTTGCCGTTTTGAGCGTACTCCTGCCAATAGTCAGTTACGGGAGCATCATATTTGAGATAACCTTTTTCTGCGCATATATGGCAAAGTGTGGTCATAATGCTTTTTCCGGCGGAAAAAACAGGGAAAAGTGTTTTGCTGTCAACTTTAATATTGCGTTTTTCGTCAAGATATCCGGAAAACAGGTCACAGATAAGTTCGCCGTTGCGGTAAATTACCAGCTGACATCCGCATTCGTCACCTTGAGCAACATGCAAGTCCATTATTTGCTGCAATTTTTTTATCATAAACTTTCCTCCGTTTTTCTTCCTGATAAAATAACAATTGCCACTGAAGTAAGAATAAGTACCAATCCGATAGCCAGACGGCAGGTGAAATTTTCATGAAAAACGATTACTCCTATACATACTGCGGTCATAGGTTCCAAGGCTCCGAGAATTGCAGTTTGAGTCGCTCCGATGTATTTTAATCCTACCGCAGTCATATACAATGAGAGGAATCCGGGAAAAAACGCCAGCCCTGCCAAATTCAGCAGAACTTCGCTTTTTAGAGGTATTGCAAATTCAAATCCCGGTGTCAGAATAAAACAGGGCAGCGACAGCAGCATGGTATAAAAAGTCATTACCTCAGGTTCAAGTTCGCGCAGTTTTGATTTTTTGACAATAACAATATAAACAGCATAAGCAAAGGCGGATAAAAGTGCCAGAGCCAGCCCCGCAAGATTGATTATTGCACCATCAGATGTTTTGCAGAGAACACCAACCCCTGCCAGTGACAAAAGTATGCTCAGAATAATTTGAAAAGTTACTTTTTCTTTGAAAATAACAGCCATGATAACTGCTACTAAAACAGGATAAGTAAATAGCAGAGTCGAGGCAATACTGGCATCCATTTTCTGGAAACTGCAGAAAAGTCCGAGTGAGGTTCCTGCCAGACACAATGCCAGCATAATGAGCATTGGAATGTGAGTTTTGGGAATGATAAAACTTTTTTTCTGAAAAATTATGAGCATTGCAAGGAAAAATGCCGCCATCATAAAGCGGTAAAACAGCACTGTCGGAGATGAGAGGTTGTTTGCGTAGAGTTTCAGCCCGAAAAGCGGATTGAGGCCGAATGTCACAGCCGCTGCAACTGCAGTAAAATAACCGATAAATTTTTTATTCATTACAATCATTCTCCATATTCACATCAACATCATCCAGCAGTCGGCGGATTATGTCAAATGAATATCCGCGGTTAACCATAAAAGCATAAAGTTTCTGCTTCTTTTTAAAAGGATTTTTCTCCCGTTCCAGCATGCGCATTTTGAAGTCAAAAGAGCGTTTTGCCGCCTCAAATTCACTGTCTGCGGTTTCCGCAAGAGCCGCTTCAATAAAATTTTCGTCTATCTTCAGCATGACAAGTTTGCGGCGTATAAGCAATTTGCCGCATCCTCTGGCATTGAGAATTGCGGCATAATCGCGGGCATACATTTCATCATTGATAAAAGAATACCGCTTGCATTCTGCGACAGCATTTTCTATTGCTTCTGTGGGATAGTTCTTTTTTTTGAGTTTGTTTCGCACCTCTGATTCGGCGTATGAGCGTTTTGAAAGAATTTTCATGGCATACTCAAATGCCGAAACAGGAGCTGCAGGCTGTGTCATGCAATCACCCGATTTTGGCAAGAGCGGCATTCAAGCGGGCAAAAGCTTCTTCTTTGCCGATGATTTCCATAATTTCTCCGGGGCCTCCGGGGGTGACTGACTGACCTGAAAGAGCGATACGGACACCCCACATGACTTTGCCGACTTTGAGTTCTTTTGTCTGAGCATAATTCATAAGGATTGCAGTCAGAGATTCTGCGTTCCAATTTTCGCATTTTTCAAATTCGGGCATGACATCGCAGATGATTTCTTTTGCGCTTTCGGGGGTAGCTTTATTCTTTTTGTGGTTGAAAAGTTCGACTTCATAAGCGGGCTGTTCAATCAGAAAAGCAATCATTGAAGGAATGTCGGTAAAGTTTTCCAGACGGGACTGCAAAAGTGATGCGACTTTGTCCCAGACTTTTTCAAGTTTGGCAAATTCGGCGGGAGCGAATTTTGCGGCTTTTGCTTTGAAATCTTCAAAATTCATCTGCTTGATGTATTCTGAGTTCATCCAGCGCAGTTTGTCATAGTCAAAAATAGCGGCGGCTTTATTCAAGCCTTCAACACTGAAAAGTTCGGCAAGTTCGGCAAGTGAAAAAATTTCACGGTCAGTTTTTGACGACCAGCCGAGCAAAGCGATGTAGTTGATAATGGCTTCAGGCAAAAATCCTTCTTCAACGAGATTTTCAAAACTGACTGAGCCGTGGCGTTTTGAGAGTTTGGAAACATTTCCCTCTGCATCTCTGCCCATGATAAGCGGCAGATGCACATATTGCGGAATATCCCAGCCGAAAGCCTGATAGAGCAGATTGTATTTGGGGGTACTTGACAAATATTCAGAACCGCGGACAACATGGGTTATCTGCATCAGATGGTCATCAATAACATTGGCAAAGTTATATGTCGGCATGCCGTCCTGTTTGATAAGAATTTGGTCATCAAGGACTTTTGCTTCAATGGTGATATCGCCGAAAACGAGGTCGTGAAATGTAACTGTGCCTGAACGGTCAATTTTCTGACGGATGACATAAGGCACTCCTGCATCAAGTTTTGCCTGAACTTCAGCGGGAGAAAGGTCAACACAGCGGGAAGGGCAGCCGTCAATGAATTCAGTTCCCGCTTCGGTGGTGGGTTCTTCGGATTTCTCGC
>JAZOSO010000223.1:0-5665 GCA_045657185.1 Victivallaceae bacterium | reverse complement strand
CATGTTTTTTGAGGTTGTTTTTCATTGTTAATTCCTTTTTTTGTGTGTGTTTGCATAGTCACGAATCTTCCTGTAATCCGTTCTATGTCATGTTTATAATATAATCAGTATTGAGTATATTACAAATCTAAAAAAAATTTTTTTTGATATTTTTCATTTGTTCTATTAAATCTTTTTGTAACAGTAGAAATCGTCTTTTTATTTATCGACACATTGCCCTCCCCCAAATCAGACAAATAAAAAAGCCCTGCCAGTTACGACAGAGCTTGCATAATATATACGCTGTTTTTACCTGAAAAGGTTTGGAAAAAGATGGAGGGGTGCGGGGAGGAAGAAAAGGCGTTCCACCCGCCTTTATATTTGCTATCGCATTTACCAGCCTCAACTGCAAACAAATAAAAAAGCCCCGCCAGTTACGACAGAGCTTTTTTTTTAAAATATATCCCCAATACCCTTTTCTTTTTTGAAAAGGCGGGGGGTCTCAGGGGGGAGGAAAAAAATTTTTTCTTTTAATCAAGAAAAAAGTTTTTCCGCCCCCTGAAAAAAACTTACTTCTCAGCGCGAAGAGCGGCTTGAGCGGCAGCGAGGCGGGCGATGGGCACGCGGAAGGGGCTGCAGGAGACGTAGTTCAAACCGACATCGTGGCAGAAAGCGACAGTTTTGGGTTCACCGCCGTGTTCACCGCAAATACCGAGAACGATATCGTTGCGGGTGGCGCGGCCTTTGGCGACAGCGATACGAACGAGTTCGCCGACGCCTTCGGTATCGAGAACCTGGAAGGGATCATAATCGTAGATACCCCATTTGACATAGTCGCCGAGGAATTTACCGGCATCGTCGCGGGAGAAACCGCAACCCATCTGAGTCAAGTCGTTGGTACCGAATGAGAAGAATTCAGCTTCGGTAGCGATTTTGTCAGCGGTGACAGCGGCGCGGGGAACTTCAATCATGGTACCGATCTTGATATCGAGTTTGACATTCTGTTCTTTTTCGACATCAGCGATAGTCTGAAGAACGACAGCTTTCTGAGCTGCAAGTTCTTTAACATTGCCGACGAGGGGGATCATGATTTCGGGTTTTGAACCTTTAACCTTTGCTGCGGCTTCAGCGACAGCGCGGGCCTGCATGGCAGTAACTGCGGGATAAGACATACCGAGACGGCAGCCGCGGTGACCGAGCATGGGGTTCATTTCGTGAAGAGCGGCAACGACGTTGCGGACTTTTTCAACGGTGGTGCCGAGTTCAGCTGCGACTTCGGCCTGACCTTTTTCGTCATGGGGCAGGAATTCATGCAGCGGGGGGTCAAGGAAGCGAATGATGCAGGGACGGCCGTCAAGAGCTTTGAACATAGCTTCAAAGTCGCCGCGCTGGAGAGGCAGCAAGCTGTCAAGAGCAGCTTTGAACTGCATGACATCATCATAACCTTCATCAGCGGGGGTGATTTTGCCGAGAAGTTCATTAACACTGCGGACTTCCATAGCTTCTTTGATGCGTTTGACTTTTTCGCAAACGAGAATCATGCGGCGGAAAGCCTTGACGCGGTCGCCTTCAAAGAACATGTGTTCAGTACGGCAGAGACCGATACCTTCTGCGCCGAAACGGACAGCAACTTCAGTATCATGAGGATTGTCGGCATTGGTACGGACGCCGAGTTTGCGGTATTTGTCAGCGAGTTTCATGATGTCGCCGAAAGGACCGGAAAGTTCGGGAGCAACAGTTTCAACTTTACCGAGATAAACAGCACCGGTTGAACCGTTGAGAGAGATGTAATCACCTTCTTTAATGACTTTGCCGTCGATGATGAAAGTTTTTGCTTCGTAATCAATTTCAATATCACCGCAGCCGGCAACACAGCAGCGGCCCATACCGCGGGCAACAACAGCAGCGTGTGAAGTCATACCGCCGCGAGTAGTGAGAATACCCTGTGCAACGTGCATACCGCCGATATCTTCGGGGCTGGTTTCAATACGGCAGAGGATAACCTGATGTCCTGCATCTGCCCAGCGTTCAGCATCTTCAGCAGAGAAAACGACCTGACCGGTAGCGGCACCGGGGCTTGCGGGAAGACCGACGCAGAGTTTTTCAGCTTTGGCTTCGGCAGATTTGACAAAAACAGGATGCAGCAACTGGTCAAGCTGCTGGGGTTCAACGCGCAAAACAGCAGTCTTTTCATCAATAAGGCCTTCATTTACGAGGTCAATAGCGATTTTGACAGCTGCAGCGGCAGTGCGTTTGCCGTTACGGGTCTGAAGCATGTAGAGTTTACCGTTTTCAATAGTGAACTCAAGGTCCTGCATATCTTTGTAGTGATTTTCAAGTTTGACACGGATAGCGTCAAGCTGTTTGAAACATTCAGGCATAGCTTCTTCCAATGAAGGATATTTTGCAGCGCGGTCTTCTTCGGAAACCCCCTGAGAAGCAGCCCATTTGCGGGAACCTTTGACAGTAATCTGCTGGGGAGTACGGATACCGGCAACGACGTCTTCGCCCTGAGCATTGATAAGAAATTCACCGTAGAAAAATTCATTATCACCGGTCGAGGGGTCACGGGTAAAAGCAACACCGGTAGCTGAATTTTCACCGGAGTTACCGAAAACCATAGCCTGAATATTAACAGCAGTACCGAGCAAGCCGCGGATATCATTGAGCTGACGATAACGGATAGCGCGGGGATTGTCCCAGGAGTCAAAAACAGCCTGTGCACCGCGGAAAAGCTGTTCCATCGGGTCGGAGGGGAAGTCCTGACCGATAGCGGCTTTGACGATTTTTTTGTATTCAACGATCAAATTGCGGAGGTCGTTGGCATCAAGTTCAGTATCAAGTTTGACATTCTTAGCTTTTTTAGCAGCTTCGAGAGCGTGTTCAAAATCATCAAAATTGACATGGAGAACAACATCTGAGAACATCTGGATAAAGCGGCGGTATGAGTCAAGAACAAAACGTTCATTGCCGGTAAGAGCAATCATAGCTTCGCAGGTTTCTTCATTCAAACCGAGGTTGAGGATGGTATCCATCATACCGGGCATGGAAGCAGCTGCGCCTGAACGGACGGAAACGAGCAAGGGCTGAGGACCTTTGCCGAAAGTTTTTCCGGTAGCTTCTTCAAGGCGTTTGAGAGCGGCTTTGATCTGGGGAGTGATTTTTTCAAAAAGCTTTTCTTTACCGATAACGCCGTATTCAGCACATGCTTCGGTGGTGATGGTAAAGCCGGGGGGGACGGGGAGACCGAGTGAAGCCATATCGGCGAGGTTGGCACCTTTACCGCCGAGAAGGTCACGCATCTGAGCGGTTCCTTCGGACGCGCCTGCGCCGAAGAAATAGACAAATTTCTTTTCTGCTGTCATAATAAGACCTTTCGTTTTTGCGGAGCATGAAAAGAAACAGACGGCATCGCCGAATGAAAAAATCCTGAATAAAAACCTGATTGACGCAAACTGAATAAAAAAACAAAAGCAACTGCATCTTTTCCTCAATGCAATCAACAAATGAATTTTATAAAGCCGCCGTCAAACGGATTTGAACCTGTTTTTTTCTGATAAATGAAAAAGATTGGCTTTTTTGGATTTTTGACATATCCTGAAGAGAGAGCTATGATTTGCAGAACTTTCTCTTGAAGATATGTCATTTTTTCGGAACAGCACAACTCTATAATTTGCATTATCCCCCTTTTTTTCTTTGTCCGCCCCCGGCCGCTGTCAAAAAATCACAAAAAATCAATATTTTCCACTCAAAAGTTTCCTAAAAATCATACTCCTTTCATTATTAAAGAGTTGAGAGACTTTAACAGTCTCTGTTTTTCAGTTTTTGAACGATTGCATAATATAATATAAAACTTGAAAATGTCAAGAGCAAATGCGAAAAAATGCGAAAAACCTTGAAATAAAAAAACTTGTAAAACTTACTTTTACTCACAAATCCGTAAAAAAATGAGAATAACGGAAAATTCCGCTATTCTCAAATTTTTTAAACTTGCAAATTATACAGCTATTACAAATGCGGCATAACATCTGCTGGCATTGCAGGTTCGTAAACGCCGCCTGTTTTGGCAAGATGTTCTTTCTTTGCCTCTTCAAGGAGCTGAGGTTCTTCAAAAAGCTGAATTGCCGCCAGAGCAAGAGCCTTGCCGGTATAAAGCATGGCGCGGCGGGCAAAACCGTTTTTACCCTGTGCAACAGTCTGCCATCCGTGGTTTGGAGTTCCAGGCACCCAGCAGCCGACGTGCATTTGTACAGTGGGACAATTCCAGCTGACATCACCGGTATCAGTTGAACCGAAATGCGGTGCAATTACATCAGGCAGCGGCAGAAGTTCAGTCGGATAAAGAGGTGCATCAGCTTTTCTGTCAACGATAGCGTCAGCAATCGCTTTGCCGAAAGCAATATCATCAGCATCGGGCTGAGGCAGCGGAATTGAAGCCATCGCTTTATAGAGATTTTTCTGCAAAACTGAAATAGTAATCAAATTTGAACTTGCGGAATGAAATTCACTGCTGAATGTTGTTTCTGTTGCAAGAGCGGCACCTTCGGCGCATTTATGAACACGCTTGCAAAGTGCATTCAAATCAGCATTATCTTTGGCACGCATCATATACATAACTTCGGCATGAGGCTGAACCACATTGGGAGCGATACCGCCTGCATCAGTAATAGCATAATGCACACGGTTGTCATAAGGAATATGCTCACGCAAAAAGTTTACAGCCACATTCATAAGCTCAACTGCATCCAATGCACTGCGGCCCAAATGCGGAGACGCTCCCGCATGAGACGCTCTGCCGTCAAAACGATAAAGAATATTACAGCATGCCAGCGAAGGTCTGGTGCGTACTGCCCACATACATTCAGGGTGTCCGCCCATTGCAGCATCGAGCGAACGGAAAACACCGGTACGAGCCATATAAGCCTTGCCGCTGCCGCCCTCTTCTCCGGGACAGCCGAGAACTTTAACTGTTCCTTTTTTGCCGGTTTTCTTAAGATAATTCTGAACAGCAAGAGCCGCAGCAACTGCACCGCCTGCGTAAAGATGATGTCCGCAAGCATGACCGTGAACACAATTCGGGTCAGCTTTCTGCTCTGCAACTTGTGCAACCTGAGACAGATTGGCAATAGCGTCAAATTCTGCGATAAAACCGATTTCGGGATGACCGGAACCGTATGAAGCAATAAATGCAGTGGGAATACCGCCGATATTATCCTCAATTTCAAATTCATTTTCTTTAAGATAAGAAATTATTGCTGCGGAAGATTTATACTCCTTAAAAGCAATTTCCGGATTTTCCCAAATCGTATCTGCGAGCTTGATGATTTCATCCTGTTTGGCATCAATAGCCGACAAAAAATCTGTGTTCATAACAATTTTCCTTTCATAAAAAATATCAACAAATCTTAAATTACCGCAAAAAATCAAAAAAACAATCTGACAAATAAAATTTTTTCCGTTTTTTTACAAAGCTGAATTACAAATGAAAAATATCACACTGACTCTTAATTTTTAATTTCTCCTTACATGCTTCCTTTACATTATCATCAAATTCCAAATTGTCAAGCCGCATTTGTCTGTCAGAAGAACAGATGACCTCTTATGTGCCGTCAATGGTAACAACTTCACCTGACCGCATGGATGCGCTGGTATGGGGACTGTCTGAACTTTCCTCCCGCAGTTCATC
>JAZOSO010000222.1:0-6167 GCA_045657185.1 Victivallaceae bacterium | reverse complement strand
CCTATATAAAAGCGGGTGGAACGCTAGGGAATGAGCAATCAAATCTTCCGCCGGATTAGCCACAATTGGGGGAGAGCAAGCTCTCTTTTTATATGCTGTCACATTGGCATACCCCGTTGTAAAAATATACTTTAAGATTTTGCTAAGGCGATAGCAAATAAAAGGCGATGAAACGCCCCGTGTTTTGCTTACGCAAAATACTATACCCCAAACCCCTCAATTTTTTATTTTCAAAAAATAATTTCATTATCTACCTTCAATGGGAATAAAGCGTATATAAAAATTGCGGCTGTCAGGTATTTCCAACACCTGACAGCCATTTGAATAAATATCAAAAATAAAATGTCAAACAGACAATATTTTATTTTTTGCAGCTCTTCAAGAAATTCTTCAGTTCAACAGAACGCGGTCCGCTGCTTTCATCTGTAAGAAAAATCATTTCCCATGAAATAAGTTTTTCTGCAAATTTTTCCGCATTGCTCATCTGGTGTGCAACACGTCTCGGGTCAGCGGCGATAATCGGATCAACCATTGAACAGTCAATATTTTCAAAAAGTTCAACATTACTCCAGAAGCGGATATTTTTATCATCGCAAATCTTACGCCATACTTTAAAGGTATCAAGCTGATGTTCAAGCGTATTGCCGCAGCAGCCGATTGAATCCTGCGGAGCCATAATATCAAGTTTTACTCCGTCAAGAATTGCATTCCATGAATCAATCATCTCCTGCAATTTGCCTTCAAAATATTTAGTTGCAGGTGACATAACGATTTCACATTCAGGATGAAGTCTTTTCAAACGGTCACAGAAATCACGATAAATACTGTTGAGTGTCTGCTCTGTATAAAAATCACGTTCTCCGCGATAAGCTGTTTCAGGAGCAAAATAGATACCTTTGAATTTGCCTTCATAAAGTTCAAAAAGTTCATCCTGTACGGCAAAGTGATTTTGTTTTTCCTGTTCAACAAAAGCAGGATCTTTGCTCATCAGCCATCCTGAAACAGAACCGTAAGCTCCGAGATAAACATCAATACCGCAACGTTGTGCGGCATTGAGAACATTGCCTATCTGGTCAAAAAGACGATAATCTTTGAAACGCTTACTCGGATAATAAACTGTTTCCAATTCATTCCATACAGCAGCCTGATAAAGCACAGTATCAACACCTAAAGATTTCAGCAGTTCAAATTTTTTGAACCAATCCTCTTCGGTTGCATGCAGCATGGGATAACCGCGGTAATTCGGCGGTTGAGCGCAGATAAAAGTTCCGCTTATGTGCATTTTGGGTTCTGCCGCAGGATGAGTTGCGATATATTCACGATTTTTCTGATTATTTTCCGCATATTTACGATTTGCTTCATCGACGAAATCATCAGAAGCTTTAAATATGACAAAATCATCAACATTAATAATTTTCCAATTCTTTTTTGCCATGATAAATACCTTTTATTTTTTTACAATAAACACTGCAAAGTCATTACGTTTTATTGAGACTTTAATTTTATTGTTATTGACTGCAACAGCTTTTTTGCTCTCGGCATCAATTACACCGCTGCAGGCGGGAAGATTGATTTCAAATGTTTGAGCTTTTCGGGCAAGGTTGCTGACGATGAGAAGTTTTTCACCGTTTTTGTCATAATAACTGATTACAACATCAGGAGTTGAAGTTGTAACAGTTTTATTATCCCAATAAGGAATAAATTCAACAGCTTTATTGCCGATATCCCATTGACGGCGGATTTCATCCATTTTCAGAATTTCACCACTGTTGCACCAGAGCGGCCAGAAAATAACGTCTGCATGCATAATACGACTCATCAGGTCACGGGTAGGCTCAACTTTAGTCATAATGTCACGCTGATTTTTCATGCAGGGCAGCCATGCGATAACTGCACCCCACTGACGATGGAAAAATTCACCTTTGACGCGTTCCATAGGCAGACTGTAACTGTAATAATACAATCGGTCATTTTCCGGCGGAAGCCATTGAGTATCATTAATGAAATATCCGCTGTAAAGATGTTCCCCGGTCAGAAATACAGTAAAAGGAGACATGATCTCCATCATACTGGTTGCTGAGTTGTGAGCAATACTCCAAAGCTGTTTATGTTCATTGCGTTTGGCAAGGACATATTGAATACGTTTATAAAGATTGCGGTCTGCAAGCCATGAATAGGTCGGTCGGCGTTCTCCGTCATAGTCAGTATAACCGCCGCCGGAAACAGGATTCTTGTTGGGGTCAAGAATCATTTCATCAAAATAAGCACCGTCAATAGTGCCGAAAACATCCCCCCACTGGTCAACACACCAGACAAGATAATCAGCCCATTCAGTATTACCTGAGCATCGCATCCACTCATAGCGGCCTGCGCGAGAACGCTGGGGATCAGGACTCCATTCTTTATAAATTCGTTCTGCATCGGGGTTGATTTTATGATTTTGAGCCATCGGCAGATGGCGACGGTTCCAGTAAGGAACGACTTTTCTTCCTTCTTTGCGGTCTCTTTTGATTTTAAGAGCAGTACGTTCTTTCATCAAACCGCGATAAGGTTCAGGGTCAAGAGAGATTTGAGCCCATTCATCGGGCCAGTAAACCAGCAGTTTACCGCGGTTTGTGCCTTTAAAGGAGTCATACTGTGCACTCATTGTGACAGCACGCCAACCGTCAGGAAGCGGTTTTACGGGAGTTGCAATAAATCCGAATTCCAAAGTAAATTCTTCAGGAGCGTTAGCGGGAAGCGGTTTTACAACCATTTTTACGATAAAATCGGCAGTACCGTCAGCATTACGGACAATTTCAAACAAATCGGTACGTTTTCTGGGGTAATAATATTGTTCACTGCCGACAAAAAACTGCAATCCGGAACGGGTATTGCCGAGCCATACATGTGTACCGAAACGCTTGGTCCAGAGAGTTCCGGGCTTTTCAGAAAGTTCAATGGTATTGCTGCCTTTGGGGCTGGAGGGACCGTAGTCTCCGCCGATACGGTCAGTTGCACCGACAAAATTAAGCAATTCGGAAGCCTGTTTGGTCATAGGCATACGCAATGTAAGTTCCTCGACCTTGGTTCCGGGTTTTAAAGTCAAACGGAAATGCACCATACCGTCGTATTCAAAAACACCTTTCAATTTGGCATTTGAAGCACTTTTGGTGAATTGAACCCGACCTTTTTCCTGTTTATCAACTTTGTAATTTCCGAGTTCAAGTTCTTTTCCGTTAACGGTAAGATTAATGCTTTTGCTCAAAAGTTTTTCATTTTTTACAGTAACCTGATCCAAGAGACCTTTGCCGGAAAAATCATAGTCACGCATCCAGACGGAAAGTTTTTTATCCTTGACGGCAACAGGTTCAAACGGATAAGGAACATAGTTTCCTTCAAGAGCTTCCATACCGAGTTTTACACGGTTTTTAAACCACGGACTGGAGAGCATTACAGTTTCTTTAACGACTTGAAGTCCCTTTTGCCTAAGTTCAGGAATCAATTCGCCTGCAACAACGATAATTTCTTTGGCGGTAAGAGCGCGGTTGTACATACGGAGGTGAGCAATAGATGACTGACCGTTTGCGCCGAAACGGCCGCTGGCTCCGACATCAAAAAATCTTGCGGGATTTTCAGGGAATTCGATAAATCCTTTGCGAACCATTTGTCCGTCAAAATAAAGTACGGAATTACCTGCACCGTCCCAGGTATAGGCGATATGATGAATACTGTTGGACTTCCAATCTTTGGGCATTGAGCGCAAAAAGAGTGATTTTTTTGTCTTGTTGTTTCTGGCGTAAACACCGAGACCGTCATCGCTGTGTTTATATATATACATTGTCAAATCGCCGGCAACAGTACTGAAAAACATGTGAACTTTTTTGGAATTGTATTCCCAGTCCATATTTTTAACGGTCATTTCAATAGTACCGCCGTTATGCGGAAAGTTTGCCAGACCGTCGTAACGGACAGCGGCACGGTCGGCTCCTACCTGCAGCCCGTAGTTGGTAGTTGAAAGAATATCATAATCAAAACGCAGTTTGCGGTTCGCAGGCAAAATCTTGCCGTCTGCTCTGCCTTTTGCAAACTGGGCTTTAACAGACTCCTGACTTAATGTGTAGTTCATTGAAAATGTTCTTGCACCCGCAATATCTTCCATTTTCGGAGCTGCGGATAATTCAAACATTGCACCTGCCAACAATGCAAGTGCTGAAATTTTTGAAAATTTCATTATTTTTCTCCTTCCTTTTTATTTATTACGATAAATTCTCAACTTATTTATAACAGGGATGTGATCAGAAGCGACTTTTTCATCAATTCCGATACGGTCAAGTATTTCAATGCGCTTATCATTTTTCATAGTGAAAATGTGGTCAATTTCCTGTACGGGGGCATGAGACGGATAAGTTGGCAGAGCTTTGCCGAGAGTCCAGCCGAGTTCTTCCATTTTTTTAACCGGATCACTGTCAGGATAGCAATTATAATCTCCGATAACTATAACAGGAAGTTTACCGGGATTATTTTTGCGGACGAGTTTATCAATACTCTCTGCAGCTTTGACACGCTGGATATTTTCTTCGGGGGTCTGACGCCAGCACAAGTGAGTAAATGCAATAAGGAAAGGATTGGGAGCTTTTATCTTAACGAGAGTCATACCTCTGGGCTCATCCAATGAAGCAGGAATATGCCATGAACCGACCAGCTCCATTGCATAACGGGAAAGAACAGCATTGCCGTAAAGACCTTCAGGCGGCAGAACTCTTGCAGCACCGAATTGAGAGAAGCACATTCCGGTCATAGTTGCAAGCTCTTTAGTCATATCAATATAACCTGTTCTGGCACAATTTTTATCAATTTCATTCAGCACAACCACATCAGGGTTATGTTTCAAAATAACATCCGCCTGAGTTTTTAAATTATAACGGCCTGTCATATCAATAGCAATATGCAGATTCCACTGCATTACATTAACATCACAATATTTGGGGGCAGCATCAAGCATAATACACAATCCGATAATAACCAATATAAAAATTTTTTTCATTTCTTAACTTACCTCAGAGTTTACCTTTTCTTACTCCGGATCTGTCCCAATAATTCAAACCGTTGCCGACCTGAGCGCTGCCGGAGAGTTTACCCAATGCATCCGCTTCATAACAGCCGAACTGACTTTTGGTTTTAACAGATTTTACAGAGCCGTCACACCATGTAACATTGCAAATATTACCATGCGGTGCGTGAGCAACAACGTCTGTGGTTCTGGAATAAGGATACACACTGGAATGTCCCTGCAGAGGATCAGAATAATTATAACTGTCAAGAAAGAGAATAGTTTTGCCGGGAATTCCGAGCTGATTCAGACGGGCTGATTTAGTTGCCCAATCTTTGGGAGCTGCGACATCTTTTTCTGTATAGTATCCGCCTGTAATTGTAAAATAACTTGTTCCGTAAGTATTAATGTATTTCGGAACCATTTTTCCGTCTCCGAACCAGTATTTTGTATGAAGAGGACAATTATACGCACGATATTCCGCAACATAATTAGTATACATATAATACGCCCAGGTCATTTCACTCGGCACAACCCAAACAGGAAAAAACCAATCATTGTTATCACTCAAATACATCATTGTACCGACACCGAGCTGTCTCTGGTTGGAAATACAATTTGCGGTACGGGCTCTTTGTCTTGCTTTTCCCAATGCCGGGAGCAGCATACCGGCAAGAATAGCAATGATGGCAATTACTACGAGAAGCTCAATAAGAGTGAAACTTCCGATAGTATGTACTCTGTCATGTTTTTTGAACATGTTTTTCATACTCTTTCCTTTCTGTCAGATTTGTTTTTTTAAGACTTGTCGGACACATCTGACTGTCAGACAACTCAAATAATACTTTAATGCCACTTCCGATAATACATATTATTGAAGTTACAAAAATACGTGTATTAATGTAGCACAAAAATAACAAAAAACAAATATTGATAAGCAATATTTATATATAAGAATTATTGATTTTGTGCCACATGGAGCGGCGTACAGGTGTCCGAGTTTGGTAAAATGCCATTGCCCCGCAGAAACTGCCGCAATATTTTACTGCATTTCTTTCTATTTCCTCTTCAATATACGGAATTTCAATAACCGGAACTCCTGACGGATATTTTTCAGAATATTTTCCGTTATACA
>JAZOSO010000221.1:0-1131 GCA_045657185.1 Victivallaceae bacterium | reverse complement strand
GTTTTTTGAGGTTGTTTTTCATTGTTAATTCCTTTTTTTGTGTGTGTTTGCATAGTCACGAATCTTCCTGTAATCCGTTTTATCGGAAGTTTCACACTCATCGAACTGCTCGTCGTAATCGCCATTATTGCTATTTTGGCGGGAATGCTGCTGCCGGCGTTAAACCGTGCCAGAGAACAGTCTCGTGTAGCAAAATGTGCCGCAAATCTGAAAACTCTCGGAACTGCAATGATTCTTTATGCTGATGATAATGACAGCGACCTTTACGGAGTATCTCACAAATTCAACGGCGGTGTTGATAAATCCCCCAATATGGATACCAATCTTTTTGAATATACCAAAACTAAAAATGTTTTTGTCTGCCCCAGTGACAATGTCGGACGAAACGGCAAAAGTGAAAAAGCAACTGCTTCGTATGCCGTATCTTATGTTTATTATGCATCTAATCCTTCTATGCAGTTGAAACTGCATCGTTTTACCAAGCCGAGCAGTGTTATGTATCTGATGGACGGATTTCATTCATGGCGTAATTTCGGTAACGGCAATAACAGTATTGTCAAATATGACTCAGGTGCTTATTTGAATGAAAGCAGAAAGTCTTTTTATGCACCGCATCATAACATGACAGGTAGTAATTTGCTTTGTTTTGACGGACATGTAAAATATTATAAATACAAGGAATCAGGAATTAATCTCATGTTTCCTGATAATGTTGCCGTAGATAAATATTACACATCATAATCTATTTTTTATCATCATGAAAAAATTTATTATATTAACGGTAATTTTCATTACCGCGGGGCTTTACGCTCAAAATTTGATAAAAAACGGCGGTTTTCAGGAAAAAAATCCTGACGGTTCAATCAAAAACTGGACTGTTTATCCGAAAGTTCTCAAAGGCGGTGTTGAGGTTTCTATTGATACCACCAACAGCCGCAGCGGCGGTCAGTCGGTCCGCATTTACAATCCTCGTGATATCTATTACACCCGCGTTGACCAGTTCCGTATCCCCTGCAAACCGCATACAAAATATATTGTAAGAGCTTATGCTAAATGTCAGGACATAAATTCAAGTCGCAAAGGCGGTGCAAGGATTTTTGTCGGTCCCGCCAAACTTGAATATCCGATAGT
>JAZOSO010000220.1:0-1804 GCA_045657185.1 Victivallaceae bacterium | reverse complement strand
CTTTTAATCAAGAAAAAAGTTTTTCCTCTCCCCTTATTTTTCCTCTCTTCTTATTTTTTGCCGCGTTTTTTTGCGCTTTGCTTGCTGCGGGAGCGGGCGGCGCGTTTTTTAGCGGATTGGGGGCGAGAAGAGGGGGCGTTGCGTTTGGGGTCGTGGAAAGACATGACTTTTTTGGGTCTGGCGCGGAGTTCGATTTCAATGGGAGAACCGCTGAAATCGAAAGCATTGCGGAGAGTGTTTTTCAAAAAAGTCAAATAATTTTCAGCACAGTATTTTGGCTGATTGACGAAAATGAGAAATTTCGGGGGGGCAGTGCCGACCATTGAAGCGTAATAAATTTTGAGCGGTGAGTTGCTTACAACGGGCGGCGTGTGGTTGTGATAAGCGTCAAGGATAACTTTGTTGACGACAGAAGTCGGGATGCGCATAGATGTTTCATCTGCGACATCAACGACAGCATTGAGGAGTTCGTCAATATTTTTGCGTTCTTTGACACTTATGTAAACAACGGGGGCGTAAGACATGCCGGGGAGTGTGTAGTGCAGTTCGTCTTCAAGTTCCTTGCGTTTGGTTCCGGAGGGGATGAGGTCCATTTTGTTGACGGCAATGACACAGGCGCAGCCGGATTTCTGAATCATGGTGGCAATGGTTTTGTCCTGTGCGGTTGCGCCGTCAAGGCTGGCTTCAACCATGAAAATAACCAAATCGGCATTTTCAATGGCACTTTGTGAACGCATGGTGGAGAAATATTCAACGACGGTATCAACTTTGCCCCTGCGGCGGAGACCTGCGGTATCAATGAGAGTTGCCGGGCGTTCTTCGCCGTCACGGTTTTTGATAATAAAATCAATATCAATGGCATCGCGGGTGGTACCTGCATGTTCACTGACAATTACACGGTCTTCGCCGAGAATGGCATTGACGAGGGAAGATTTTCCGACATTGGGACGACCGGCAACGGCGATGCGGTAGGGACGGTTGATTTCTTCTTCTTCAGCATCGTGTTTGATAAGTTTTGAACGGTCAACAGCAGCACAGGCGGCATCAAGGAGTTCGTGCATTCCGCTTTTGTGCAATGAAGAAACGGGAATAATTGTTTTAAAGCCGAAGCGGGTGAATTCGTCGGCATTTTTCTTGAGAAATTCATTGTCTGCTTTATTGGCGGCAACGATTACCGGCAAACCGGAACTGCGTATAGCCTGGGCAACAGATTCGTCAAGCATGACAATGCCTTCCTGAACATTGACGGTAAAGATGAGAACATCTGCACCTTCGATAGCGGCTTTGACCTGTTCAGCAATGCACATATCCCACATGTCAACGCCCTTTTTCTCTCCGACAAGTGTACCGAGACCGCCTGTATCAACGAGTTGATAACGGCAATTTTTGTGAATGACGGGAGCAACGACACGGTCGCGTGTAACGCCGCTTTGCTCATGGACAATGGAAAGTCTGCGTCCGATAAGTGTGTTGAAGATAGATGATTTGCCGACATTAGGTCTGCCTACGATGGCAATGACGGGCAAGTTATTTTCTTTTTTTTCAAAAACAGTATATTCAGCCATAATCATTCTCCGGTTATGGGTTAATACAAAAAATGCGGCATAGGAATATATACCGCATCAAGTTCAAAACAGTCTGTGTCAGCGGCGGAAATCGCTCATTTCAATATCGTCCTGGCGCAGGTCAATGAGGAGAAAACCGCTGGCGAGGTCAACCCATTCAAGCGGGTTGAGGTAGAGTTCGCCTTCAACGATGAAGCCCAATGCACCGCCGATTTTCCAGAAGTCGCGCTGACCGAGAT
>JAZOSO010000219.1:0-6902 GCA_045657185.1 Victivallaceae bacterium | reverse complement strand
AAAAAACAGTGCCGAAATACTGTCAAGGGGGAAAATCTATGGCCGGCAAAAAATCAAAAAAGGTAACGAGAAAAGAAACACTTGTGAGAAGTGTTATTGTTCTGTGCCTTGTTATAGCTCTTTTTCTGGCAAACATAGCCTCTTTGTTTTATGTGCAGATAGTAAACGGTGATACATACAAAGCATACGCTGAAAACAATCAGCTTGAAGATAATGTCATAACTGCCCGCAGGGGTGTAATTTACGATTGTAATATGAATATTCTTGCTGAAAGTGCAGCTGTATGGAAGGTGTATGTAAACCCCAGCAATTTTACAACATCCCAAAGTAAAATTCCCGAGGCTGTGCTAAAGCAGGGGCTCGATGACGTAAGTGATAAGCTGGCGGAGATTTTTGAGCTTGATTCAGCCGAGCTAAAACAAAAGGACTCTGTTGCCGATTCGGAGAACAGAACCTTCTTTTTTGTCCTTTTTATTTGATATTCCGTGCGATTTGGCGGGCAGCTACGATAAATGCAAGCACGAATCCGATCAGTTCGCCTGCAAAGCCGATAATGAGGAAAAATATTATAAAAAACACACAAAATTTTTCTTCTCTATCGGAAAAATCTTTTTTGTCATTATTCGCAAATAGTTTCTTTATAAACCACTTGTGTATATTGTGCATAATTCAGATCCTTTCGTTTTCAATTGTCATTTTTGTAATCATCAATAAGATATATGATAAAGTTTTTTACTGAGCAGTAAACTGCTTTGACTATTGGGCTGATATACAGAAACATGATAAATCCGACCAACGTTAAAAATCCGCTGCCGAGGCCACATTCATCTTTACCTGCAAAAAGATGTGCCAAAAATATCCAAATCATCCAAATAAGTGAACCTATGAAGACCAACAGGTAAGCACAGCCGAGAAAACATATTATTGTTGTGTTCATATCATCTACTTCTTTGCTCATAATAAAACTCCGTGTTATTTTTGCTTATTTGAAACGACTTTGTCAACAAGACCGTATGCAGCGGCATCTTCTGCGGACATGAAAAAGTCACGATTGGTATCGCGTTCGATTTTTTTGATATCGTTATTGGTGTGGCAGGCAAGGATTTTGTTCAGCATTTTGCGAAGACGCAATATTTCTTTGCTCTGAATTTCAATATCTGCCGCCGAGCCTTGTGCGCCGCCCCACGGCTGATGGAGCATTATACGTGAGTGCGGCAGAGCAAAACGTTTGCCTGCAGTTCCGGCCGCAAGCAGAACAGCTCCCATACTGGCGCATTGCCCGATGCAGTAAGTTTTTACATCGCATGAAAGGCTTTGGATGGTATCATAAATCGCAAGCCCTGCGGTAACTGAACCGCCGGGGCTGTTTATGTAGAGAGAAATATCCGTTGTCGGCGATTCCGCCTGCAAAAACAGCAGCTGTGCAATAATCAGATTTGCGCTGTTGTCGTCGATCGGAGTGCCGAGCAGGATTATGCGATCCTTGAGCAGACGCGAATAAATATCATATCCGCGTTCTCCGTTTGCACTGCTGTCGACTACCATAGGTACGAGTTGAGATTTAATCGTTCTGTTCATAACTTTTTTTCTTTTTTTAACGTTGATAAAAAATCTTTCTAAAATAAAACCGGACATTTTTTTAAAAAATTTGAAAAAATCGAAAAAAGTCAAAAAAAAAACTGCTTTGCTGTAAAAAACAAAGCAGTTAACAGAATTTTTTCTTGTATTATTCGGAAGGAGGCAATTTTTTTACAAAAGCTATCCGACCATATTCATCGGCTTCTTTTGTCCAGAAAAGATATTTGCCGAATTTTTTTGTTCGGCCCAGTTTTTCATCAAAGAATCGGCTTGCTTTTATTTTTTTCTGTTCAAATTCATCCAGATTTTTATAGTCGACAGTGGATATACTGTTCAAATGATCTGTAACTTTCCGTACCATTTCATCCGGTATTAAATTAAATAAAATTCCAACACCCTTATCATAATCGAGCATATCTATCCAATTCTGAACTGTTAAATTATTGTCAAGTCCGCAAAGCATTTTTAGATACTCTACAAATGAAAATTCTTCATATGCGCGAAAGGTGTCCAAGAAAAAAGGCTGTATCATCCATTTGTTGTCAATTTTTACAATATCATGCGGATATGGCAATATAAAAAATGTTTTGTCAGCTGCAGCATTATTTAAAATTTCACCAAGTTTAAGCAATTCTTTTATAATATCATCAGTTATTTCATTATTATCAATCAAATGCTCTAATGTATATGGTTTATAATTTTTTAATTCGCTGTCAGTAGAACGCTGTCCTGAAAAAACATTGTCCGGTGCATAATATATTTGGGATTTCAATGAGCCACTGTTTGAATGGTTTTTTATTACCGGCTGCATGCATATATTTTGGGGGATGAAATTTATAATATTAATCGTTGCCCCTCCGAATCGTACCATGGGATTAAATTTTTTGACAATATTGAATTGTTCTTCCAAATGTCCGTATTCAATTTTTATTTCGTAAAGATTTTTTTCACCGGAGAAAGCTGATTTGTTGTAAAGTTCAAGAATTTCGATATGTTTTACATTGAATTCAATTTCTTTCCCGTAATTATCAATGCATAAAGGATTTCTTTTTGACGAGGTAAATGGCTGCTTAATTTTGCTTTTAAGCAAATCAACGAGTGACTGCATTTTGCTGATAGTAAGGTTTTCTATATCATAAAGAGTATTAAACGCAAAAATTATATCATCAACATCTGATTGTTCATAAACAGCATTTAATACTTCTGCGACCAGATCAGAATTGATCCAGTCGCTGTCAGGTTCTGCCCCATTTGCTATTGACCATATTGTTATTGCCAAAGCATAACCATCCATCAGAGTACGGCGCAACAGGCAATTTAATTCCTGTGCATTTAATTCCATATCAGGTTTATAATCATTTTTCCCGATGAACATGCTGTTTTGTTTTTCATAACCGATTTCTTTCAGTTGAGTATCCCAGATATCTTTTCTATAAGGGTCGAAAAAAAATCCGCTTGCAGTATCGGACGGTGCATCACCCGAATGAATACTGCCGATATCAGATAAAAAGAACTCGTTTAAGTTATTTGATAAAATGTTATTTGATAAAATATTTTTTGGTTTTATATCGCCGTGGGCCAAACCTGATTTATACAATTCCAAAACAGCCAGTAATATCTGGTATGTTAAAGCATATATTTTGAGCGAAGATTTCATAATATTTGTTCCCAGCTGATCATGTAAACAATATTTTCCCTGACGGAGGGGATATGTCAGCAATATATTTGCATGCAGTTTTTCTTCGTAAATTTTATTCAGTAAATCTGATGATATGAACCGATATTGATCGGGAACAATGCCGTTTTGTTCCAATTGTTCAGGCTCAATATCAAATAATGAAATAAAATCACTTAAAAGCTGGAAATTATTTTTATCAGTTTGATTTTCAAGAAACAACGGATCTTTTTCATGTATCCAGTAATGAGCAGGGAGCGGGCAGGAAACACATCCGGTAATATTTCTGGCAACAGAAGAATACAATGAAACACTTTTTGCCTCGTGCCAGAACATGTCGTTCTGCATTTTCGGGTCTTTCATCATTTTTACAAGTTTTATACACCAGTTTTTATCCTGGTCATTTAATAAAATCATTCCGGCAGCTCCTGATGTAGTTTTCAGATAGCTGTACTGTTTGCGACATAAATTGGGGTCGATAATTTTTCCTTTTCCCCATTCAGGAGAGTGTTTCATGCATTATTCCTTTTTATTCCTAAAATCATTCGTACCAAAGATGATTACTGTTGATATAATCCTTCAAAATAGATAATGCTTTGTCAAGTTTGGTTCTCACCTGATAAACATTTGTATTGAGTTTTGCTGCTATTTCTTTTTGAGGCAAAGGTTTATAGCCTGACCCCAAACCATAGGACAAGCAGATGATTTTGCATTGCTCATCTGTAAGTTTTTTGTTTGAATGACAATATTTCAGCGCACTGCCTGCAACTATTTTTATTGTATCGAGGCGAGCTTTGTCTTTGGCTATACCCTGCATGATATCCACAATATCCATATTTTCAATATATGACCCGTCTTCAGTTTTTATTTCCCAGGGGACCATTGTCATTTTTTTATATCTTTTGCGTTTTTTTTCATTTCCGACAAAAGTATCTTTTTTAGAATATTCACGTTCTTTTAATTGTTTCAATCGGGTTATGATTATTTTTTTTATATTTTCTCTGAATTTGATATCACTGAATTTCACATTATTTTTTTTCTGCTCTTTTATCCAGGCGATAATTACCTCTATTGGATTTTGGTTATTTTGTGTTATGTCCAAAAGTGCCTCATATGCTTTTTGCGGATTAGAACTGCATGATGCACAGATATACAGACAATATGCTGAAAAAATACCGTTTATAGTTTTTTTCTGTATATCTTTGCGGGAAGTTGTTACTGTAGCAGCCGCATCTTCCAGTAGGCCTGTGACAGTTTTTGTCATGTTCAGGTCATATTCTTTGTTATTGGAAAAAGATGTATATATTTTGTTACTTTTCCTGTAAAAAATAAATTCCTTTTTTAAGAACTCAACAGTAGTACACATGCCGGATTTTTCTTCCGGGGGATAAAATTTTTTCTGGTCTTTATTAATATTTTGTTCAATCATATAATATATCCTTCATGTTATTGTCATTATCAAATAAGTCAATGAACAATATATAACTTGATTTTGAAAAAAACAATTTTTTTTTTGAATTTTATCAAATTTTTTCAAAAACGTCCGGTTTATATTACAGAAATCAAAAATATATATCAAACAGAATGGAAATTTTTATGGCAAAAAATGAATGGAAAGAGCTTATTAAGGAAAAAGGTTCAAATGGAGTAACTTGGCTGCACGCTATCGCTGCTGAGGGAAAAATTGAGTGGATGGAAGAGATGATCAAATATGGAGCAGATGTCAATGCGGCTGATAATAATGGTCATACTCCTCTTCATTATGCTGTAAAGAATGAGCAAAATGAAGCAGTAAAAGTCCTCATTAAAAATGGAGCAGATGTCAATGCAAAAGATAATGAAGGCTATACTCCGCTCCATTTTTGTGCTATATATACATTGGACAATGTGGAAATAGCTCGATTGCTGCTTGATAACGGAGCAGAATTGCAAGCAAAAAGCAATAGGGGTTCGGTTCCACTCGTTGAGGCTTTTCTTTCAAGCAACTTCTGTTTTGTACCTTTTTTTCTATATTTGATAAGGAAAAGCGAAAAGGAAGCAAGCGATAATATGCTTCATGATAAAAAATAAGTTTTTCAGAAACGCACTTGATTTTTCAAATTTTATGATTTATATCAACACGAATGCATCAGGAGCGGTATGAAAATCATACCCGCCAACCGGGGTCGGACCCCACGGAGGTACGCTTCAGAGAGCAGTTTTCTCTGCGGCGATGCGGACTGCATTAAACAGTCAAAAAAAATCCGTGACATTTCATTATGTCAATTCCTTCTGATGCGTCTTTTGTAAATTTGCACAAAGGAAGACGCAAAATGCTTATACACCCCAATCATTCATCCGCTTATCGCAATTGGGCATATTGCTGTGCCGCAATCAACCGCCTTGCTGACGAGATCGAGTATTGCGAAAACGGTCCCATCCCTGCCGGTGCATACTATTACATAAGGTATAACGGCAAAGAGGCATTTTTCAATAATCGAAGAAAAAGGATTCCGAAATTAACTCGAAAGGCTGTGTACTAAACATAGACTGATTTTTTAAATTTTTTATATTCTCCTTAATGTAAAGAAACTTTTATATTAAGGAGAATTTTTTATTATGAATAGAATTTCAAAAGAATTATTAAAAATTGCAAGAGAAGTTAAAGCTTTAGATGAAGAAGGTGATGGTAGCGGTTTTCAAGATTTCCATGATTATGAAAATATGCAAGAAAGCAGATTAGACCTTGCATAGAAACAAGGAAAGAAATATATTCTTCATCATAAAGAAGGCAATCTTTGGAGAATTCAAGCTTGTAAAAACTTTGATTATATAAAAAAAGGAGATTTTGGTGGTTTAATTGAATCAGAAAAAAACCTTTCTCATAAAGACTATTGTTGGGTTTTTAGAGATGCATATGTTCATGGCGATGCATAGGTTTCTGGCAAGGCAAAAATCCACGGCAAAGCAAAAGTTGATTACGATGTAAAAGATTAGGAAATCACAGAATAATGCATAAAATAGCTCAATAGTTAATTAAAATTGCAAGAGAATACAGAGCGTCTGAATAGGACGCTCGTTTTACTAATAGGAAAGCATCACCGTTCAGAAATAATAATATTCCTATGATAGAAAGTAATACAGAAAATGAAAAATATCACAAGTATACTTTTGATTGTAACGACCCTGTTGTAAGGAACGCAGTGCTTGAGGAACTTAAAACGTTATCCAAATAGCAAAGTGTTATCAAGCCATAGACTCAGTTAAAGATAAATTCCTTACTGAAACAAATACAAAATCAGGAAAAAGAAAGAAATTTAAAAGACAATCCATTGTTTGCTTAGAATTATCCGATATTAGAATCAATACAAAGCATTATCAAAACACTAAATCAGTCATTATCTGATGAAGATAAACATCAAAATCGCAACACATATTCATAGGATATAGGACTTAAACTTATATCAAAAATTTTTCCTAAATTGATTCATAGACTGGATAATAACTTTAATTTGACAAATGGAATAGATGGAGATTTATAGTACAACGGAATTAAAGTTGAATGTAAATGCATCACATAGAGAAAAGAACCTAATGAGCAATCAATTCTTCATATGACGCTAAAGAATCATAATGATATGGGTAAAATGAAAAGTGCAGTAGATAAAAT
>JAZOSO010000218.1:0-11793 GCA_045657185.1 Victivallaceae bacterium | reverse complement strand
CAAATTTCACACCGTCAAGTTTGCAGTCAAAATGGTCGAGAACGAGAATATTTTCCTGTTCGGCATGATATTCAAAAGTCTGCGGAATTTCCGCATACTCCACATTTGCAGTACAATCATTACGCTTTTCAGCATCCATTTTTTCACTGCTTACAATGAACAAACGGCTCTCCAATGCGGCAAAAGAACTGTGAATATGCCATTTGCCGTCTTTTTTCTCCGCATCAGCAAAATAAATTCTGCCGCTTTCGGGGTCAAGTTCGTACAAATCGCCGTCACTTTCTGCAACCCATTCAATATCAACATTGTCAAATGCAGTTTTTCGTTCAGTGACCTTCGGAACGACCCAGCCGGGAGTTTTGCCTGTTGCATGAGGAATACATGAAGCATTGACGACAAAAAGCGCATCATAATTTTCACCGTATCTTGACTGAACGAGAAGTTCACCGTTTGCAGCACTGACTTTGACACGGCGGAATTTCTCAAGCATATCAAAATCCGCATCTGCGCATTTTTCCGCCAGTTCAACAGCTCGTTTATCAGCAATACCGTCAATGTATTCAGGAGCGTCATCAGCAAAAATAACAACTCCTCCCTGCCCTTTGAATTCAGCAAGAAGTTTATATGTGCTTTCACGCATAGTCAGCATTTTCGGAACGACAACAGCTTTGTATTTCATCAATCCGACCTGCAATGCGCCGTCAGAAATTTTTCCGTCAGCTTCAAGAATCCCCTCGTCGCCGATATCAAAATCAAGTGTACGGCATTGCAAATCCATATTTAAATCAAAAAATTTTCTGTCAAGCTCATACATGCGATTGTCAGTAATATAATTTTTACAAATCAGACACCACGCTGATTCATTGGGTGACAACAACAGAATATCGCATTTTTCATCACAGCTTGAAAGAACTGCATTAATTCTTGCAAAATAATCTTCAACTATCTTATGCTCTTTGTACCATGTCAAATGGTCTCTGATACTTGCGGGATAATCACGCTTCCCCTCACCTGCAAGTGTATAATGCGCCAGATGCTGACAACGGAAATTCACACCGAGCGCCATCAGCCAGTCACCGATTGCCTTGTGTCCGGCAGGCGGAAAATCCCATCCAGTACAGCCGTACAATTCCGCCAGACGGTCACGCTGACCGAACTGACGCCCCGCAGAACTCAATTGACGCGCAATAAAATAATTTGAACTTACATCCGAAAGCATATCAATCCCCGGCATGTCCATATAACGGTAATACCCCATCGGACTGCCGCAGTTCCATGTCTGACGGGACATAAAATCCTCACCCATGACATGCCCGGTATAGCGAAGATTATATTTTTTGCACCAGTCGCCGATAACTTTGCCGTAATTTTCAAGGAAAAGTTCAGTCATTACTTTAATGTAATGCAGTCGCGACACCGCAAATTCACACTCTTTTACATCAAAGAAAAGTTCATAAATACGATCAAATATATCATAGTTGTAACGCTCAAGAATAATATCTCTTATCTGCATATCAAAAGGGGTGCTGTACTGAGTTTCATTCACCCAGTCACGCTGATAAACAACAAAACCGTACTGCGGCTCATCAGTAAAGATGCCCGGAACACGCCTGCCGAACTCATTGCCGCATTCTTTCAAATATTTTTCATGCGTCAAATCAATAAATTTCTGCACCGCTTCACGATTCATCGGATTGAGATAACTGCAATTATTGTACCAACTGTTGTCAAAATCAGCACAAAAAACAAACTGAAGCAAAGTTTCACCTTCTCTGACTTCCGCAGGAGAAGATATTTTGCGTACCTTTTCGGCATTCACTCCGTCAACAACTGCGGCAAAAAGTGCAACAGTCTCTTTATCAACCTCAAAATCAGCACATTCAGCATAAGGAACTTCAGTAAGAAATATCAGATGCAGACGTTTTTCCGGGTCTTTGGTAACCAAGCCTCCTGCATAACCTGACGGCCAGCGGTCCTCATCATACAGCCAGGCATCCATATCCTGCACTTCGGCTTCAGCTATACAGCTGTGAATCATATCAAACCACTCCTGCGACATGTATTTTGTAGCAAGACCGATACGGGAATGCATAAAAAATCCGCCCATCCCCATCTCTTTAAAAATGCGTATCTGTCGCAGCAATTCATCTTTGTCCAACTTTCCGTTCCATGACCAGAAAGGAGCGGAGCGGAATTTTTTATCAGGATTCTGCCAGTCTGCGGCAGGAAAAGTTTTTTTATTCATAGCAAGTTCCGTTTAAAAAGTTATTCTTTAAAATATCGTATGAGATATCTGCATTTAATGATGTTTCTATAAAAATCGGCGCATGAGCAATTTGCTCTGTCTGCCATGCCATAAAAAATGACGCATAAGATATCAATGCACCGAATGGTTCAGTTATCGGCTGATGATTGAGAAACTTCCCTTTTTCACCTGTTTTAACCTGATGCAGATGATAACCGTTTATATATTTTCCAAGCTCAGCGAACCATGTACTAACTGCATATTGCGATGAAAAAGGCGCATTATTTCTGGCATGTCCGATATCAAAATGAAATCCTATTTTGTCACTTTTGCAAATTCGTCTCAAATCTTCAATCCACTCTCTGCATTCCTGCGGAATATAACCGAATCGGCGATTTTCATCGGGTGTATCGTTAGCTGTCATGTGCATATTTTCAATGCCGACAGAAATATCATACTGCAAAACTTTATTGATTATAAGCGCATAAGCAGCAAGCATTTTTTGTCTGCAATCTGCATTTTTCAGCATTGCGGCCGAACATTTAGGGACATGTATTGTCAAACGGTCACAACAAAGTTTTACGGCAAGTTCTGCAACAGCTTCAGAATTTTTCAAATCAGCTTCTGATTTTTCACTGTTCCAGACAATATCCGGCATGTGCATTGAAAGATATTTGCCGTTTGCCTTACGCCATTCGGCAACAGATGCTTCAAGTTCAGCAAAAGGTAAATCAACAACCGCAGTATAACGCATTTCAAAAGAAGCAATTTTATTTTGAACGGCATATTCAAAGTTTTTCAAAGTCTCATGCATACCTGATATGCCGAGAAAAGAGACAAATTCCTGCAATTTTACATCATCAGATGTCCGCAAATCAATTTCCGCATTTTCCCGTTTGAAACATCTCTTGGCTTCATCATATTCAAAAAATGCCGCTGCAGGCATACCGCCGATGGCTTTGTCGGGGTCGATACCGCGCACAACATGATAAATTCCGTCAATGCGGTCATAATGTTCATGTCCGGCAATAAAAATAGCATTCTCATTCGCAGACAGCAAATAAGCGAGACGGCTTTTGTCAACTTCGGAAAAATGGCGCGGAAGATAATGAGATATGATAATCGCACTTTCAAACGCTTTTACTTTTTCAAGAGTACAAATATATTCATTTTCACTGAAATTTTTCTCCGTCGGGAAAACGGCACACACTGTTTTGTCTGCACAGAAAATATTTTCATTCCTGAACATTTCAACAGTTTGCAATGCAGCATTTTCAGTATTGCCGCAAGCATAAAGCACAGGAATATTCAAAGCAGATATTTTGCTTTTCACCCGTTTTGCCGCCTCAACAGCGTTATTCATTATCATATCACCGATACACAGTACAGCATCTGCTTTATTTTGAGAAATTTTCTCCAGAGCGCAGTCAAAAAATCTCTCTTTGACCGTATCATCTCTATCCGGCAAATGCAAATCCGCCAAAACCGCAAATCTCATAACACACCTCAAAACTCAAAAACATCTCCGTCATGCGCAACAAACGCAGGATAAGATAGCATATTTCCGAGATTTATCAAATTCTGTTCCTTTTCTCCATGATAAAAACTTGCAACATGATTGAAAATAATCTTTTTTATCGGACACTTCTGCAATGTTTTGATATCTCTTGTCAAATCAAAATGTGTCGATTCACAAACGCATATATCACTCGGTTCATCAATGATAATTTGCGGAAAATCACTGAAGTCAATCCGCAAATCCCCGGTATAAACGATACGAAATCCGTCATGAAAATCAATCTGATAACCATACGTCGATTCTGCAGGCTCCTCATCAACCAGATGATGTGTACGCAAAGCTGTGACTTTGATATTTTCATCTTCAAAAATCAAAGCAGGTTCAATAACTTTGAAATCCATAAGACCGTCACGCCATGTGCGATGCTGAACTCTCACCCAGCCGAGCAAGCCGTCAATAGCTTTCTGACTCGGCATGAAAAAATCCGTATGCTGTCCGTCTTTCGGATATTTGGCGAGTGATTTTATCAATCCCGGCAAACCTCCGACATGGTCATCGTGCATGTGGGTTATAAATACCGCCCGCACCTCCTGCAAGCGGTAATTCTGACGTATCATCAAGGCATTGACAGGGGCACCGGCATCAAAAAGATAAGATTTGCCGTTGACCTGAAGCAAGGTGGACGAATTGAATCTGCAATAAGTGGGGTCGCCATGGCTGGTCCCCAATGTAACGAGTCTTCCCCGCATTTTATTCTCCTTCAAAATAAATTTTTCCGAATTTGGACGGGAAATAATGCAGATACTCTCCTGTCGGAGACCAGCAGCTGAAACGCTGCGGGTCATCACCGGCAGTCTTCTGATTGCGGTAACGGTAGAAGTTGGCAGTGAAATATTTTCCCTTCAACTTGCCGGCATCATCAATTCCGAGTGACTTGAACGGAATTGCAATATCAACAATCCAGCGATTTGCTTCAACAGTTCCTTTTACTTTTGCATGAGTTTCGTATGATGTATCGTAAGTATTGTTGCTGATTTCAGGTTTGCGTTTTGCATCCCAGATTGCTCCTGACGGAGATACATAGAACTGATAAGTATTTTTGACTGTGGCGGGATCGGTACAGATAAAGAATTCAATACCGTCATCGCTCCATGCTGTTTTTTTCTTATTTTTACCGCTCTTGAGTTCCAATTTTTTCATATTCGGTTCATAAGCGATAATTTTAATATACATATTTTCTTTGTCATATCCGGTATAAATCCAGCTCTTGACAGATGCGGGCAAACCGTCTTTGCCTGTAAATTCCTGAGGTTTGGCGGCATAACGTTTTTCTTTTGAGTCAGCCATTTTTATTTTCATTTCAGGCATGGCAGTACGCATAAGAACCCGCAATGATTCTGCACCTTTGTCAAATTCATTTTTAATAATCATTACACGTTTGCGGTAAACTGATTTTGCAGGAGTCTTTTTAACTGCCTCTTCCAGAAGTGACAACATTCGGTTAAGAACAGGTGCAGGGAAAACATCTGAGGGTGCAAGGGTATTGCGAATTGTTCCGAGGGCGGCAAAAAGATACTTACTGCCGACTTCATTACGCTGTTTTTCTGCAGTGGTCCAGAATTCAGCCATCTCTTTTTCAGCAGGACCGTAGAAAAGTCTGTAATACTCATTGAGCATTTCATCCACATCAGCATGGCAATCCCAGTAAAGCTGACTGGTAATATAAAGATTCAAATGCTGCATACCGACAGTTCTCATTGAACCTTTGCGTTTGTGACATTCAATAAATTCACCCTTCAGACCGAGTTTATTGAGGTGACGCAAATCATCAGCAATAATATGCGGGAACTGAACAGGAAGATTAATCCACGGCAAATCCGCGTCAAGATAATATTCCCAGAAATAAATTCTGTTGCCGACGACTTTTCTCCAAGCATCAATACGTTTATAAACGTCATCTTTATAGGCTTTGTTGAGATAACTGTTGCGGCGTTTGCAGATTACCAGCACAGTATTGGGGTGCATTTTGAATTTCGGCGGGTCATTATGTTTTTTGTAAGCGGGAAATCCGATGAATTTATCAGGATATTTTTTGCACACACCTTCTGCGACTGCATTGACGAATTTGAAAATATGATTGGAGAAAATACCGGTGTGGGGGTTGGCTTCATGGTCGATTTCAACCTTGCAGGTCGGACATTCGCAGACACGGTTGAGTGAGTCGCCGGGGAAAACCGGGAATATATACTGATGCGGATTTTTGCGGAAATACTCACAGACAAAATCAATCCATGCCTGAATAACTTCAGGATTAGTCAGACAGAAATGACCGTGCCCGACACAGCATTTGCCGCCTTTAGTGTCTCTTACGCCGTCAACGAGAGCAAAAAATGTATCCTTGTGAGGCGGTGTGTTACGCAAAAAGTATTTGAAACTGTGATTGATTTGAACAGGATAAGCACCGCCGAGACGCAAATGTTTAGCCCAGAGTGCAGCATCAAGATTATTTCCGAATTCAAAAAATCTCGGGAAACGGTAGGTAAAATCAGGTTTTATTGTCAAATCAAGCGGCTTGACTTCAATATCCTTGACAGGCTGAATGACCAGACCGATTTCACCCGGCATATAGAAACGGACTCCGCAAAACTTCTGCAAAAAGTAGTAAACTCCGTTCATTGAACCGTTCTCGCCGAAAATTTCCAAACCGGTCTTGGGATTGTAAACAATGGATTTCACCCACGGGTCACGGAAACCGACCAGAACGGGACCTTTATAATCTTTACCGATTATCACCAGTGAATCATCTTTGGCAAAAATGCGGCTGTCATCAGAGCCGAAATCTTTAACGGAAATATTGAATTTTTTTACTGCATCACTGTCGCCGATATAAACCTGAGCGGCATTTGCCAGACCTTTGCCGTCATTGAAAATCTTCAAATCGGCATTGCAGGTTCTTTTCATCAAATCAGCAAAATCTTTTGCCGCATATTTCACAGCGGCGGTTGCATCGGGAGCGATGACAATTGATTTAAATTCCTTACCTGACGGACTTTTGAAAGCGGCTGAGGCAGTCAGGGTCAATGCACAGCCGAACAACGGCAATAATTTTTTCATATACATAAAATACTCCTTTATTTAATAATTTCCAATTTCACTTTTGAAAGAGTTATTGCAGAAACTTTTTTCTCAATATTTCTGCTGTTTTCAGCTTCAAGGTCACGGAAACGGAATTTCAAAAATCCGTGGCCCTGCGCCAATGCGTTATTGACGATTTCTGTTATATCGATTTTAAATTCCCCCGCACCTTTGAAATCCTCAACGATAAATTGAGCGGCAACGATGGTTTTACTTTGAGACAAATCATTTTTGATAAGTTCGGAATTATTTACAGGGAGATATTCAAGCATGAAAATCTTTGATTTTTTCGCATTTCCGAGAGGGTTGGCATTGAAACAGAATACAGCTTTTTCAACTCTGCCTTTTTCAATAAAGTCCGTACAATCCATACGCACCAGCACACGGTCGTTGCGTGGTGTTTTATTGGCTCTGCCGACAAAAAATGCCTTCTTTTTCTTGCCGATGCCGCCGACGCGCCACATGGTCATACGTATATTACCGCTGACCATATCAGTTTTGGGGTCAGGAACGACATTTACGGCAGATTTTGCGCCATTTGCCGCCATCGCAGTAAGGAGAGTATTGCCTGCTCCGTAAACTGCACATTCGTAAATGCGGAATTTTTCCGCTTTATCTGTTATACGAACTGCAAACGTTTCAGTTGCTGCACTTTCAAAAGTAAAAAGAGCTTTGCCGTTATGTTCACTTCTTTGCCATTTTGCATTTTTATCAAATGCAATCCAGCGGAAACGCTCTTTTTGCCAGCGTTCAACAGAAGCGGTCAAATTCTGAACATTTTTATCTGTAAGAACAGTTATTTTATTCACTTTCTGCAAACGGAAGAAATTGACAGTAAAACCTTTAGCGGATTTTCCCTGCTTTTCATTCCATGTGAGATAAGTTTTTTCATTGCCGTCAAAAATCAAATAATCACTTTTTTTGCTTGCTTTATCAATATTTTTACCAATGATACTGCAGTTGTAATCAACTGCCGCAGAAGCAGAAAATGATACGGCAATAACAATAAATGTCAATAATTTTTTCATAATTTCCCATTTCATTTCGGTTCAAGTTCGTCAGGATAAATCTTTGCCTGTTCTGTCACTCCGCCTGCCATATTGACAATATTTATTTTTTTGGAATGACGGAACTCAAAAGTGCTGGAGAATACTTTATCATAATACCCCTGTGCAGGTTTTGTCCACCAGTCATCAGTATCAGGAGCATAATATTCAATCCCCTCTGCGAACATAATCTGTTTTGACGGATTTTTTAATTGCGAAAGTTTGATAGCATCCCAGCGGCAGCTGACACCGTAGCAGCTGTCATTATTGGAAGTTGTCATTGAAGGTTTAATATCAGGATTGGTATTCGAAGGACATTTTACATATTTTACATCAGTCAGATATTTATTTGCTTTCCATACTTTCAACCATGTATTACCTGACGGTTTGTTGCGGGGAGCAAAAACACCGTTATGATCATCGGCATACATAATCATGATAACGGAGAGCTGCTTGATATTACTTTTGCAAACAGAACTGCGTCCGCGCTCACGGGCTTGGTTCAAAGCGGGCAGCAACATACCTGCAAGGATAGCGATAATTGCGATAACGACTAACAATTCAATCAAAGTGAATGAAAAACACTTTTTCATTTTTTCTCCTTTTTAAAAAAATTAAACCAGATAAAAATCAATTCAAAATCATATCGGACAATACAGTAATCTTTAATTATTTTTCCCCTTTCCTTTATTTATCTGCAATCTCAAGATGTTAATTATAAACACATTACCTTTTTATATTCTTATTATATAAAAAAATTGATTATTTTTCTTTTTCTACTTGAATATACACTTTTTCAGGTGTAATGTAAATAGCAAAATAAACAAAAAATTTATCATTTCAGTTAAATTACGGATTTTTTATGGATGCAAAAATATTGTACTGGTATCACAATAAATTAAAAAACAGATCAACACCGAGTTTTCACTGCCACCCTTTTTATCAGCTGGAAATAATACTCAAAGGCAATCTTCATATCGGCACTGCAGCTGATATGAAAAATTTTAATGCTCCGCAAATTGTTGTTATTCCTCCCAATATTGAGCATACGATCGGAAAAATTCCGGGCGAAGGCGAAGCTCTTTCATTTAAAATAAAAACGAATAAATCTTATGATTTTCCTAAAAAAATATTTGCAGTTCCATCAGATTATTTTACACAATGGGTTGCAAGTTCAATAGATACACTTATTTTTGAAAATGCTGCACCGATGAACTCAAAAATTCAGATAGCAGAATATATTTTCAATTCTTTTTTTGACTATCTGAACCAATCTTTAAAGAATAAAATACAGACGGAACCGGAAATTTTTACCCTCACCCGAGAGAAAGTTATGGCTTGGGGACGCTTGGCAAATATAGACAACATTGCGGAACATCTCGGATTTTCGCCGGCTCATTACAAATATATTTTCCGCAAAACGGCACTTGAAAATCCGGAACTCAAAATCAGTACATCACCGAAAATTTTTATAGATAACATTCTTACTGAAATGATTGAAAGATATCTGAAATATTCAAAAATGCCGATTTCACAAATCGCCTCTTCCGTAAAATTTCCGGATATCTACAAACTTTCCAGATTTTATTTCAGAATGCGCGGAATATCCCCCTCTGATTTCCGCAAATCAAACATCCACCGTCTGAGATTCTGATAAAAAAACAGTATCGGACATGCCGTACTTATCCGACATGTCCGATATCCGCCCCCCTCTCTATCTTTTTATATTACGAATAAAGCATAAATTCTTCATTCTTAATTTTTAATTCTTAATTTCCATCAATGTGTTATAAGAATTTCTTCAGTGACCTCATTCTGAAGTGCTTCACCATTGGCGAAACGGATATAGTCGTCAATCACAAAATCCGCCATGCGGTGCAATTCATCATTCAATGAACCTGCAATATGACTGGATAAATGAATATTCGGAACTTTGTAAAGTTCGGAATCTTCTGCCGGAGGTTCCTGAACGAGAACGTCAAGCAGAGCGGTCAGGTCAGGACGTTTTTTCATAACTTCAATCATACCTGCTTCATCAACCTGCGGTCCGCGTCCGGTGTTGATAAATGTTGCCCCCTGGCGCATGGATTCAAACATCTCTTTGGTGATGACATTTTTGTTGTCATCACGGTTGGGCAGATGATTACTGATAACATAAGCAGTTTTGAAAACTTCCTCCAAAGAAACAGTTCGGCGTTCCGGACGGGAGGGAACGACAATAACATTCAAATTGAAATTCTTCAAAAGCTCCTGAACTTTCTGACTGATTGCACCGGCACCGATAAGAGCAACGGTTTCACCGTAACAACCGGGACCGGCAAAGCGGTTCTGCCAGGTATTTGAAAAATAATTCTTCATTGACAGCAGAATTTGAGCAACAGTAAATTCAGCAACAGGAATAGCATTGGCTTTCCATGCACTGACAAGTTTTATATTGTTTTTAAGCAGCGGGCGGGCAAAATTATCCGTTGCACCTGCTCCGTAAAAAACAGCTTTCAGATTCGGAAGTTTTGCAAGCTGTTCATCGGAAAAATTCATCATACCCCAAGTGGAAAAAATCACTTCACGGTCGGTAAGGTCAAATGAATCAAAATTATCAGCATTGACAATTTCCTCTTTCATATCAGTAATTTCAGCAAGTTTCTGACGCTGAGCTTCACTGTAAACACTGCTGATTGTCTGTGGATGGGCGCAAACATACATGGCTTTGTACTTTTTCATGATAAACCTCTTATTTTTTCAAAAGATAATTGATAATTGTATTGATATTTCTGATAAGATATTCATTAGCTGTCGCATGCGGAGCGTGACCGGGGATGAAACTTACAAATTTTCCGCCCCACGGAGTAATTGCTTCGGCACACTGCGGATAGCCCCCCTCTTCAATAAAGGTATCCATAAGCACCATAACAGGAGAAACCTGTTCAAGTTCGGTATAAATTTCATCTGCTTCAAGTTCAAACGGCACAAGTTCAGAGCTCAAAGCATGGCGGTTTTTTGTCAAACGCAAACTGTAAGGTTTAACAGGATGAACAGAATTAGGCACATTATCGGGGTCATTGGGACGCACCCAGCGCAAACCGACTATTTTGCGCCACCAATCCCACTGCCAGAAAGCGGCACTGGAACCGTGCAGCAAAAGCGCATTACCGCCTTTTTCGCACCACGCTTTAACTGCTTTTTCAGCATTACTATCGGGGTGCGGCAAATCGCAAGTCGCGCCAATCATATTCAAAATGAGAAGTTCGCAATCATCGAGCCATTTGCCTGATTCAAGCAGAGACCAGTCATTTTCAACAAAAGTTATGCGTTTTTTGAGTTCATCAGGAAGATGTTCAAAAATGTTCTTCCCCGGATGGACTCCGTAATGGTCATCAGCAAAAAAATAAATCATTTTATATCCTTTATTTTATATTATTTTTCAATTTAGCTCTGTACTAAATATAGACTGATTTTTATCATCTTTTCAATAATTTTCTATAAATTTGACTGAAGAAAATGACAAATATAATAAAAAGGTGTGGAAAAAGAGGAGGGGGTGCAGGGGGAGAAGAAAAGAACCATATAAAAAGGCGGGTGGAACGCCAAAAGGTTTTTTCTTCTCCCCCTGCAATAAATCAGTCATCTTTTATAACACAGCCTTTCAAAACGGCAGTCCGTCGGTCGGTTCGTATTTGGGCGTGGGCTGCGGGGCAGGGGGCGGAACTTTGACTTCGGCTTCGGCAAGAGCGTTTACTGCACGGGAATTTTCGGGGGTGAAATCCTGCCATACACCGTTTTCGCCGTCGTCTTTGCGCAAAACTTCGATTTTCTTTTGAAATTTGTCCAGGCGTGAGCGGCATTCTTTG
>JAZOSO010000217.1:0-3763 GCA_045657185.1 Victivallaceae bacterium | reverse complement strand
CCCGACAGTACGAAAAGAACCGTTCAAACTCGTTTTCGGTTTTCAGGCAACTCCGACCCGCATCCGTCCGGATATCATGCGCTCATACAGCGGCAGAGGGATAAGTGCTCCCAATACCGTTATCGGTGCAGTACTTGCAGGAAGCAAAGCATGGAGCGGTATTGAATTTGACTTTGCTCCGTGGGGCAATGACTATTCATACATCAACGGCTTGCGGAACATTATGACCGCTCCCGCAAAATACGATGAAAAATATGCGGCAAAAATAAGTCAGGAGTTCCTTGACCGCAACTGCAAAAATTTGGATAAAGACCTCTATAACCGTTTCAAAACTCATCTCGGCTGGGGCGTTGCTCACGCCCGCAGAAGCAAATATCTCATCCCATATCTCAATCCGCGCGCAACTCAGTTCCGCTGGAATGAATACAAAGTTTTCATGGATGAATGGTACTGCTCCGAATACAGAGCAAATACAGAAGACGCATACAACACCACTCCGACACGCAGTTATCAGGATTATGTGCTTTATCAGTGCAATAAACTGCTGGATGCAGGATTGAACGGACTCTATTATGACAACATCCGCGACTGGCACAATGTCAATTCAGTAACCGGAGACGCCTATAGACTGCCGTCGGGCAAAATTCAGCCGTACTTTGATATTTTTGACATGCGTACACTCATCAAGCGTACTGCAGTTATGCTTTACAAAAAAGGCTATACTTTCTTTGACGGCCGTCCTGTTCTGTATCTGCACATGACAAATACCAATCTCATTCCGTTCACTTCACTCGGCGGGATAAATCTGGAATGTGAAGCCAATTACGGCAACGCCGATTTCCAGGACCGTTTCAGTGAAGACTATATGGAAATAAGTGCCTGCGGTCTCCAGTCAGGTTCAATTCCGGAAGTTCTGGTGCAAATCACCGGCAGCAACAAAGATTTTGTCACCCGCACATTTGTTGCAACGATTCTGGCTTTTGACATCAATTCAGTGATGACTGCCGGCGGAGTGGAAAAAGTCTATTACCGGACAGTTTACAACCTCCGCAATTTCGGTTACGGTTCAGAAAAGGTCAAAGTCTATCCGAGCTACGCACCGTCAGGCGATATCAAAGCCGATGTCCCCGTCCGCATTACAGAATATCGCCGCAATGACGGTCAACGCATGATTGCCGTCTCAAGTTTCGGTTATGCAGGCAAGGTCAAACTCAGCTGGAACTTCAAAGCCAAAGTTGCAATGAATGCAGAAAACGGCGTAAAATTCAGCATAACAGACGGCAAATCCATTGAGTTTGACCTTAAAAAACACGATTTTGCACTTGTAAGAACAGTTGAATAAAAGGATTTTTATAATGAAAAAAACAATACTTTTTTTGATGATTGCAGTATCTTTCATGCTTGCGGCAGAGGAACAAATATATTATCCTGAATTTGAGGATTCCGTAAGTTTTTACGCATCATTTGACCGCCAGACTCCCGATGCGGATATGTCGTACGGAGAAGAAAAACCTTCCAATATCATCGGCAAACTCAATTTTACCGACGGAATCAGAGGCAAAGCCATGCTCTGCGGCAAAGACGGTGCCAGAGTGCGCTACCTGCGCCGGGACAACATCACTTTTAACCGCCCCGGTACACTGGTATTTTTTTACAAAGGAATCAACTGGCACACTCCCTTGAAACAGGGACTTTTCCTTACCGGTATTGAAAGTCCGAAAGGTTTCTTCGGGCTTCAGCTGCCGGCATGGGGCGCCACTCCGTGCCCCTGCAAACTGCCGCTGCATATCATGTTTCTTTACGGGCAGAAAATTCCCCGCAAAACACTTTCAGCTCCGATAAGCGACGGCAAAAGCTGCGACAAATGGCACATGCTGGCTTTTTCATGGTCGCCCGGTCAGCTGCGGGTTAATGCTGACAACCGCCCCGGCAAAACATTCAATATTGCTTTTGATATGACAGATGCTGATTTCCCGTTAAATGTTTTCTCTATCGGAAGTCATATTCACTGGCAGTACCTTCTTGATGAATTCACTGTTTACAACCGCCGTTTGTCAGACAGCGAAATTCTGCAAATCTACAATAAATATATGAAAGCAACCAATAAATGACTCCTATAAAAATATGGCGCAGTCCCGCAAGTAAATTCGGCGTCTGGGTGGAAAATCCGGACAGTTTGCAGGATGAAACTTTTCAGGCGCAATACACATATACAGATGATGTATTACAGAAAATCGCTGCTGACGGCTTCAACGGCATCTGGATACACGGTCAACTTCAGCATATTATCAAAACAACTCATTTTGCAGAGTTTGCTCCCGATTCAGATAAACACATTGACGCAATCAAAAAACTTTGCAATCGTGCGGCAAAATACGGCATAAAAGTTTATCTGTATATGCAGCCTCCACGTGCAATCCCCGTCAGCAATCAGCAATTCTGGCAGAATCATGCCGACATTGCAGGACAACCATTAAAGGTTTACGGTGATGACGGAAAACAGTTTGAAGTAAACTGCATCTGTACTTCAACAAAATATGTTCAGGATTATCTTTTTGAAGCTTTTGCCGAACTGGCAAAAGCACTTCCTGAGCTCGGCGGAATAATCATCATTTCCGCTTCGGAATATCCTGCCCATTGCTATTCCAGACGGAATATCAGACTCAATTCTACACGCAAGCGCAAAATGCAAATGGATTTTGTTGCGCCTTCCTGCCCCCGCTGCAATCAGCGTGAGCCGGAAGAAATCGTTATTGAACTTATCAATACTGTCAGAAACGGTGTACGCAGTGTTTCAAATGATTTGAAACTTATCTTCTGGAACTGGTCATGGACGATGTATCTTGACCCGCCGTGTGAAGAAATAATATCAAAACTGCCGCATGATTGTATTCTGCTGGCGGATTTTGAGCGGGGCGGCATCAGGAGTGACGGAACATTTATCAATGAATATTCCCTCTCTTATGCAGGGCCTTCAGAGCAGTTCCGTGACTCATTTGAGATTGCCCGCAAGTACGGAATTGAGGTAATGGCAAAACTGCAAATCAGTACGACTCATGAAATTGCCACCGTACGCAGTCTGCCGCTGGTCAGTAATATTTTCAAAAAAATCAAATTCATAAAAGAAAATAATATTGCAGGTTATATGGGCTGCTGGAACTTCGGAAACCTTGATTCAGCCAATACAGCGGCAATAAATTTCTTCATGCAGACAGATGACTGCAGCTGTGAAAATGATGCTCTTATAAAATTTGCAGAATATTATTTCCCCGGCTGCGATGCGGCAAAGTGCGCCGAAGCATGGCAATACTTTGCGCTGGCTATGAAAAAATATCCGTTCTGTGTTCCATTTATTTACAACGGTGTAATAAATCATTCACTCGGACTCCTGCCCCCGCCCGGCAAAGTCAGCGAAAAAACCGTCGGCAGGTCTTGGCTCCCTGATGAACGCGGAGACGATTACCGCGAATCAATCACAGACATTTTTCCGCTTGACAAAATCATTGACAGCTTGCATGATATGGCAGAAAAATGGCAGACCGGCATGGATTTATTTCAGCAAGGTATCGGCAGTCTGAAAAATAAAAATGCAGAAATTGAATACGGCAACGCATTTATTGTCGGTTCAATTCTCAGTGCCGCCGCTAATTTATATACCATCTACCGTCTGAAACTCAACTGGTCGCAAAGCTCAGCAGCAGAATACAAAACGCTTGCGGACAAGCACAAAAAAATTCTGCAAGCAGCATTACCCTATGTCAAA
>JAZOSO010000216.1:0-6242 GCA_045657185.1 Victivallaceae bacterium | reverse complement strand
TGCATCTGCCATGCAAAATAGCGTGCAGTTTCCCGCATGAGTCCGGTATAAAGTTCGGCATCGTATAAACTTTTATTTGCAGATATTTTGTTGCCGATACCGTATTTTTTCGGGGGAAGGGCGGCAAAATCTTTTGCACTGCGGCAGAATACGGGATATTTTTTCTCATATTCAAGCAGAGTTTTTTGGGCTTTTTCAGTATCAGACAGTATATCATACATAAGGTCAGGATGATTTACAGGATCAGTTGCTGTCAGTGTTTTCAATGGTTCACTGTTATATTGAAATCCTGCTTTTTCCCGCTGCATGTAACCGGCAATAGAGACATCTCTGCCGAGAATTTCGGTTATTTGAATTGCTTTGGCACAGATGAAATCATTTACCAAATAAGACAGAATGGCAAGTGCGGAAATGAAAAAAATGTTGCATAACATAAGTGTAATTGCACGTTTTTTCAGCGTTTTTTGTTCGTCTCCGAATATGAAAAAGGCGTTACCGGCAAAGAATGATATTATTATGGAAAAGTAATTTCCTTTGAAAAATATCAATACAAAAATTATGACAAAGAGAAATATGAAATTCCAATGTTTGAGAAAAAATTCTTTGTTTTGCCAATTTGAAATTTGTTTCTTTTTGCGCCTTTTGACAGCAATCAGTATAGCCAGTGCAATTACGCTCATTACAAACCACAGCAGTATGAATATTGCAGAAACGGAGACTGTTTTGGTGGTTATAAAAGCGAGAACTGCCGCCAGTGCGTAAGGCTTGAGTAATATTGCGGCAAAAAATGCATTGAATGCCGCAAGCCCCGCAGAGGCTGGAGAGTCCTGCATAAAAAGATTGTATAATATTTTTTTCTGATGGTAATGTTTTAATGTTTTTTTCATCAGCGCAGTTTCAAGGTTGCAAGAGCCATCAATGCACACAAGCCTGAAAGTATCCAGAAACGGACGACGATTTGTGTCTCCGTCCAGCCTTTTTTCTCAAAATGATGATGTATGGGAGAACAAAGGAAAATACGCTTTTTGAAAATTTTGAAACTGCCGACCTGAAGTATCACGGAAAGAGCCTCAAGGACAAAAATTCCTCCGGCAATCACCAGCAGCAGTTCCTGACGCACCACTACCGCAAATGTGCCGAGCGCACCGCCGAGTGCCAGACTGCCGGTATCTCCCATAAACATTGAGGCAGGTTTGCAGTTGTGCCACAGAAAACCGATACAGCCGCCGATAAGAGCCATGCCGAAGACCATGACTTCACCGACACCGACCAGAGACGGAATATTCAGATAATCCGCAAAAAGTTTGTGTCCCATCATATAGGCGATAGCCGAATAAGTAAGCATGCAGAAAATCATACAGCCGGATGCCAGACCGTCTTTGCCGTCAGTCAGATTTACTGCATTGGCAGCTCCTACAATTGTCAGTATTGCCAGCGGAACCGTCCAGATGTACCCCTGCAGGATCGGGTCTTTCATAAAAGGAACGTTGACATCAAGCATGATTTTTTTACATTCCGGCAGGTAAATCAATGAGAAAACTGTTGCAGCAGCGATAAGGGTTTGGGCAACGAGTTTGGTTTTCCCTGAAATACCGCCGCCCTGTTTCAGAAAAACTTTTTTGTAATCATCAAAAAAACCGACCAGCATGAATTCAAATGTGGAGATGATAAACACCCATGAGAGCATACCTGTAAGATTCATCCACAGCAAAGCTGAAATAATAACTCCTCCTATAAGCAGCAGGCCGCCCATACACGGAGTTTTTTCTTTTTCTCTGTCAATCATTTCAGGGGGAAGAATTCCTTCATAACGGCTTGCCGCCTGCATATTCATTTTTTTCAGCATACGGGCAGTCCATGAACCGAGCAGAACGACGATAAGAAATGCGGTAAATGCTGCCGCACCTGCACGGAACGTAATATATTCAAAAAGGCGCAGAGGTCCCCAGAGGTGTTTTAATTCAGATAGAAAATACAGCATTTTTTATGACTCCTGAATTTCATATTTGACTGCAAGTTTTTTCAATGCGTCAATTTGTTTGACACTGAGCTGTTTCTTGCTTTTGAACTGTTTCTCAATGGAGAGATAGAATTTTTTGTCATCAAAAGCGAAGCGGCCTTTTTGTGCAGGCGGTTCCCATGTGGTGATTTGAGCCATTTTTTCCAGCAGTTGAGCTATTTCACTGTTGGCTTCATCATCGGCAGGAGCAGGTGCTGCTGAGGGGACAGAAACAGGTGCAGGTTCGTTTTTGATATATTTATCATAAAGTTTTTTAAGTGCATTAAGCTGTTTTTCTGAAAGTTGTTTACCGTCATTGAACTGCTGGGCAACGGACTGATAAAAGTTTTTTTCGTCAAAAGCAAAGCGGCCTTTTTTTATCGGGTCAGCCCAATTTGTGACTTTTGCCAAAGCGTCAATAATTTCTTTCGGATTGACAGTATCTGATGTATCGTTGTCATTTTCGGTGGGAACTTCCAAGCCCATGATGTTGAGAATTTCAGCGGCATCGGGAAGCTGGGCACGGTATTTAAGCACCATGCGTTTGAGTACGGAAAGCTGTTTTTCGGAAAGTGTTTTGCCTGAACGGTTTTGTGTTTCCAGAGATTTGAAAAATTTCTTTTCATCAAAGGCTCTGGCTGAACGGGTGTTGGCGGGTTCTTCCCATTTTATATCTTTGAATGCGTCAAAGACAGTCTGATATTTACTGATAGTGCCGTCAGCTTCGGATTTTGCTTTTTCGGCTTCTTTTGCTTTGTAATCGTTGAGAACTTCTTCATATTCGGCGCGGATTTCAGACGGAATGTCATCGAAGGGGATAACATTTGAATATTTAGCCATCATACCGAGCAGAGCTTGATATTGTTTTGAAGAAATTTTGCCGTCTTTTGCCATTTTTTCTCGGATGGAGTTGACAAATTTATTGTCATCGTATGTGCGGCGTCCGATTTTACGGGGAGCTTCAAAACTGATATTGTCAAAAAGTGCCAGAACCTGATTTGCGATATCCGCGGCAGGTGCATCATGATGTTTTGCATGATCCATCCAGGTAAGGAAATTTGTATAGAAATCATTGAGCATGCCGGTCCATTCAAGTTTGCCGCTTTCAATATCATCAAGTTCGGTTTCCATTTTGGCTGTAAAGCCGACGTCAAAAAGTTCAGGCAGCTGACCGACGAGGAAATCATTGACCTGAAAACCTGATTCTGTCGGGATGAGTTTGCCTTTGTCTTTGGCGACATAGTTGCGCTGGAGAATAGTTTTGACAATAGACGCATAAGTTGACGGGCGTCCGATGCCGTTTTCTTCAAGTTCCTTAATGAGACTTGCTTCGGAAAAATGCGGAGCAGGTTCGGTGAATTTCTGTTCTTTTTCGGCATTGCTGATTTTGAGTTTTTCACCGGGAGTAAGGCTGTTGAGCATCTGTGCGGCAACGATGTTGTTTTCTATATTTTCTTCAGCTTTGGCATCGGTATAAATCAAGCTGAAACCGGGTTCTTTGGGGACACTGACAGTTGTACGGAAAGTGTATTTGCTGCTTGATTTGCCGATGATTTTGACATCCAGCCGTGTCTGATTATAAACTGCGGGAGTCATCTGACTTGCGACAAAACGGCGCCAGATAAGAGTATAAAGTTTGAAAAGGCTGTCATCAAGATAGGGGCGGAGTTTTTCCGGGGTATTGTTGACATCGGTCGGACGGATGGCTTCGTGTGCTTCCTGTGCTTCATTTTTATTTTTGTAAAAATTGAACTTGGCGGGAGCGAATTTTTCTCCGTAAGTCTTTTTGATAAAATTGCTGCATGCTATCTGTGCTTCACGGGCAATAGTTACGGAGTCGGTACGCATGTAGGTAATCAAACCTGATGTGCCGCCGTTGCCGATATCAATACCTTCATACAGAGCTTGTGCATATTTCATAGTGTTGCTGGGGGACATGTGCAGAAAACTGCTGGCAGACTGCTGAAGTGTACTGGTAGTAAAAGGCGGCGGTGCGAAACGGCGTTTTTCACTGCGTTCAACACTCTCGACTTCACAATCGGAACCGTTGAGGATATCTTCCAGCAGAGCATTGGCATCTGTACCGTTGCTGATTTTGAAATTTTCATCATTGATTTTAAAAAGTTTGCAAAGGATTTTTTCTCCGTTTGCAGATTCAAATTCAATGGAAAAAAGCCAATATTCTTCGGGGATGAAGTTGCGGATTTCCCGTTCACGCTCAACAATGAGACGCAGTGCCACACTCTGAACACGGCCGGCACTCATTCCGCGCTGGAGCTTCTGCCACAGCAAAGGGCTGACTTTGTAACCGACAATGCGGTCAAGAATACGGCGTGCCTGCTGTGAGTTGACCAGATTCATATCAATAACGCCTTTATTCTGCATGGCGTTTTTGATTGCGCTTGAAGTAATTTCGTGGAAAGTGACACGGTGAAACGGTTTGGGATTGCGCTTCTGTTCCAGAACCTGCTGCAGATGCCAGGCAATAGCCTCTCCTTCGCGGTCAGGGTCGGGAGCAAGATATATTTCATCGGCTTTCTTTGCCGCATCCCGGAGACGTTTCACGATGCTTCTGCTTTTGGGAGTGTCAACATACTGAGGAGTAAAATCATGTTCGATATCAACTCCCAGATCATGTTCCGGAAGGTTTCTGATATGTCCCATTGACGCGATAATGGTGTAGTCTTTTCCGAGCATTTTGCCAATGGTATTGGCTTTGGTCGGAGACTCGACGATCAGCAGTCTGTTCATTTTTGTTGTTTATCCGTAAATATTTATCTTAATACTAATTATTCTTCTTACGCGCGTGTGCGCCTGCGCATACGCCTTATAATCTACAATAGCCGTAGAAAACGTTTTTGTCAAGTGTTTTAAATATTTTTTGACAAAAGCCGCAAGATCAGAGTACCGGAGGAGTGAATTCCGAGTCCGCGATCTGAGCATCCAGCTTGTAGTAAATAGTCTTCTGTTTCTGGCTGTCATCTCCGGTTGTTGCAACGGATTCGTCTGCTATCCTGACTCCTTCATAGAGACTGTAGCTTTTCATAACGGTATCGGTTTTGACGGTTCCCGCCGGAAGCTTGAGAGATACTCTCATACGAGCAGTAAGAAAAGTATCGGCATCGATGTATATTTCTATAATATTATCAGGATTGTTGCTGCAAGTCAACTTATAGAAGGAGTCCTCAGCGGTGGTGCAGCGTTCGAGTTTGACGTTTTTGAACACATCCGTATAGCGGCTCGCCGGAGTATTCAATCGGGTGAGTGTCCTGATCTGCTGCATGTTCTGCGGAGCGATCGGCATGACTTTTCTTGATTTGTAGTCGATGTTCCATGCGCTTGACCCGTTGATGATATAGCCTGATATGGGTTCTCCTTCAATGGAAACAGTGCATTTGAGTTTGTCCGGACGTCTGTATTTGAGCTCGATGATTTTTACCGGAGTTCCTCCGAAAATACTGTCGTCAGAGACTTGCTGGCGCATGATATAGCTTTCAGCCTTGGCAAAGCGTCCATCCGGATCTGCAGCTCTGTCTTTCTTGCTCTGGAGCTGTTCAAGCGTTATATCTGACGGAGACACACTTTCAAGAATACTGGTGCATCCAACGGCAAGTATCAGCAGCGCGGCTGACATCAAGAGATTTAATTTTTTCATCATTTTATTTCCTGAAGTTAATGTATGATATCAAAGAGTCAAAAGCAGTTTTATAATATTTTCCCTCAATTCGGTCGCTGAGATGAAAAGATGGGCATTCCAGCCGTTTGAAATGGCACCGTCGATCAACTCCTTGCGGTCGTCGGTATATATGAGGGGCTTTCCGTATTTTGCTTCAAAGGCATCGAAGAGCACCTTTGAAGGCTTGTATGCGGCGTAGTCAAAGCTGTAAATGCCGTCAAAACGGCGCATTTCCGGAAAAATTTTGCGACTTCTTTCGAGGTGACAGGAAGATATATTCGAGAAAAATACCGGCATGACTCCGAGCGACGGAAGTTCTCGCAACAGCTCCCTCATTCCGGGAACGGGTTCGATAAGAATTGAGTTGAAGACTTCTTTCAACTTGGCTTTCTCGATATTTCCGCACTCAGGCATGGATTGCAGATTGCTGAAAAACTCATCCTCAGTTATTTTTCCAAACTCAAAAAGCTGAACTTGAGCTATGAGCTTTTCACATTCCGGAGAGTTGATATCAAATCCCATGTTTTTGAACGGAATATTTTTGTCTATTGCGATACAGACGTTACC
>JAZOSO010000215.1:0-5067 GCA_045657185.1 Victivallaceae bacterium | reverse complement strand
TGTAAAAGTTTTTTCAGGAGAGAAAACAGCTTTCGGTTCAGCGGCTTGGCATACAAGAATCCCCGCCGCACATAATGCGGAATAAATAGCTTTGATTTTTAACATGAATTACCTCACTCAAAAACGGGGCGATTGTAACCTGCCGACCAGAACGGGTATTTGATAGCGTCAGCCTGAGAACTTGACTTCGGCGGGTCATCGGTTTTCAATGCTTTGACATGGCCGTCAAAAAAGACTGCATTGGCAAGACCTTCATGGCGTGAAGTGTCCAAACGGGTGTTGGCATGTTGAGAATAAGCATAAGCCCAGCAGTTTGTATATGATACAGGTTCGGCAAATTTTTTGTTGGTATTGTCCCAGTTACGGACTTCAATCAGCAAATGACCGTCAGAAGGAGCGGTAAGTTTGGTGATTTTTGGCAGTTGGTTCATATAGTTTCCGCCGAGAGATGAGTTGAAATCACCGTAAACATAACGGTTGCACATCCAGGAATAACCTTCAACGCCGTTGCTGTCATAGGGAACGACGGGACAGAGGAATTTTGTACGTTTTGCACCGGAAGTATCGGGATATGCTACGCCTGAAGCACTTACGACCATCCACCAGAAGCTGTAATTGACATTGATATTATTGATCATATAGGCATCTTTCTGCATTTTGTAGGGCATGCAGTAGTCATCGTATGCGTCCGCATACATTTGGTTTGCCTGACCGGCAGAGCGCATGTTTGCTGAACATGAAGCAAGTCTGGCGCGTGCGCGTGCTTTGTTCAGTGCAGGAAGAAGCATACCGGCGAGAATTGCAATGATTGCAATTACGACAAGAAGTTCAATCAAGGTGAATGTTTTTTTCATGTATAATCCTTTCAGTTGGTGTTTTTTTATACTTGTCGGAAAATGAAAAGATATAAAAATATGCTTTTCTGTTTGATTTTTTGCCCTGCTGATACTATATTACATAAAACAACAGTTGTAAATGTAAAAAAAATGAGAAAAAATGTCAAAAAGTACCACTTTTATTCAAGGCCTGCGTAAGTTTATCTGTGAGAGTTTCCGCGAAGATGTGCCGAAAATAAATGTCAGCATTTCCCAGTGGGGATTTATGGAAATGGAGGATTGGTATTATCCTAATGTTTGCTTGCAGGAGTGGGTTTTGTACTTGAATTTTTCGACCGGAATGAAATTGAGTGTTAACGGCAGGATGGTTGAACTTGACCCGCATAAAGTTTATCTTTTTCCGCCTTACACCGGATTCGGCGGCATCCATAAGGATAAATTTATGCAATTTTATATCCATTTCAAAGCGGATGCACCTTTTAATTCGGTCAAAACTGAAATGCTGACTTTTTCAGCAGATATAATCAGAGATAAAGTCTTGAAATGTATAAAATCTTCCGACAGTGTAAAACAGGCACTTTATCTTACTCAAATTGCCCTGTGCGCTATTGAGCAGGTACCGAAAAAGATGCTCATTCCTGCACAGAAAACTATTCTTGACAGCAGAATACGGACGGTGCTTGAAATAATCAATGAAAATCCCGCCGCGCCTCATTCGATTGAGGATTTGTGCTCAGCTGTCAAAATGTCGGTAAATAATTTTCATCGCAAGTTTCAGAGCTGTACTTTTACCACTCCCAAGCAGTATATCCTTAAAAAACGCATGGAATTTGCCAGAGATTTGCTTATCAACAGTGAATTATCCGTAGATGAAATAGCTGAAAAAACGGGTTTTGTAAATCGGTATCATTTTTCAAAGGTATTCAAAAATTACTACTCAATGCCGCCGATAACTTACCGAAAATTTATAATTAGTAAAAACAAAAAAAAGGTTTATAAATATGATGAAAATTGAATATCCCGGATTGGGAATAGAGTATTCACTTCATAATCACAGCGATTTCAGCGACGGTGCAAATACTCTTGAAGAAGTCTGCCGCCGCGGCAAGGAAATCGGTTTGAAATATTTAGGTATCTCTGACCATTGGTGCGAACCGCCTGTTGACGGAACGGATTGGGCTGAATGGTGCATGAAACATGAGAGACTGGATGAATATGTTGAAAATGTTCTTGCTCTGCAAAAAAAATATAATGATGATAATTTCACATTTCTGCTCGGGTTGGAGGTTGACTATTTTGTTGAAAATTTTGCCGAAACCCGTAAGCGTCTGGAGAAATATCCGTTTGATTATCTGATAGGTTCGGTACATTATGCAGGAAAATTTCCGATTGACCATGATATAGCGGATTGGGTCGGCTTGAGTGAAGATGAGATTGACGATATCTGCCGTATTTACTGGGAAAAAATAACTCAAGCGGCGGAGAGCGGATTTTTTACATTCATCGGTCACTTGGATTTGCCGAAAAAATTCGGTATGATTGATGAAGAAAAATATTTCAGTCATGCGCTGAAAGTTCTTGATATTCTGCAGAAAAAAGGCGGTGCTTTGGAGATAAATACAGCAGGATTTTTCAAACAGTGTGCCGCTCAATATCCATCTATAGAAATTTTGCAGGAAGCATCCGTCCGTAAAATTCCGCTTGTACTCAGTGCCGATGCGCATTGTGCCGACCATCTCAATCGCAGTTTTGAAGATGCTTTGAAACTTGCAGAAAAGTTTTATTGAATAATCTGAAAAGATTAGGACATTTCAGTAAATATTGTGCTTTTGCCGATTTTGAGTACCGGCTTGAGTTTGATATGAATGGCGTTGGTAAAGTGTGCGGAGCTGGTAAGGTGATTGATTGCATACTTGGCAAGTTCGGCGTAATCCAGAGAAATTGAGGTGAGTTCCGGATAAAGCTGTTTGCCTACCGGCAGATCGTCACAGCCGCAAACTGCAACATCCTGCGGGATGCGGATATTATTCTCATGCAGTATGCGGTAAACACCTGTTGCCATTTCGTCATTGGTGAGAATTGCGTTGAATTTTATGCCGTTTTTAATGTGATTTTTCAACGCATCGGCGGCGGATTCAGCGGAGAAATCTGTATTGATAACGAGATTTTCATCAAAGGTGATATTGTGTTTTTTAAGTGATGTTTTGTAGCCGTCAAGCAGTTCATTTGAGAAGAAATGATTTTTTAATCCGTTGAGCAATAATATTTTATCCCGATTGCAGTCTTTGATTAGATGGGTTGTCCCGATAATTGCCGCTTCTTTGTTGTCAAATGAAAATGAGCTGTAAATACCGTCTTTGATATCGTCACCTGAATTGTCCAGCAAAATTGAACCGGGGAGGGCACTGAGCAATGCTTCAAGCTGTTCTTTTTTGAAATCACCCATAAGCAGAGTTGCCGCGCATTTATGATTTTTTGCATTATCTATCAAACGCACAAAATTGTCGTAATCTCCTGCGGCTGTACGGATTATGCAGTCGTAACCGAGTTTTGCCAGCTGCTGCTCAAGTGCAGTTAGCAAGCGCATGTGAAAATATGCAATCGCAGAGCTTGCAGTGCCGAAAATAAGCTGGATTTGCATGTTCGGCTGTCTTGTTGAATTTGACTGCGGCCGTCCGCGGCGGTTAGCACATCGGTAGTTGAGTTTTTCCGCCGCTTCAAGGATTTTTGCTCTTGTTTCAGGGCGTATGCTTGAATCCTTGCGGAATGCACGGCTGACCGTCATCATGCTGACCCGGCAATATTCTGCCACATCCTTCAGACTTATAATTTTACTGTTTTCACTCATAAACATCTGTTTTTTATTACAATATTTTTAACATTTTTATAAGATAATTTAACATTGTATTTTTTTCAAGTTTTTTTATGTAAAATGCTTGTTTTTTTTGCGGCGGTGTTTATATTATAACAGATAAATGTTAAATTTAACATCAATTTAACTTAACAGGAAGGAAAAAAATGGCTTATTTGCTCAAATCTGAAAGTGAAGCCCGTCTTGCCAAAGTTCGGGAAATCCTCGAAAACAAAAATCTTGACCTTGCCCTTATTTATTATGATGAATTCAATATCGGCAACGGTTGGTATCTGACCGGCTGGTGTCCCCAGTTTGAATCCGGTTCTGTTCTCGTCCCCCGCAAAGGTACTCCGATGATTCTCGGCGGCCCCGAAAGCGAACCTTTTGCCAAACTTGACAGTGCCATTACTGAAACACGCAATTTCCCTGTCTTTATGGTTCCCGATGAGGAATATCCTGCCGCAACGATTATTGATTTTCCCAAACTTTTTGCAGAACTTAACGCCAATCTCGGCAAAATCACCCGTATCGGTCTTGTCGGTGCTGACCGCATGCCGCAGGGCTGTTACAGTGCGCTTTGTGAAGGTTTTGCAGGTGTTGAAATGGTTGATATTTCTCCTGAATATCTCTCTTTGCGTGCTTACAAATCCGCTTGGGAAATTGAAAAAATTGCAGCCGCATTTAAACTTGCAGATGCTGCTTATGATGCTATGAAAGAGCAAATCAAAGTCGGCAATACTGAAATTCAGGTTGCTGCCGCAGGTGAATATGCCGCCCGTTCACGCGGTGCATCAAACTTCGGCTTCACAGCTATTGTCGGTTCCGGCGCACGCTCAAACGCTGTTGTGCCTACTGCTTCCAATAAAGAAATGCTTGACGGTGAAACTGTTATGATCGGTCTTTCTCCCAAAGTCAACGGCTATGCTTCTGCTGTCGGTGATTACCTTCCTGTTAACGGTGTTTATACCGACAGTCAGAAAGAATGTCTCCGTATGCTCCGTGAAGCATTTGTTATGACCAAAAAAATGCTCGTACCGGGTAAAACAGGCCGTGAAATCGATGCTCCCGCCCGTGCATATTTTGAAGAAAAAGGCATGTCAAAATATCTCGTCTGCCCCTTCGTTCATACTATCGGAATTCATGAAGCAGAAGCTCCTTTCTTCGGACCGAATTCTGACGATGTTCTTACCGATGGCATGACTGTTTGCGTTGACGTTTCATTTTTCGGTCATCCCGTCTGGCACGGCTGCCGTATTGAAACCGGTTATGTCATTACCAAAGACGGTGCCGTACCTCTCAGCGAAAAAATGGACAAAATCCACAGTGATTTGAATATCTGATGTCAGTTTGATTTTTCAGAGGAGCTGTTGCAAAACC
>JAZOSO010000214.1:0-39726 GCA_045657185.1 Victivallaceae bacterium | reverse complement strand
TGAATTGCGATAGCAATGAACGGGGCGTTTCATCGCCTTTTTATTTGCTATCGCCTCTGCAAAAATTCGTTGTATGTTTTACAACGTGTATGCCAATGTGACAGCATAAAAAAAGAGAGCTTGCTCTCCCCCAATTGTGGCGAAGTCCGGCGAAAGATTTGTTTCGTCATTCCGGCGTTCCACCCGCTTTTATATGCGGGAGGACGAAACGAACATTTCGCCGAAAAACAGCTTGCCCCCCCCAGCCGCTGACATTAACGCGCCAGCGTCACATCGCACCGGGTCGTACCCGGCGCCGGGTGCAGGGGCGGCGTAAGCCCCTGCAAAAAAACGCAAGTTAAAGTTATCTCCCCATATTGGGAACATAGCATTATTTAAGGATGATATCAACATTGACTTCTGCGCCGGAGGGGGCGTAGGGGATGATGTTTGAATCAAGTTTTTTGCCGTTTACAGAGATTTCAACTGCAGGACCTGTTTTCCCGTTGGGGTTGGAGAAGTTGAAGTTGTATTTTGCGCCTGCAATTCGGCGTTTGACTGAGTATTGTTTCCAGTCGGCGGGAATGCAGGGGGCAATACGGATGCCGTCAACTTCGGGTTTGACGCCGAGGAGAAATTCGGTTGCAACGCGGTAAGCCCATGATGCACCGCCGGTAAGATGAGTGAGTGAGGCTTTGCCGCAGTTGGCATTTTCTGGAGCGTAAACCCATGAAGCAAACGCATAAGGTTCTCTGCCGTAAGTATCTGCATCAACAGCAGAACGGACATTCGGCTGTATCTGATTGAAATATTTCCATGCGCGTTCAGAGTTGCCGAGTACGGCTTCCGCAATTACCGCCCAAGTGTTGGCGTGATAGAAAAGTCCTCCGTTTTCTCCGGCAGCAGGGATATTGGCACAGTAACGTTTGCCGTCTGCCATTTTTGTATAACCGGGATAACTGATGCGGATACCGCAGGGGCTGTCGAGAATTTCGGAAACACTGTCCATGGCCTGTTTGACATGAGCATTATCGAGAGTGCCTGCAATGGCTGCCCATGATTGTGTATTGAGGAATATTTTTCCTTCTTCGCATGAATCTGAGCCCATGACATAATCGGGGAACATGAGTCGTTTGTACCATTTGCCGTCCCATGCTTTTTCATCAAGAGCGGCGGAGAATTCTTTGATTTTTGTATTGAAAAATTCAATATCTTCAGCGTTTTTATCTTTGTCAAGCAGTTTTATTATGAGTTTTGCGGCAACGATATACTGTTGTGCAACCATGATGCTTTCGCCGTCTTTCATCACTGCGCTGATAACTGCGAGAGAGTCGTTCCAGTCACAGCTGTAAAGTTTGGGGAAACCGTTGGTACCGACGGAAGTTCCGGTGAAACGCATGGCGCGGATGAGCAGTTCAAGAACGCTTGCAGGATTGCCGTCATAATCGTTGAGTTTTTCATTGAGGATGGCGAAGTCGCCTGTTTCCGCAATATATTTGGAAATTGTAAAAATTCCCCAGACGACAGCATCACAACGGATATGGTTGAGACTGCCGCATTTTAGAGATGTGGGGTCAATATTGGTGGTTATTTGACCGTTGGAACGGACTGAATGCATCAGCAGCATGATATTTTCTTTGGTCTCTTCCGGGAAAAGAACTGCGCCTGACATGATGTCCTGCATAGTGTCACGGAATGCTTTTGAAGTGCCGGTCCCGGTGTGGCGGTGAGAAATTGAGCGTCCGCAGCGCATGGTGGTTTTGATATTTTTGGGGAACCATGTATTAACCATTTCATTGAGAGCCGCATCGGGAGTGGATATTTGCTGTTTTTCAAGGATAGACTGCCAGAAATCTTCAAAGCGTTTCATCTCGGCATCAACGGTATTGAAGTCGTCATATTTTTTGAGCAGCATGGCTGCGTCGGCTTCTTTCGGAGAGTTTGCAAGTTTGATGATGATTCGTTTTGATTCATTGGGTGCAAGTTTGATATCAAGCTCAAAAGTTCCGCACATCTGCAATCCGGAACCTGCGACTTCGGAGTTTGAGAGACCTGTATCAAAAATTGCGGCGGGACGGGATTCATCTCCGCAGACACCGGCAAATTTTTCACGCAGCATTTCAAAGCGGGTGAAAGGTTCGGAAGCGTTCATCAGAGAGAAACCTGCATGTTGAGCTTCAAAGGCGAAATAATCAAGTTTCAATGCGTTGTATTTTGCATCATAAACACCGGTCATCTGATTGCCGCAGAAGTGGTAATAAAGTACATCCTTGGCAATATCACGCATTGAAAAATCCATATAGGGATAGATTTTGAATTCTTTTTTCTCATTGCTTTCATTGGTGAGAGTTACATCCCAGAGCATGACGGCATCATCCATGGGGATAAAGTATTTGACTTCGGCGCGGAGAGCGTTTTTGACGGAATTGAACTTGGTATATGAAAGACCGTGACGGCATTCATAAGAGTCAGGCATGTTGCGGCATGGCATGTAAGAGGGGTTCCAGACAGTTCCGTTCTCTTTGATATAAAGGTAAAAACCGGGAGCGTCTTCAGGCAGAGCCTGATACTGATAGCGGCTGAGGCGTCCTGTATGCGGCTGTTTGTACCATACAGTACCGCCTGCACGGTTGGAGACAAAAGCATCAAGATCTCCGATCCCGCCGAGATAATTGATCCACGGTTTCGGGGTGAGGGGGGTTTTTATTACATATTCGCGTTTTTGGCTGTCAAAATAACCGTATTTATTTTTGTTATTCATGGTGATGTTCCTTTTTTTTTAAGTTTAGGATAATTTAGCATACTTGAGCGTAAAAAGCAAATATAAAAAATGAATATGAAAATTTTTTTGTTTTTTTCTTGACATTTTGCAAATAAGATATTATAATAATAGAAATAACCTGAAAGGATTTTTTTATGAAAAAGTTTTATTTTCTCGGATTGATTGTCGTTTGTGTTTGCACTTTGTTCTGTTCTGATGCTTATGCCGCCAAGAAAAAAAGCAGTAAAAACCGCACCAAAACAGAGAGAAAAGCAAAATCTTCCAAAAAATCAAAAAATGTAAAAAATGCCATAAAACTTACTGATTTCAAATTGGCGCAGGAGATGGCAAAAGAAAAAAATCTTCCTATCATGCTTGTTTTTGCCGGTTCTGACTGGTGCGGTCCCTGTCAGGCATTGAACAGAGTTGTTTTTGCTTCTTCTGAATTCAAAAGATGGTCTGCCAAAAAAGTCATTCCTATTCTTGCAGACTTCCCGAAAAACACCCAACAGTCTGACGCGCTCAAAGCACAGAATGCTGAACTCAAGAAAAAGTATCCTTTCGGCGGTTATCCTACTGTTATGCTGTTGACTCCCGAAGGTGAGATTATCGGCAAAAAAGCAGGCTTCGGCAAATATACCGCCAAAACTTATATAGCTGAAATTGAAAAGATACTTGCAAGCAAAAAGTAAGTATTTTCCGGGGAATGCCCCTTTTGTATGATTAACGATAAAAAAACTGAAAAACTCGCCGCAATCTACGATTTGCTTTATGAAGTTTACGGCGAGTGTGAATGTCCGCTTGTGCACAGCAGTAATTTTGAACTGCTGTGTGCAGTTATTTTGTCAGCTCAGTGTACTGATAAGCGGGTGAATATTATAACTCCTGCATTGTTTTCCAAGTTCGGAACGCCTGAAAAAATGGCGGAGGCTTCTTTTGAGGAAGTTTTTGAATTGATAAAAACTGCGGGGCTTGCCAAATCCAAAACTCAAAGCCTTATCGGTATGGCGCAAACTCTGGTAAAAGATTTTAATTCAGAAGTGCCGTCAACGATGGATGAACTGCTGACTTTGGCAGGTGTCGGACGCAAAACAGCCAATGTCATGCTTTCAAATGCTTTTAATAAGCCGGGCTTTCCGGTTGATACTCATGTCAGAAGAATGTTGGTCAAACTGGGCTTGTCCCGCAGTGACGACCCCGTAAAACTTGAAAATATGGTAAAGAACCGCATGGCAGGTGAAAAATTGGGTAATTTTTCGCATTTGCTGATATTCCACGGCAGGGCGGTTTGTCATGCCCGCAGTCCCGAATGCGGCGTATGTGTATTAAAAAATGTATGCAAAACAGGTAAAAATCAATGAGTACTTTTAAAGAACGGTTCAGACAGATAAAAAAATTACCGACTTGGATATTTTTCTTTCCTTATATAATTCTCAAAGGCAGCTGTCTTTTGTTTTTCCGCCGCCGTATTGTTGACCCGATGAATATGATTGAGAATGCCAGAGGTTGTGTGACTGTGACATGGCATAACCGTCTGCTGTATTTCCCCGCTATTTTTCCCAAAAAGGCACGCACTCGGACAGTGGCAGTTGTCAGTGCGTCCCGTGACGGGCAGTATGTTTCCGACCTTATCGGATTTTTCGGGATTAAAGCAATGCGCGGCTCATCTAAAAAACGGGGCGCAAATGCGCTTCTCGGTGCGACAAGAGCATTGAAAGACGGTTATCATGTAAGTTTCACTCCCGACGGTCCGCGCGGTCCGAAATATACCATGAGCCGCGGTCCGATACATCTGGCATCCACACAGGGGGCAAAACTTATTCCGATTACAATAAATGCTTCCCGATACTGGTCAGTCAAAAGCTGGGATAATTTTCAGATCCCCAAACCTTTTTCAACTTTGACCCTGGTAATCGGTGAACCGTTGGAAATCCCTCCTGATCTTGATGAAGCTGCTTTGGAAGAATGGCGGCTCAAGGCTCAGCAGGCGTTGCTTGCAATTACTGAAGATTGAGTTTGATGAAAAATCTTTATATACATATACCTTTCTGCAAGCGTAAATGCAGCTATTGTGCCTTTTATTCCGCAACCGACTGTTCGGCTTTGCAGCGGGGGGCTTATATTGAGCGTATCGGTGAGGAATTGCGAAGAGCTGATACATCTCAGTTTGAGACAATTTATATCGGAGGCGGAACACCGACTTTATTGGAAACACCGGAGCTGGAAAATTTGCTGAAAATATTGCATAGAGAGATTGATTTTGCCAAAATAAAAGAGTTTTCAGTTGAGAGTAATCCTGAAACATTGACACTTGATAAAATAATCATGCTTCAAAATTACGGTGTCAGCCGTTTAAGTATGGGAGTGCAGTCTTTTATGGAGAAACATCGTCTGACTCTCGGTCGCATTACTTCTCAATCGGCACTGGAAAATGCACTGAAACTTTTGCAGAGCAGACCTTTTAAACATTTCAATATAGATTTGATTTACGGTATTCCTGCGCAGACACTTGAGGATTTCTGTTCTGATTTGAAACGGGTGTATGAGGCAGGATGTGACCATTTTTCCGCTTATAATCTTACGCTTGAGGAACAAACTGTGCTTGCGGGCGAGGGGATTGTGCTTGATGAGGATGCGGCACTTGAAATGTATGAGGCGGCGGGTAATTTTAAGCCGTACTGCCGCTATGAAATATCAAATTATTCGTTGAATGAAAACTCTCAGTGTCTGCATAACAGAAATATCTGGCGTGGTGAGACTTTGCTCGGTATCGGGCCGTCGGCGGCATCATTTGACGGAGTTGACCGTCGGACGCAAGTTGAAGATCTTGAACTTTTTATGCGGTATGAGTCGCCGGAAATCGACCGCATAAGTGCTGAAGAACGGCAAAATGAGATATTTCTGGTAAATCTCCGCACTGTTGATGGCTGGACAAAAGCAATGTGGGAGAAAAAATTTCCTTTTTCATGGGAAAAGATGTTGCAAAAAAGCACAGATGTTGCTAAATTATATGACGGTTGTTTTGAGACAGATGAAACTTCGGTTCGTCTGTCGGCAAAAGGATTGCTTTTCTGGAACGAAATATCAATGGAATTTTTATGAACGGATATCCGCCGCGTAAAATTGAAGAAATACCTTATGACTCGGAGAAACGCTATCTCATGGAGATATCGTTTGACGGCAGTGTGTACGGCGGCTGGCAGATACAGCCGAACTCTTTGTGTGTACAGGAGGTCGTGCAGAAGGTTTTGCGCCGCCTCTACAATAATCTGCCGATAGAATTGACCGGCTCCAGCCGTACTGACGCGGGCGTTCATGCCATAAATTTTGCCGCCGCATTTCCTGTGCCGAAAAGTCCGGCAATTCCGATGGAAAAACTTAAAAATGCGCTGAACCGTCTGCTGCCGTCAGATATCCGCATACGGACGATAACGGAAAAGCCGTTGGATTTTCACGCCCGTTTTGATGCCTGCGGCAAGGCGTATGTTTATGTGGTTAATCTCGGAGATGAAACGCCGTTTTCCAATCATTATTCATTGCATCCTAAATATAAGATAGATGTTGACGCATTGCAGGAGTGTGCGAAGGTGCTGGTCGGGACACATGATTTTTCCAGTTTTGTATGTTCCAGAAACGATATCGACGATGCAGTGCGTACGATTTACAGCATAGAAGCGAAGCTTTTCGGACAGTATCTGTGTATTGTGTACAAAGGTAACGGCTTTTTGTACAAGATGATACGTTGTCTGACGGGGGCATTGCTTGAATGTGCATCGCACCGCATGAGTAAAACTGAGCTTGCAGCATTGCTTGAGGCGAAAGACCGTACTCTCGGACCTACAACTGCCTCAGCCAGAGGGCTTTTCCTCGTTAAGGTCTTTTACGGAGAGGACGATTGGAGGCATTTTGACATTGAAAATGTGCCGTTTTTCATCTGAAAATGCCGAAAAAAGTGCATTTTGCGGTATAAAATGCAAAAAAAACGGTTTTTTTTGCAGAAATAATTTGCAAAATCGCAAAATGGTGATAGATTATATACTGTTATTGAAAATGATAAACTGACAAGGAGATAAAAATGGGTCAGCAGAGCAATAAAGTTCAGAAAAGAGCCCGCCGCAAGGCTTATCTCGAACGTTGCAAAGCAAAAGTTCGTGAAATCCTCGCAAAAGGTAAGAAAAAATAAAAAAACAACTCGAAAGAGTTTTTTAACGCAGCCCTATGGTGTAATGGTAGCACAAGTGATTCTGGATCATTTTGTCGAGGTTCGAATCCTTGTAGGGCTGCCATTTTTTTTGTCTTGATTTTTTATTTTGGCTCTGTGCTAAACATTGATTGATAATTTAAAAAACTAAGGGGTTTGGGGTATAGTATTTTGCAACAGCAAAATACGGCAGTACCCCAATTGTGGCTAATCCGGCGGAAGATTTGATTTGTCACTCCTCAAAAAAGAGGAGGGACAAAACGAACATTCCGCCGAAAACAGCCTGACATCATCCAGCCGCTGATACTCACGCGTCAGCGTTATATCGCACCGGGTCGTACCCGGCTGCGGGGGGTCAGGGGGTGCAGTCAACCCCCTGAAAAAACAGTCTACGTTTAGAACACAGCCTTCATTTTTTATACATTTTAACCGAAAGGAATATTGTCATGGAAGAGTACAAACAGAGATTTATCGAGTTCATGATTGACTGCAACGTTTTGAAGTTCGGTGATTTTGTCACCAAAAGCGGACGCAAAACTCCGTTTTTTGTAAATACCGGTTTTTACCGTACAGGTTCACAGCTGCGCAAACTCGGTCAGTATTATGCCCGTGCCATTGAACAGACTTTCGGAACTGATTTTGATGTGCTTTTCGGACCGGCTTACAAAGGTATCCCGCTGACCGTTGCCGCAACTATGGCACTCGCAGAAGATTTCAATGCAGATATCCGTTACTGCTCCAACCGCAAGGAAGTTAAGGACCACGGCGATAAAGGTATTCTGCTCGGCAGTCCTATCGCTGATAATGATAAAATCGTTATCATTAAAGACGTTACCACCGCAGGTACTTCCATTGAAGAAACTCTTCCCATTATCAAAGCACAGGGTAATGTCAATGTTCTCGGTCTGGTCGTCAGTGTTGACCGTATGGAACGCGGTCAGGGCGAAAAGAGCGCACTTTCTGAAATTTCTGAAAAATACGGTTTCAAAACCACTGCAATCGTAACTATGGCAGAAGTCGTTGAACACCTTTACAATAAACCTTACAAAGGTAAAGTCATTATTGACGATACTCTCAAAGCCGCCATCGACGCATATTATGTCCAATACGGCGCAAAATAAGTTTGTATTGAAAGAACTTGAATTGTAAGGAAATAAAAAATGATACTTAAAAAATTTTCGTTTCTTATTGCGGCAGTTCTGTTATCTGCCGGTTGTTCAACAGTTCAAATTCAATCTCCTGTAAAAAGCAGTAAGACTTCATTTGCCGCAGAGGCATTGAAACCTTTTGTTGATTCCGGTGCGCTGCCTGGTGCTGTCAGTATTCTCTGTAAAGGTGATTTTCAGGAAACCGCTTGCGTCGGCTATGCTGACCCCGTCAAAAGAAGCCCTGTAACTACTGATAGTACATATATGCAGTGTTCACAGACAAAGGGTTTTTGCGGTGTGACTATTGCCATTTTGCTGGAAGAAGGAAAAATTTCTCTGGATGACCCTGTTGCCAAATATCTTCCTGAATTTAAAAACCTTAAAGTGGCAGTCAAAGGAAAAAACGGCAAGAAGACTGTTGTTCCGGCAAAGAATACTTTGACTATCCGTATGGTGATGAACCATACCGGCGGTTTTCCTTTTGAGATTCCCACAAAAGGGAAAAAGGGTTGGAACAGACTTTCTCTCAGAGATACAGCCAAAGAAGCAGCATCTCTTCCTCTGCGTTTTGAACCCGGAACCAAAGCCAATTATTCCAATACAGGAATTGATATCGGTGCTGCCGTTATTGAAGTTGTAACCGGCAAGAAGTGGGAAGATTTCCTTAAAGAACGGGTTCTTGACCCTCTGGGTATGAAAGATACCACCTTTAAACCTTCTGAAGAGCAGTTGAGCCGTTCAATTGTTCTTCATGCACTTTCAAAAGATAAAAAGCCCGTGTTCAGAGCTTTCAATCGTGCGATGCCTCTGCCGCATAACGGTCCTGAAGTTCATCCTTCCGCGGGAGCCGGTCTTTGGACTACTGCCGCAGATCAGGTCAAATTTTACCGTATGCTTATGAATTTGGGTATGGGGGACAACGGTGTGCGTATTTTGAAAGAAGAAACCGTAAAAAAATATCTGGCCACCAGTACCCGCCCGGAGAAGCTCGGAAATTATTCTTTGGGGCTTTGGGCCAATTTCAAGGAAGGCACTATGGGGCATGGCGGAGCATGGGGAACCAGCTGTTCTGTCAACTGGCGTAAAAAAGAGCTTCGTTTGTGGGTTGTTCAGCTTAACGGCAACCCCCGTCCGTGGAATAAAGCATGGAATAATGCTGTAAATAAGTTCTTTAAAGCAGAAATAGATGACAGCGGAATTGCTGCTTATACCGGCAGAATGAAATAAATTTCTGTTGCAAAAAAAGCTGCTGCTTACCTTTTCTGAATGGGGGCAGCAGTTTTTTTATGCAGATATGGCAGGAAATTTTATAAATTCATTTCGTCTTCAGAGAAGTCGTAATCAATTTCTTCCGCGGGTGGAGGTACTTTGTCTTTCCAGCGGTCGGGGTAGCGGTTTTTGAGCCAGAAGAGCAGGGCGCGGACATCGGGAGGGACGGTTTTACGGATGATTTTTCTTTTGGTTAAATTTGTTACTTCGCCTGATTCTCTGTCAATTATATCTTCAGAGTAAATTTCTTCCTGTGTAAAGCCGAGAGCGCGTTTTAAAAGAGCGTCTTCGGTTTCTTTTTGCTGTTTTGTTTTGCGCATAAAAAAATCCTTTCTTTGTAATTATGTTTACAAGAAAGGACTTTTTGTCAACCTGAAGTGTTAAATCAGGCAAGGCGTGCGGCGACATCAAGGAAATTCGGGTCAAGTTGATAGAGACGCTCAAATGCTTTGCGTGCGTTTTCGGCATCGCCGTTTTTCTCGCATGCAATACCGAGGTAGTAGTAGCATTTTTTGTAATTGGGTTCACGGATGCCGATCATTTCGGAAGCTTTTGAAAGATACTCAACTGCGAGCGGAACGTTGTCCATGTTGAGAACGACTCTGCCCATGTAGTAGGTGGATTGCGGCTGCCAGCGGGGGTGTTCGGCGGCTGTGGTGAACTCTTTGAGAGCGTCTTCCGACATGCCGCAGTCGTAGTATTCCAACCCGAGTTCATAATGCAGCTGGGCATCATTGATATTGGCATTTGAGCGGCGCATGGCGCGTTCAAGTTTGAAACGCATACGTTCAATTTCCAAATCTGTAAGCTGCTGTTGTGCGTTGTCGTAGGCGTTGGGATTGGCTTCTATTGCCTGAATTGCCAAATCGTATTTTTTTACATAAAGTTTTTCAATATCCTTGTCCAGATTGGCGTCAAAGGCGTTGAGTGCCTTTGCGACAAATTCCAGATGATAAATGGCAGTATCGTAATCCTGTGCTATTTTGTATGCTTCAGCGAGTTTACGGCGTACATCCAGAGATTCTTTCTTTTCAAGGACTTTGCTGAGTTCTGTGATAACGAGTTTCGCCTGGTCAACATCACGGATAGTGCCGTCAAGGAGCTGCTGAACGATAGCTTCCTGTGAATCGCGGGTTTGAACTTTGTTTGTTTTTGCATTTTTAAGTTCTTCTTCGCGCTGACGGGCGGCTTCTTCTTTGGCTTCAATGGCGTTTTTGGCTTCGCGGACGCGGTGCTTATAGAGAGATTTATCAGAAGCGTTATCATAAAGCTCCTGATAGACTTTGAGTGCATTTTCAGGTTCATCTGCTTTGATATAAAGTTCTCCGAGACGGAGACGCAGTTCTGCGTTGTCGGGCTGAAAGTGAATGGCAGTCAGAATAGCATCGATACCTATGAAACATGCCTCGGCTTTCACTGAAAAATCAGCTATGGTTTTAAGCAGCGGGACATTGTTTACATTGACAGAGAGTGCATCCTCGCAGGCGGCAATGGCGCGGAGGTAATTTTTGCCGCAGAAAGCGGTTTTGCAGGAAACGAGAAAATTGGTCATTCCGCCCTCAGGTTTTGCCTGAGTTTCATCTGCTTTTGCGATTTCAAGTTCACGCAGAAATTCTTTGGCGGGAATAAGTTCGGGTTCGCGTTTGATAATATCACGAATCATGTCGATAGCGTCTTGCTGTGACATTTTTTTTGCACCTTTGAGCATGCGTTCAAGGCTTTTACGTGTCGTATCTGACATCGTGTTCCATGTCTTAGGCTGTATCATTATTTACTCCGTTGGTTATTTTGTGATGCGTGCCGCTATTGTGGAAATCTTGTTATTTTTCATTGAGTTGTTATTCTGCAATGATGCGGCACTTACTGCATTTTGCCGGTTATTATTCAAAAGTATGTGTATTTTTGTGCGCTGCACATTGATTGACGGAGAGAATAATTTTTTGTTCTTTTCATCGGCTTGAAATTCTTTGAAAGCTGTTTTGCAAACGGAAGCTTTGTTGAAAGATAATGCCGGAAGATTGCAGAATTTCCAGCTTTCACACTGCCATTTGTTTTTGTCGTATTTGAAAATCAATTCCAAACGGACGGGAATGAACAGAAATTTGTAATGCTTGGCAATAAAAATTTTATCAGGAAACTGCTGCGGAGTTTTGACACTTATACGGGGCGTGACATTGACAGGAAGCTTCTGCACATCAGTTTTGGGGTGAAGTAATGAGGTAAGATATAAACTTGCGGCGTCCGCAGTGGTTTTGCTGTTAAAAGACATATCATCAGGTAATGTTTGCAAATTGGTGACAAAAGTTTGTATTGCATTGAAATCTGAACGGTGTTTTTTGTATTCCGGAAGCAGACCGCCTTCGGCTGCATCGGCTGTCGGGAAAAAAACAGATAAAACAGCAATCAATAGTATCACAGGAATTGCAAATTTCAAAGTTTTGATAAAGTCAAACTTGAAATGTTTTTTCGGGGCAGTTTTTTCGTCCATCAATCCTGCCTCGTATTGACAGTAGGTCGGAAGTTTTGCTGAACAGCGGGTGCAAAACTCCTCTGTGTCTTCATTTTCAAGATTGCAGAATTTACAGACTTTAGCCATTGTTTTCCTCTTATTTAAAAATTAAGATATTTTACAATATATACCATGTCTGGAAAATTTTCAACCCGAAAGATAAAAAACAATTCATTTTTTATATTATATAACAAAAGCAAGCGATAATCCGACCGTCAGGGGGATGGATAAGTTATCATCTATATGTATTTGCTTTTCAAAGAGTTCTGCAAGCATGGCAATAAAAATTCCTGCAGTTCCGCAAAGCATTGCAAAGACACCGGGCATCGGATAAAAAATACCGATAACTGCAAATGCTGCAACTCCGCCGATAAAAAATGCGATACAGCCCTCAATGCTTTTGCCGTTGATTTTGTGTCTGCCGAATTTTCGTCCCACCAGTGCCGCACATGTATCTGCAATCAGCATTACAGCAAGTGCCGTTGCCGCAGCCTGAGTCGGAAAAAGCAGTGTGACAAGAAATGCCGCACACCAAACCGGCGGACCTCCCGAAATCACCCAGTCGGACGGTTCGGGAGGTTTCCGCAGCATTTTTTTGAAGAAAAAGTAATAGAGCGGTGTGATATACGGAACTTTGCATGCTACTGCATGTTCAATTAAAATATTCAATATCCACGCCGTGCCGAAAATAACTGCCAGTATCAGGCGGTATTTTTCGCCTGCAAGCATGATTGCCGCAACCATCCACAGTGAACTCAAGTGGATGAGTTTTCGCAGAACTTCTTGAAAATAAGTTATTTCCGGCATAATAAAATTTACTCCTCATCAATTTAAGTTCAGCTCGAAGTTGAAAGATGTTTCTTCCGGATTTTTCCAGTTTGCATTGGTTATGTCATAGAAATCCGCAGTACCTGCGATATGCGGGATTGAAATAACTTTGACAGGATAAACTCTGGTGAGCTGACTTCTTTTGTCGTAACGGACAGCAAATTCGTTGGTGCGGGCGTCTTTGATATTGCCTTCAATCGGAATAGCCGCACGGGTCACAAGCAGAGGCAGTCTGCCGAGACGGTAAACTTCCATCGGCAGAACTGAGTGGTCGCGCAAATCTTCGAGAGCTTTTTTGTCAAGTTCGGCATGGGCTTGAATTTTTGTTGCTCCCAATCTCTGCAATTCCATGACTGCCATTGAGTTGCATATCGGCAGCGGGTCGGCGGCGACGATTTCAATATCTTTGTAATTTTTAAAAAGCTGCATTTCAAAAAGTGACTGCACACGGAATGAACGCACACCGTTTTTGTAGGCAAGAGATATTGCTTTTTTCAAGCCGTCAAGACGGTTTTCGGGAGTGAATTCAGGCAAAATTGCCTGATAAGTTGATTTATTGACATCAAAAACAGATGTTGCGGTACGGGCTTTGGGATTGCCGGGCATGACGCCGTTGGGTTTGACTGCAACGGTTTCAGGAATGTTTTCTTCTGTGAATTTGAAAACTTGCATGCGGCGGTAGTCCAGTGCAAATCTGCCCAAGCCTTCAGCACCTGCTTTGAATAAATCATCGGGTGTAAGTGCTCCCTTGATTTCAGCCCATGCGGCACGGCGCAAATCCTTGAGTACGGCAGACGGGACGAAGAGCCCCTGTTCCAGTTTTATATCGCATTTGCCGAGAGCAAAATCTGCGGAATCGGCAGCGATAAATTCATTTATAAGTTTTTCAGCGGTAAATGGTTGCTTCTGTGCAGCAGAAAGATTTACATCTTCTTCATACAGGCAATTTACTGCGCTGTTTGTGACACGGCAGGAGAAGTGTTTTGCAGAGAGTTCTATTGCGAGGTCAACGCGTTTTTTCTGTAAGGGGAGTTTTTCAAATCTTGCAGTATGGTCGGGATAGCTTTCGCCGATTTTATAAAGCACTCCGCGCGGCGGAACTTCACGGTCAAAACAGATGAAAACTTCGTCATTGGGAACTGCTTTGCGGACGGATTCGCCTTTGACGAACATTTTTGTCACGGTCAGAGCGGGACCGTCATCGCCGGATTGCGGCTGGATACGGATGCGGTCGCCGATATGGATTTTTTTGCGGACGGTAAAGGCGAAACCTTTTTCGGCAATTTTTGAAACAGTGCCGATAAGCATACCTGCGGAACCGATATTGTCATGGATAATGAGATTTTTCATACTCTCTTCAGTAAAAAATCCTTTTGACCACTTGCGGCCGCAACTCTTTGATAGCAATGCTCTTGCCTCTCCGAGAAGTTCGGAGGACGGCGTTGATTCAGGAGCATCAAGTATCATGCGGTAGGCTTTGACAGTATTGTAAACGTAATCTCCCTGACGCAGACGCCCCTCTATTTTCAAAGACTCCACGCCTATTTTGCGCAAATCTCTTATGAGTTCAAGCGTTTCCAAATCTTGCGGGGAGAAGAAAAATCCGTTGCCCTGATTTGAGTAATAACGGCGGCGGCACGGCTGTTTGCAGAAACCTCTGTTGCCGCTGTAACCTCCTAAATATGAAGAAAATAAACACTGTCCTGAAAGTGAGCAGCACAATGCTCCGTGAATAAATACTTCAAGTTCTGTGTCGGGATTTTTTTCACGGACAATTTTCAATTCATCCATAGTCATCTGGCGTTCAAGGATTACGCGTTTTGCGCCGAACTCTTTTGCGGCGGCAACACCTGCGGAGTTGTGAAATCCCATCTGGGTTGAAGCATGAATTGTAAGTTCAGGAAAATATTTTCTTATCATGCGGGCAACACCCAAATCCTGCACAATAAGTGCGTCAGGTTCAAGTGAAGCCAGAAGTGCCAGATTTTCAGCAACTTCGGGAAGTTCTGCTTCTTTGATAACGGTATTGAAAGTGACATAGACTTTGCGTTTTATAGAGTGCGCATAAGCAATTATTTTGCCCATTGTTTCGGGAGTGAAATTTTCACTTCTTTCGCGCGCATTGAATTTGCCGAGACCGCAGTAAATCGCATCTGCTCCCGCATCAAAAGCGGCAAGGGCGCAAAGTGCATTTCCTGCAGGAGCGAGAAGTTCGGGAACGGGATTTGTTTTACTCATATTTTCACCTCAAAAATCAATGCCCGCAGGATTCCGGACGGTCAACTGTTTTCCATGTGTGGTGACGGACATGTTTACCCTGGTCGAGCCAACGGACTTCAAAGTCGCTTTTGATATCTCTGATATCGTCAAGCAGACTGTCGTCAAGCTCAAAAAGTCCTGAGCGGCTGACAATATCGGTTACAGAATCAAAATAGGGGTCATCGTCACTTGAAAAGTGAAAAGTTCCGCCTTTTTTCAGAACACGGTGGATTTGAGAAAGAAAATCACTGGTGACGAGGCGATGTCCTTTGTGTCTGTCTTTGGGCCACGGGTCGGGACAGAGAATGTGCAGTCTGTCAAGTCCTTCATCCGGAAGCATATATGCGACCAGATGGCGCGCCTCAACTCGCAAAAGCTGCATGTTATCAATGCCGAGTCTCTGATTTTTGCGCACGAGTTTGCGTAAACGCCCGATCATCACATCGGCGGCAAAGATTTTTGCCTCAGGATAGCGTTTTGCAAGACCTGCAGTAAATGAGCCTGAGCCGCAGCCGAGGTCAAGTTCAGTGCGGCAACTGTTATTTTTCACCCCGTCAATATGGGTGTAGGACTGGGTGAGAATGTCAATAAAATCGTCTTCCGGTTGTTTTTTCATAAATAAAAGCGTTTTTCCATTTTAAAAATTTGAAAATTGTGTTATATTATAATTTATTGCCGTATCAGTAGAATTTCAAAGGAAAATCGGAAAAAATTATGAATATCTTGTTTGTCTGCACCGGAAACAGCTGCCGAAGCCCTATGGCGGAAGCGTATTTCAATATGCTTTCAGAGCGTGACAAGCGTACTGATTTGTGGGCGCAATCAGCAGGAATTCATACTTTTGACGGCTGCAGTGCCTCAATTCAGGCACAACTTGTGGCAAAAGCATTCGGCGGAGATTTGAGCAATTTCAGAAGTACCCGTTTTCAGCGTGAAATGGGGAACGAATTTGATTTGATTGTTGCTATGACACGCGGGCATCTCCTTGCAGTTCAGGAGATTGCACCTTCAGCAAAGGTCAGATTGCTCTCTGATTATGCCGATTGGCAGAATCCTGACGTTCCCGACCCTTACGGCGAAAATGTTGACGGTTATGCAAGAGTTTTCGGATATATGAAGGAAGCTCTTGATAAATTATATTGCGATTTAACAAGTTCAAATAACAATTCTTAACAAAAGGAACAAAAAATGAAAGCTATCGCTGATTTCTGCGGAAAAAAACTCAAAGTTGCCGTCGGTACTGACCATGGCGGTTTCACCCTCAAAGCTGAACTCTCTGAATATTTCAAGGAGAAAAATATCGAATTCATCGACTTCGGTCCCTTTGAATTTGATAAGGAAGATGACTACTCTGATTACGCTTCTCAGGTCGGCAGAGCCATTATCACCGGCGAATGTACCTGCGGTGTTCTCATCTGCCGTTCAGGTGTCGGCATGGGTATCAATGCCAACCGTTTCCACGGCGTCCGCGCTGTTGTCGCAGCAGATGCTTTCACCGCTGTCCGCAGCCGTGAACACAATGCAACCAATGTTCTTGTTTTTGCCGGCGATAAACTTGACAAAAACGGCATGATTGAAATTTTTGAAGCATGGAGCAGCACTCCCTTTACTCAGGAAGAACGCCATGTCCGCCGTCTCAATAAACTTGAAGTCAAATCTTATGACGATATCGCCGCAATCCGCAATGCCGACCCCGTTATCGCTTCTCTGATTGACAAAGAAGCCGCCCGTCAGTTTGACGGTATCGAACTTATCGCTTCTGAGAACTTCACCTCCTGCGCCGTCCGTGCTGCTCAGGGTTCAGTTCTCACCAACAAATATGCCGAAGGCTATCCCGGCAAACGTTACTACAACGGCTGCGAAGTTGTTGATCAGATCGAATCAATCGCCATTGAACGCGCCTGCAAACTTTTCGGCGCAGAAGCCGCTAACGTTCAGCCCCACGCAGGTTCACAGGCAAACATGGCTGTTTACATGGCTTTGATCAAGCCGGGCGATACCATTCTTGCCATGAGTCTTGACCACGGCGGTCACTTGACCCACGGTCATCCGATGAACTTCTCAGGTCAGACTTACAATGTCGTTCCCTACGGCGTTTCTCCCGAAACTGAAACCATTGACTATGATGAAGTTGAAAAACTCGCCGTTGAAAACAAACCCGCTCTCATCGTTGCAGGTGCTTCCGCTTATCCCAGAGTCATTGACTTTGCCCGTTTGCGTGAAATCGCTGATAAAGTCGGTGCCAAACTTTTTGTTGACATGGCTCATATCGCAGGTCTCGTTGCCGCAGGTGAACATCCCAATCCCGTTCCCTACTGCGATGTTGTTTCAACTACCACTCACAAAACTCTCCGCGGTCCCCGTTCAGGTTTGATTCTCTGCAAAGAAGAATATATCAAAGCTATCAACTCCAAAGTATTCCCCGGTATGCAGGGCGGACCTCTCGAACACGTTATCGCCGCCAAAGCCATCTGCTTCGGTGAAGCAATGTCTGATGAATTCAAAGCATATCAGCGTCAGGTCAGACTCAATGCCGCAAAACTCGCAGAAGAACTCGCAAACCGCGGCTTCCGCATCGTTTCCGGCGGTACTGACAATCACCTCATGCTCGTTGACCTCCGTCCCAAAAAAGTCACCGGCAAAGCTCTCGCTAACGCCCTTGACCTCGCCCGTATCACTGTCAACAAGAACATGATTCCCTTTGACCCCGAAAAACCCTTTGTTACCTCAGGTATCCGTATCGGTACTCCCGCCGTTACCACCCGCGGTATGAAAGAAGCTGAAATGGTCAAAATCGCTGAATTTATCGAACGCGCATGTGCCGTCTGTGACGACGAAGCAGCTCTCCGCGCAATCGGTGAAGAAGTTCGTGCTTTTGCCGCTCAATTCCCGCTTCCCCAGTTTTAAGTAAGTGCGGTGATGATTTTCGGGGAAAGATAATTTTTCTTTCCCTGAACTTCTGTCTGCATTATAAAAAAATTGAAATAATTTTTTAAGAGGATTGTTATTATGATAGATATTAAGATTATCCGTGATCACTTTGAAGATTACAAAAAAACTTGTGAACGCCGCGGCTGTCCTGTTAATCTGGACACCGTTCTTGAACTTGATGTTCAGTGCCGTCAGCTCAATCAGGAAATTGACGCTCTCCGCGCCGACCGCAACCGTTTGAGCAAAGAATGTCAGAGCAACCCCGCCGCCCGTGAAGAAGTCAAAAAGTTGAAAGTTACTCTCTCAACCAAAGAAAATACTTTTAATGAATTGCAGGAAAAACTCTACAAAATGTTGAGTTTCCTTCCCAATACTCTCTCTGCTGATGTACCCGACGGTTTGGATGATACTGCAAACGTTGAACTCCGCAAAGTCGGTACCATTCCTGAGTTTGATTTCCCCATCCGTGACCACCAGCAGCTCGGCGAATTGCTTGACATTATTGACACCCAGCGCGGTGCAAAGGTTGCCCAGACCGGTTTCTATTACTGGAAAGGCAAAGGCGCACAGCTCGCTCAGGCTCTCTTTTTCTGGGTTCAGCAGCAGCTTGTTGCCAGAGGTTTCACTCTGTTTATGACTCCCTGTGTTGCCAAGGAAAGAACTCTTTTCGGTACAGGTTATCTGCCGTTTTTTGCAGACCAGACCTTTAATTTGAAAGATGAAGACCTCGCTCTTATCGGTACAAGTGAGCAGACTCTTGTCGGTTATCATGCAGATGATGTTCTTGAAGGCAAAGATTTGCCTTTGTGCTACACTGCTTACACTCCCTGTTTCCGTACTGAAGCAGGCAGCTACGGCAAAGCCAGCAAAGGTATTTTCCGTGTTCACCAGTTCCACAAAGTTGAACAGATCATTTTCTGCAAACCTGAAGACTCCGTCAAATACCACGACTTCTGCCTCGAAAACGAAGAATACATCCTTCAGCAGCTCGGTATTCCCTATCATGTCGTCAATGTCTGCGTCGGCGATATGGGCGCACCCGGTTACAAAAAATACGATATTGAAGCATGGTTTGCAGGTTTCGGCGGCTATCGTGAAGTTACCAGCAATACCAATCTGACCTCTTTCCAGAGCCGTCGTCTCAATATCCGTTACAAAGACGGAGACACCCGCGACTTTGTCCATACTATCAGTGCAACTGCTGTTACTGACCGTGTACTGGTTGCAATTCTTGAAAACAATCAGCAAGCTGACGGTACAGTGATTGTTCCTGAAGTTCTCCGTCCTCTCTGCGGCTTTGACAAAATTGAACCGGTGAAAAAATGAATTTCAGTGTTTTTGAAGTAATTATGTTGGTCTGTTTCGGGTTCAGCTGGCCTTTTGCCATCTGGAAAACAATAAAGGTCAAGAACCCGACAGGAAAAAGTTATGTCTTTCTGGTATTGGTGATAATCGGCTATATTGCAGGATGTCTGCACAAAGTCATTTATCATTATGACATAGTATTTTATCTTTACATGCTTAACGGCGTACTGGTGGCAACTGACATGCTCCTCTGTATTTACTATCAGTATTTCTATAAAAAGAATAAAGAATTGAAAAACTGAAAAAGGAGCTTTTATGTCAATTTTCAAAGCATACGATATCCGCGGTGTTTTTCCGACTGAAATCAATGCTGCTGTCGCTGAAAAAATCGGTCGCGCTTATATCAAATTCACCGGTGCGAAAAAAGTCGTCATCGGTCGTGATATGCGTCCCCATTCACAGAATATGTTTGATGGCTTGAGCAAAGGTATTATGATGCAGGGCGCCGATGTCATTGACCTCGGTCTCTGCTCAACTCCGATGTCATATTTTGCCAACGGCACACTCAAAGCCGACGGCTCAATCATGATTACCGCCAGCCATAACCCCGGCGAATGGAACGGCTGCAAACTATGTATCGCCAATGCTGTTCCCATCAGCGGTGCAACCGGTATTAAAGATATAGAAAAACTTGCCAATGCTCTTGATTTTGAAGCTGCTGCAGTTCCGGGTAAACTCTCCTCATACGATATCGCTCCGGAATACGGCGAATTTCTCAAAAAGCATCTCAAAGTTGACCGTAAACTCAAAGTTGTCTGCGACTTTGCCAATGCTATGGGAAGTTATGAAATTGCTGCTATCCGTGAATATTTTGACATTATTCCGATGTATGAAGAACTTGACGGAACTTTTCCCAATCATGAAGCAAATCCGCTGAAACTTGATACCCTTGATGCTATCTGTGCCAAAGTCAAAGAGGTCGGAGCCGATTTCGGTGCCGCTTTTGACGGCGATGCAGACCGTTGCGGTTTTATTGACAATGAGGGAAAAATTATTCCCATGGACTTATTCACCGCACTTGTTGCTCAGGATATTTTGAGCGAAAACAAGGGGGCAACCGTTCTTTATGATTTGCGTTCAAGCAAGGCTGTTAAAGAGTGCATTGAGGAAAACGGCGGCAAAGCTGTTATGTCCCGTGTCGGTCACGCCTTTATCAAAAATCAGATGCGTGAAAACGATGCAGTTTTTGCAGGAGAGCTTTCCGGACATTATTATTTCAAGGAAAACTTCACTGCGGAATCACAGGGACTTGCCTTTATCATGCTTGCCAATCTGATTTGCAAAAGCGGTAAAAAAGTTTCCGAACTTGTCAAGCCTTTGCAGAAATATTTCTCAAGCGGTGAGATAAACTCAAAAGTTGCCGATGTTGCTCCGATTCTTGCCGAAATCAAGAGTAAATATGCCGACGGAAATACTTATGAACTTGACGGATTCAGTTCTGAATATCCGACATGGCATTTCAATGTCCGTTCCTCCAATACAGAGCCTTTGCTGCGCCTTATCGTTGAAGCGGATACCGAAGCGGAGATGACTGCCAGACGAGATGAGCTGCTTTCAATCATCCGCAAATAATATCAACACGAACCCCAGGACTTTTATGAGTCACGAAAAAATTACAAAACTTATGCAGAGAGGAAGTGATTTCCTCGGCGTCAAATATCCGATTCTGTGCGGAGCTATGACCTGGATTTCAGAACCGAAACTTGTCAGTGCCGTTTCCAATCACGGTTGTTTCGGCTGTCTTGCCGGCGGCAATGCTCCGACAGATGTGCTTATGAAATATATCGAGGAGACCAAATCTCTGACTGATAAACCTTTTGCCGTTAATCTCATTACTATTGCTCCTGCTTACAAAGAGCATCTGGCAATGATAAAGGATATCAAAGTTCCGTTTATCATTTTCGCCGGAAGTTTTCCCAAGGAAAAAGAAATTGAAGCAGCTAAAGAAACCGGTGCCAAGGTCATGTGCTTTGCTTCCACCGTTTCCATTGCCGAACGCATGATTCGTTTCGGTGCGGATGCGATTATTCTTGAAGGCAGTGAGGCAGGCGGTCATATCGGTCATGTTTCAAGCGTGATATTGATGCAGCAGGTTTTGTATAAATTCGCTGACCGTATCCCGATGTTTATGGCAGGCGGTATGTCAACCGGCAAAATGATGGCTCATGCTCTTTTGATGGGAGCAGCCGGTGTTCAGCTCGGTACCCGTTTTGTTATGACTAAAGAGTGTACATGTCATCCCGCATTCAAGGATGTTTTCATCCGTGCCAATGCCCGAGATGCTATTGCTACTCCGCAGTACGATTCAAAACTTCCCGTTGTTGCCGTTCGTGCATTGAGAAATAAAGGTATGGACAACTTCGGTAAACTCCAGCTTAAATTGCTCAAGGAGCTTGAAGCAGGAAGTTGCCACCGTCAGGAAGCACAGGAAGAAGTTGAAAAATACTGGATGGGTGCGCTCCGCCGTGCCGCTGTTGAGGGCGATATTGACTTCGGTTCTCTGATGGCGGGACAGTCTGTCGGTCTTGTTGACTCAGAAATGACTATACAGCAGTTGATTGATGAGCTGCTCAATGACGGTGAAGCCGCATTGAACGATATTTCAGCCAAACTCTGCTGACAATAATGGAATCACGGTTTGAAAAAGAGAGTTCAAAAGTGGATATTTCTTTTGCCGCTTGCAGGTATTCTTATCCTGTGGCTCGGTGCGGCGTATCACTCTTTTGCTCTTTTTGTCAACCGTGCCGGAAATGATTATTTCGCACCGTACCTGAAATTGGGAACTTTTTTGAAGGACGGTGCGGAAGATATTTCTCTCAGTTCGCTTGATAAAGATGCACTGGTGCGTCTGGTCAAAGGTTTGCAGGCGGAGAATCATGTACTTACTTCACAGTCATTGCTTTTGACGGAACTTCAGCGTCAGAATGAAGAATTGCGCAAAATGGTCAATCTGCCGCCGATGCCGAACTGGAAAAGAGTTCCGGCTGAAATAATTTTGCGTGACCCGGCTCAATGGCTTTATTCTTTTACTATATCCAAAGGCAGCCGCAGCGGAATTCGCAAGGGCTGTGCAGTTTTTACTATTGATGCCAAAGGCATACCGCTTTTGCTGGGACAGGTTTTTTCTGTTTCCAAGCACAGTGCCAAAGTTTTAAGTATTTACCATAAAGATCTGCATTTGTCAGGCAGATTGAATATCAGCCGCGCAACAGGTTTGATAAATTCCTCCGTACAGAGCGCGGCAGACCATTATTTATTGATAAATTATTTGCCGCGCGATTTGAAATATATCAGTGATGAAGAGGTTTTTACCGGCGGTTTTGAGCGTAATGTCCCCTCCGGATTGAAAATCGGTAATTTGGTAAATGTTGATAAAGAACCCTCAATTTTCAGTAATCAGCTGTATATCAACGGCTGGATAAAACCTGCGGCTGATTTTAATGATTTGCGTTTTGTTTATGTTGCAGTTCCGGATGAGATAAGCCGTGCTGCAGAAAGGATCGCTCTGTGAAACAATATCAGTTTCCCGATGTGAAAATATTGTACCGCGGCGATATTGTCCGTTATGAACTTGAGTGTTCAAATGCAATGGAGGGAAAAGCTTTTTTGCGTACCACTCTCGGCTGCGGTGCTGTGCGTTTCAGTGAAATAACTGAACATATAGAAAAGCACAGTTCTGTTGCCGGCAGAGCATGGCACGACCTTCCTATGAAGAAAATTTCCTCAAGACGTTATGCCGTTTCCGTGCCGCTTAATGAGTGCGGAGTTTTTGAGTCCAAATGTTTTTTTGTTCCTGATGACGGTTCAGCTATTTGCTGGGTGCAGGGAAATAATTGTGTTTTGAAAGTTGAAAGTCCTGCCAATATTGCAGGCAATACTATTTATACTGCCTTTACCCGTTTATTTGATTTTAAAAAGCGAAATCATATCGAAGAAGAATTGCAGAAATGCGAAAAACAGCTTGATGATGCAGATTATACTGTCGTTCCGCCGTCAGGAACATTCCGTCAGCTCATCGGCAAACTTGATTTTATCATGGATGATATGAAGTGCCGCATTTTGCAGCTGCTTCCGATTCATCCCGTACCTGTTGAATACGGCAGAATGGGGCGTTTCGGCAGTCCTTTTGCCGCAACGGATTATTTTGCAGTTGACCCTGCACTGGCGGATTTTGATGTCAAAGCGACTCCGATGGAACAGTTTAAGGAACTTCTTGATGCGGTTCATGCCAAAGGCGGCAGGCTTTTTCTTGATATTCCCGTCAATCATACCGGTTGGGCATCAAAACTTCAAAGTGAACACCCTGATTATTTTGTCCGCCGTGAGGACGGAACTTTTGAAAGTCCGGGAGCATGGGGAATTGTCTGGGAGGATTTGTGCAAACTTGATTACTCAAAAGCTCCGATGATACTTTTTATGGCAAAAGTTTTTCTTTTCTGGTGCCGTATCGGTGTTGACGGGTTCCGCTGTGATGCAGGATATATGCTTCCGGTTAAAGCGTGGGAATACATTACAGCCAAAGTCCGACTGGAGTATCAGGATACCGTTTTTATGCTTGAGGGGCTTGGAGGCCCGCAGGAGGTGCAGAATACTTTGCTTAATCCGACGGGATTGGATTGGGCGTATTCGGAACTTTTTCAGAATTATTCCAAAAATGAAATCAACGGCTATATCTCTTATATGCAGTATATTTCCAATGAGCGCGGAAGACTGGTGAATTTCGTTGAAACTCACGATAACGACCGTATTGCAAAAAAAGGCAGGAAATATGCTGAAATGCGTACTGCACTTACTGCCTTGACCTCCCCTGCGGGGGCATTTGGTTTCAGCAACGGAGTGGAATTTCTGGCTGATGAGAAAATTGATGTGCACGGCAAAACTTCATTAAAATGGGGTAATGCGGAAAATATCGTTCCTGAAATACGTTTGCTCAATACTTTGCTCGGCAATCACTGTGCTTTTGCCGGCAATTCAGTAATGGAGTTTTATTATCAGGATGATGATGTTATTACATTTGAGCGGCACAGTGCCGACGGCTTGCAAAAAGTGCTTTGTCTGGTGAATTTGAAAATAAATACAGAGAGCCGTGCTGTTTTGCCGGCAAAGATTTTTGCTGATTGGAGCAAGGTGGTATCTTTGAGCGGTAAAATTTGCCGATATAATATTTACGGTGACTCGGTCAATATTGAACTTGACGGCGGTGAAAGTATGGTGCTGGGCAATAATGCTGCAAGTTTTGCCGCTGTTCGTGAGCTTGCAGATAAAGCAGATTGCACATCTTCAATTGCTCTCCGTCAGGAGCAGAAAGCGATGCTGTTAAAAATGTATGCAGGCATCAGTAATGAACATTATACTGTTGATAACAGTTTTGATATTGAAAAAATGACCGATGAATTTGTACACTCTCCCCGTGAAGTCTGCCGTAAATTGAGCGGTACTTTTTATCCTGAAATGTTATCGTTTGAATTGCCGTCGGATATCAGCCGTCAACTTATTGCAGGAGTTGAAAAAATTATTTTCATTGAAGGGAAAAATCCGTTTTATGCGGCACTCGGCAGCGGTAAATACACTTGTGACTGTGCGTTTTCGGTTAAACTTGCTGATAATTATGCGGCAGTAATCAAACTTCCTGAGCATAACGGTGAAAATCCCCGTGAATGGGATTTGCATTTTACTCTCTTCGAAAAAGGCGGAGCTGTACACCGAATCGGACATTTATTGCAGTTCAGCAAAAATGAAGCTCCTGAAATCCGCCTTGTCCGTAATGCGTCACAGCTGACTCCGTCGGTTTTGGCATTGCACAGCAATATCTGCAATACGGCAAGTTGCGTCCGCGGACGCTGGGGCAGTATTGAAAGCAAATATGATGCAGTGCTTGCCGGGAACTGTAATGCGTCTGTGCCGGTTGACCGCAGAGTTATGTTTACCAATCTCAGAGTATGGGCGGTGGTGAATGATTTTTCTCAGGCGTTGGATTTTAATGTGCAGAAAAGTTTCACCGGGGGGAACAATAATGTTTCGGAATGGGAATTTGAAGTTCCTGTCGGGCAGGGGGCGCAGGTTAATATTATTTTCCGTCTTTTTCTGGCAGAGAACGGCAATGCTGTAAAAATAGAGTTTATTCGTCCTGAAAGCAGCAGCCCTGCACAGCTGGCGTCTGAAATTCCGGTAAAACTTATTCTCCGGGTTGATGTTGACGACCGTATTGCACATACTGTGACCAAAGCATATCTGGGGGCTGAAAAAACGTTTCCTGCATCCGTAAAAGTATTTGAAAAAGGTTTTTATTTCGGTCCTGATGAAAACTGCCGTCTCAAAATGTCTGTTGACAGCGGCAAATTTATCCTTGAGCATGAATGGCGTTACAATCAGTTTTTGAGTGCGGAAAATTATTACGGACTCGAAGACCGTACCGATATGTACAGTCCGGGATATTTTGAAATGTATCTTTCAGGTGGGCAGACTCATGAGCTTACAGCAAAAATTCTGACTCCAGGCATGGTCAGCAGTACAAATGATTTGATATGGAACAGCGGAGAATTGCCTGAACAAATGAAACTTGATGAAAATATTCATGCGGCACTCCGTCATTTTGTGGTGCGTCGTGATGAATTTAAAACAGTTATTGCAGGTTTTCCGTGGTTTCTTGATTGGGGACGGGATACGCTTATTGTTCTTCGCGGTCTGATTGATGACGGTTTTGAGGAAGAGTCTCTTGCTATTTTGCGTCAGTTTGCCAAATTTGAGAAAAACGGAACTTTGCCCAATATGATACGCGGCAATGATGATTCCAATCGTGATACGACCGATGCTCCGCTATGGTTTTTTGTTGCGGTGCATGATTTTATACGCAAGTTCAATCGTCCTGAAATTTTACAGCTCGACAACGGCGCAGGGCGGACGCTTTTTGAATGTATGGAGTCAATCGTCAGGAATTATATTGCAGGTACGCCGAACGGAATAAAAGCTGATGCTGAGACTTTATTGATTTACAGTCCGCCGCATTTTACCTGGATGGATACCAATTATCCGGCTGCAACGCCGCGAGCGGGATATCCGATTGAAATTCAAGCTCTCTGGTATCATGCACTGGCTTTTCTGGGTGAGTTTAAAAAAGATTATTCAGCAATGGCTGAGACTGTTGCGGAAAGTTTTGAAAAATATTTTTACCGCAGTGACTTGGAGCGTTATTCTGACTGTGTTCATGTCAGCGGTACTTTTGCTCCGATAAGTGCAGGAACTGCAGATGACCACATCCGCCCCAATCAGCTTTTTGCATTGACGCTCGGATTGGTGAGAGATGAAAGAAAAATGTTTTCAATTATCCGCAACTGTGAAAAATTGCTTATTCCCGGTGCTATCCGCAGTCTTGCTGATGCACCTGTGGAATATAAATTGCCTGTTTTCCGTGACGGTCAGTTATTGAATGACCCGGCAAATCCGTATTGGGGAAGTTATAACGGTCCTGAAGATACACGGCGCAAGGCGGCTTATCATAACGGAACCGCGTGGAATTGGGTTTTTCCGTCGTATTGCGAAGCATTGTATATTGCCGGCGGAGAACTCTGCCGCAGTAAGGCCATGCTGCTTTTGCTGTCATCTTTAATATTGCTTGAAAACGGTGTTATCGGTCAGCTCCCTGAAGTTGTTGAAGGAAATTATCCTCACAAATCAGGCGGCTGTCAGGCTCAGGCTTGGAGTATGAGTGAATTTGGCAGAGTATATCATCTGCTTGAAAAAAAGAAAGAGGTTTGATATGGAAAATTTTCGTTTGGCGGAATATGCCCGTCTGATTGTTAAAAAAGGTTTGAATCTTGACAAAGGTCAGAGTGTTGTTCTCTCTGCCAATCTGGAACAGCTTGATTTTGTCCGTACAGTGATAAAGGAATGTTATCTTGCGGGGGCGCGCCGTGTGGTTGTCAACTGGATGGATATGGGACTTGACAAAATGGCGCAGGATTTTCAAGCTGAAGAAGATTTGTCAATTCTCATGCCGTGGGAAACTGCCAGATGGCAGTGGATGACGGAGGATTTTCCCGCCCGTTTGTGGCTTGACTCCGATGACCCTGACGGCATGGACGGAGTTGACCAGGACAAATATGCCCGCACTTTGAGTGCGCGTTTGAAACTTATCAAGCCGTTCCGTGATAAAATTGAAAATAAGCACCAATGGTGCATTGCCGCTGTTCCGGGTGTAAAATGGGCAAAAAAAGTTTTTCCCGACCTTTCGGAGGATGATGCTGTGGAAAAACTCTGGGAGGCAATTTTGCAGGCATCCCGTGCCAATGGCGATGCTATTGCCAACTGGAATGAACACAATGAACGCATACATAAATTGAGTCAGAAGCTCAATGATTTGCATTTGACTGCATTGGAATATAAATCCTCCAACGGTACAGATTTGCGTATCGGATTGATAGCTGACGGTGTTTTTGCTGGAGGTTCAGAGCGAGATTTGAGCAATCGTGAGTTCAATCCCAATATTCCGTCAGAGGAAATTTTCACCTCCCCGAAACGCGGAGAGGCTGAAGGATGGGCTGTTTCCACCAAACCGCTTTCATATCAGGGAACTTTGATTGATAATTTTGCTATTCGGTTTGAGAAAGGCAAGGCAGTTGAAGTAAGAGCGGAAAAAGGTCTTGCCGCTTTACAGAAAATGATTGAAATGGACGAGGGGGCGCCTTACCTCGGTGAATGTGCGCTTATTGCAGAGGATTCCCCAATCAATAATTGCGGTATTCTTTTTTATAATACACTTTTTGACGAAAACGCATCATGTCATCTTGCTCTCGGCCGCGGTTTTGATATCTGTCTTAAAGATTTTGACAAATATACACAGGATGAAATTCACGCTAAAGGAATAAATGAAAGCACCATACATGTTGACTTTATGATAGGAGCACCTGATATGGCGATTGACGGAGTGGATGTTGACGGCAGAAAAATTCCGATTTTCCGCGACGGCAACTGGGTGATATGATAAATAGCGTGTTTTTTGTTTTGTGTTATGCAGAGTGAACAGCAAAAGTTCATAAATTTTCTCATGCAGGACGAGTTATCTGAGAATACTGTTGTTTCATATCTCAAGACGATTCAACAGTTTAACAGTATGTACACGGCGATAAATTTGCAGAATATTTATTCGTACAAAGGCTTTCTGATTGAGAATTACAAAGTCAAGACTGTCAATTTGCGCATTCAGGCACTCAACAAGTATCTGGAATTTAAAAATATAAATGAATTTAAACTGAAATTCGTTAAGGTTCAGCAGAAAAATTTTCTGGAAAATGTCATAAGTGATGCCGATTACCGCTATCTGATAAACTGTCTGAAAAAAGACAAACAGATGAATTGGTATTTTATTGTGCGTTTTCTCTGCGCAACAGGAGCGCGTATTTCTGAACTTATACAGATAAAAGTTGAGGATGTGCAGGTCGGATATGTTGATATTTACGGCAAAGGCGGAAAACAGCGCCGTCTGTATATTCCGCAAAAACTTGTAAAAGAAACATTGAATTGGCTGGATGAGGTTGATAATGATTCCGGTTTTCTTTTTAAAAATAAATACGGCGAGCAAATCAGTCCGCGCGGAGTAGCCAATCAGCTGAAAGTTTTTGCAAAAATGTACAAAATAAATCCGAAAGTGGTCTATCCTCACTCTTTCCGTCACCGTTTTGCCAAAAATTTTCTTGAACGCTTTAATGATTTGGCATTGCTGGCAGATTTAATGGGCCATGAGAGTATAGAGACGACACGCATTTACCTGCGCCGCACCTCATACGAGCAGCAGCAAATAGTTGACCACGTCGTTACATGGTAATAAATTTGAAAGGAGCGGGATTTGCCGCTCCTTTTTCAGAACAGCAGTTTCAAGGCGGAAAGGACTGTGAGTATTTGTACGATAAGTTCAAATGATTGCTGTGATATCTTTTTGGCAATAAGTACGCCGAGAAATGCGCCGAGGACAATGGCGGGCAGCATACAGAGGTCAATATAAAGTGATTCCATGACAATCCGTCCTTCCCAGATGAATACCGGAAGTTTCAAAAAATTGAGAATCATAAAATACCACGCACCGGTGCCGAGGTATTCTTCTTTGGGCAGCTGCATTGAGAGAAGATAAATCGCCATGACAGGTCCCGCCGCATTGGCAACCTGTGTGGAAAATCCCGCCGCAAGTCCTATGAGCAATGAAAATCCCCAGTGCGACGGTATCATGTCAGGTTTGAGAAATTTACGGCGGATGAAATTCAATCCGACCATTGATATAATAATTATGCCGATTGCAGGTCTTAAACTGTTATCGTCAAGAAAACGCATCACGAAACTGCCGAGTGCAATTCCGCATAACGCAAACGGAATGAGTTTCAGAATTATATTCCAATTTGCTTTTTTGCGGTAATAGCTTACTGCCATTAAATCAGCCATGCAAAGCATGATAAGCTGTATCCCCGTCGATTTGGCAGCAGGAAAAGTCAATGCCAGCAGAACTACCGGCAAAGGTCCGATGCCGGGAATACCGGTTTTATTTATACCGATAAGAACAGCACAGACAAAAAGCACTCCCCATTGCCAGAGCATGATATCATTGAACATCAGAATAAATCCTCCCAGATGTAGTTGAGATATTTATATTTATAGATTTTTTTCTGCGGTTTCGGTTCGCCGTCTTTCGGCAGATGACGCACCATTATTTTTGAAATATAATATCCTGTTGCGCCTGCAATGATATCAGATGCCAGACGGGCGGCAAAAATTCCTTCAACATACCCTGTTTTGTATCCGATATATGACAGCGGCACCATAAGTACGAAAATACGGTAAATATTCAAATATGCCGTGACAATCGGACGGTTGCAGCCTGTATAGAAAAAGCCGCTGTAACGGTGGATTTCAATCCCCCACAACCCCCAGGGGATAATGCGCAGAGCAGTAACCATTATTTTCTGAACTTCCGTGTCGGTTGAAAATTTAGTGGCTGCCCACGGTGCTGTAAAGTAAAAAATAATTCCCATCGCCAAAAGAAACCAAAACGCAAAACTCATAGAAAAACGGTGACATTCACGGATGCGGCTGTAAAGTTTTGCCCCGAAATTCTGTCCTACTGTCGGCATCAATGTAATTCCGAGTGCCATCGGAAAAATAAAAGCTACAACCTCCAGACGCCCCGCGGCGGCACTTGCAGCAACCGCCGCATCTCCGAAAAATGATGTCATTTTTACCACAAATGCACTTCCTATCGGCATCATCATCATACTTACTGAATTGGGAATGGCATAACGTATGATTTGACTTGCGGCAGTACGCATAATACGCCACGGGATTTTTTCATATACAATCAAACGATGTTTATGTCTGACAAAATAGATATTGACTGCCCCCGCAATAAATTGAGAAATAACCGTTGCAAGTGCCGCTCCTTTTATCCCCATTGCCGGAAGTCCGCACCAGCCGAAAATGAAAAGCGGGTCAAGCACTGCATTGATAAGCATACCTGTCATCATCATAAAGCCTGAAATTTTGGGAGACCCCGCTCCGACCAGTAAACTGTTGGCAAGAGCACCGATGCTGGCTGTGAAACATCCGATATACCAGATATTCATGTAACCTTTGACCTGTTCAAGAGTTTCTCCTGCGGCTCCGAGTTTGATAAAAATATAATCATTGCAGACAATGCCGAGCAGAGCCAGCAAAACGGAAAAGACCATTGTGATAAGTACGCCCGAAGTCACAATACGGGCGGCGTTTGAATGTTTGTTGTTGCCGAGCAGCTGAGCTGTCGGTGCCATTACTCCGTTTGCCAGACCGTGAAAAATACAGCCGATAAGCATGATTACAGGAAAAGTGAACCCCATCGCCGCCAGCGGAATTTTTCCCAACTGACCGACAAAGTATGTGTCAACGATATTATAGCCGCAAATTGCGATGGTGCCGGCAATCATGGCTATACCGTTTTTAAGCATTGTGCGTCCGATAGGACCGTGGGTATATACTGCTTTATTTTTACTCATAAAAACCTCCGGAAAAAAATTGATATATAATATATCACCGAATTTTCAAAAAAAAAGATTACTTCTTTATATTTTTATAAAAAAACTGTTAAAAATTTTATTTATGCTTGCAGTTTGCTGTGCAGTATTTTATGAATTGCAGAGTTTTCAAACCGTCAAACCAGTGATGCAAAAAGGCGGAGGGCAGTTGGGATTGAGGCATGTTTGCTGTAACTTTTCTCCAGTCGGCTCTAAAATTGTGCTGTTCAAAAAAAGGCAGTAAATCCTGCGGCAGAGAGTTAAGATAAATTTCCGGAGAAGTCAGCTTTTCCGCAACAGCATTTTCAATTACTTTTTTCAGAAAGTCAAAAGCATATTGAGGGTAGGGTGAGTATTCTTTTTCGTTATTGCTGATTGCTTGCAGTGCAGTACCTGTTCCGAAAGGTACGCGAGGGGAAAAACGCGCTGACGGATAAACAGTCACAGCAGGACAATGACAGACTTTTGAACTTTTTACTGCCGCTTGCAGAAAGTAAAAATCTTCTCCGGCTTTGAGTTTGCGCATCCCTCCTGAATGGATATAACTTGACGCCCGTACTGCAAAAGCGGAACCGACAGTATAAAAAGCATAGGGTGAATTTGCATATTTCAATCCTTCATAATATGATTTCATGTATAACTCATATTGCGCAAGTGCATCGGGACTGTCCGCATCGCTTCGGTGACAGACTGCAAAAGTCAATGCTCCGCAATCAGGATTGCATGTGAAATTTTCACGAATGGCAGTAAAATAATTTTTGTCAATAAATGTATCTGCATCAAGCGAGGCGATAACGGAATTTTCAAAGTTGTTAAAGTCAAAATGATTCAAGACAAAATCCATGCCGATTTTGCGAGCCTCACCGACACCGTTTTTGAGATATCTCTTTTCAGATGTACAGTCAATTACAGCGAGATTGGCTATTTCAAATTCATTTGCAAGCAGACGCTTGAGCAGTTTTTGATTGTCTTCTTTAAATTCAGCAGAGGAGTTTTCTGCACAATTTACAACTGCGGCAATGAGAATTTTTTCATTGCTGTTCTCAACGGCTGTTTTCAGTGAGTGAAAAAAACTTGCCGCATTATCGTTTTCATTGAGCATGGGAACGACAACAGCGAATGAAAAAAATCCGTCACAGGAACGGAAAATTTTTCCATCCTGCGGCGGATTTTTTCGTATATATTTTTGAATATCAAAGGATTTCAAAAATCAGAGTTCTCCTTCAACAAGGTCTCTGTGGAGCGCGATTTGAGCTTTTTCAAAATCGTCACGGTCGATGATGAACTGCATATTGACCTGACGGATACACTGGTCAAGCGCATAGATATTGACGCCTTCTTTTGCAAGAGCAGCGGCGGCGCGTGAGAGGAAGCCCGGAATCTTCATATTGGAACCGATAACGGCGACAATAGCGACTTTGTAAATTTTGATTGATGCGCCGGGAAATTCTTTTTCCAGAGTTTCAATGCATTTTGCTACATTGCGTGATTTTTCTGAAACATAATGTGTGATAGTGTTTGCATTGGTGTTTTTTGCAATGTAGCTGATTTTGTTTGCGTTGAAAGCGGCAAGCAGACGGAAGTCGTAACCGCTGGCACCGACCATTTCAGGGTCAAAAACTTCAATGGCAATGATATCTTTGCGGCCGCAAATCATATCGACTTTGGGGGTGGGGGAGATGTAATCAACACTGATGAGAGTACCGGGGTTTTCGGGGTCAAAAGCGTTTTTGACACGAATCGGAATATTGTTGATTTCCATTTCTTTTGAGGCTTTGGGGTGGATAGCTTCCATAGCCATATCTGCGAGCTGGTCGGCGATATCAAAATTTGTATTGCCGATGATTTTGACCTTATCAACACCCATAAGTTTGGGGTCGCCGGTGGAGAGGTGAAATTCTTTGTGGATAATACCTTCTTTGGCGGCAGTAACAGATGCTACTTTGCAGAAAGTGATTTCGCTGTAACCTCTGTCATAACGGTTCATGATACCTTCGGCACATTTGACATAACCGGTAACGATGGGCATGCAGGTTGCAAAATCAAGGTTTGAAAGGTGTTTTTCAACCATTTGTTCAATGGAGTGGCTTTCGTTATCTTTCCAGCCGGAGAGGTCAACGAATTTGGCGTTGACGCCTTTTTTCTTGAGGATTTCAACAGAGTTGAAAGCACTGTGAGCTTCGCCGATAGCACTCAGAAATTCACGGCTGGCGGGCAGGTAATCGGACGGTTTGAAGTGACCGAAGCTGCGCAGCTGCATCAGATGGAGCAGACAGTCACGGACACCGTCAATGCGTTCATTGACAAAAGCATCTGCAACATCCTGGTCAAGACCGATTGACTCAAAAGAACGGTTGAGTTCAATCATTTTGGCTCTGGTTTCTTCGAGTTTGACCAGCCATTCGTTGCTGCCGTCAGCAAATTTGCCGTAAACGCCGGGTTCACCTGTTTTTTTGTCTTCCAGAAGCAAGTTGGTGATGCCGCCGTAAGCACTGACGATAAAGATGCGGTTGTAGAGTTCATTTTCCTTGCGGTTGCCGATAAGGACATTATCAAGCAGTTCGCCGAAGCGGGTCATGGAAGTACCGCCGATTTTTTCAACTGTATGGATACCCATAATAATTATAACCTTTGCAATTAGATATTTTCAATGCGGAGCATGCGGACTTTATCAAGAGAGCAATTGAGTTTTTCAAGTTTCTCAATAGCGTTGAGCATGTCTTTTTCTTTGGTCATGCCGGTAAGGATGATAAGCGGAACGCCGTTGCCTTCGCCGTCGCCGTGCTGAACGAGGCTGTCAATGTTGATTTTGCCGTCGGCAAAAACCTGACTGACCTGAGCCATAACTCCGGGACGGTCGGTGACCATCATGCGCAAATAATAACAGCTTTCAATTTCAGTCATGGGGATAACTTCATCAAAGAGTGCGCCTTCAACAAAAGCGGGAATGCGGCCGACTGAATTTGCGGCGATATTTTTGGCGACATCAACGATATCGGCAACGACTGCGCTTGCTGTGGCTTTGCGGCCTGCGCCTCTGCCGTAGAAAAGTGTATTGCCGACGGTATCGCCGTCAACCATTACACCGTTGAAGACATCGGAGATATTGCCGACCATGCCGTCTGCATGAACGAGTGTCGGGTGAACGCGCATTTCAACTTTGCCGTCTTTGTTTTTGATAATGGCGAGAAGTTTGATGCGGTAGCCGAGTTCAGCGGCGCAGCCCATATCAAAAAGGCTGATATTGCGGATGCCTTCAACGAAGAGCGGTTCAAGTCCGAACCATTTGCCGTAAGCAAGTGCGCTGAGAATTGCAGTTTTGTGAGCGGTATCAAATCCGTCAATATCGAGGCTCGGTTCAGCTTCGGCATAACCGAGTTTCTGTGCATCTTTGAGGACTGTATCAAAATCAACACCTTCATTTTCCATGCGGGTGAGAATGTAGTTGCATGTACCGTTCATGATACCGTAGATACTGTTGATACGGTTGCTGACGAGACCTTCGCGGAGAGCTTTGATAATGGGAATACCGCCTGCAACACTTGCTTCAAAAAAGATATCCACGCCGTTGGCTTTTGCGGCTGCGAAAAGTTCTTCACCGTGAAGAGCAAGCAGAGCTTTGTTTGCAGTAACAACATGTTTTTTATTGTTGAGAGCCTGCAGGATAAACTTTTTGGCAATAGTAGTACCGCCGACGAGTTCAACAACAATGTCGCATTCGTTGATGACTTCGTTTGCATCGGTAGTAAGGACATTATCGGGAACTTTGATACCTCTGTCGCTTGTGATATCCAAATCGGCAATTTTGTGAAGTTTGACACTTACGGATGTTCGGGTACTGATGACGTTGTAATTGTTCAACAGATTTTCGGCGACTCCTGCACCTACGGTACCGAACCCAATGATTCCTACTTTGATTTCTTTCACTTTTTTACCTTTTCTTTGGTGGATTATACAGATACGGCAATATCGAAAAGCCCGAATGCCGACCTTATTATACAAAATAACAGAGATATAATATACAACCGTTTTGAAAACTGTCAAATAAAAAATGCAAAAAGGTGCTCTTTTTTGTCAAAATGCGGCTTTTATGCAGTGAAAAATCAAAAAAAATGCAAAAAAATTGAAAAAAATTACAAAAAAATGTTGAATTATAGCAAAAATGCGTTAAGTTAATGGAAGATATGTTTTGAAATTTACTATGTTATGAGGAGGAAAAAAGATGGCTTGCGATTTTTTGAACTATATCACCCGTGATTCAGTTTTGATTTTGGATGGTACTGATAAGTTGCAAATCATGGACGAAATTATCAGCCGTGCTGCTGATTTGACCAAGTTGAACCGCGATACTGTTTATCGCCTGACATGGAAACGCGAACAGATGATGACTACCGCTGTCGGTAAAGGTCTGGCTTTGCCTCATATCCGTGTTAACGATATCCCCGCTCCCGTTATCATTATCGGCGTTGCCAAAAATGATATTGCTGATTATGTTGCTCAGGACGGCAAACCTGTCCGCGTGGTCGTTTTTATGGCTGCTCCCGATGAAAATCAGGACGCTTATCTGCAGCTTCTCGGAAGCGTTTCCCGCAAAATGCGCGAAGACGGAGTTATTGAAAAATTGCTCGAAAGCACCGAAAACGCCGCAGTTCTCTACAATACTGTTACTGCTCTTTAATCATTCAGGAAAGGTTGTTTTATGGCAAGTGAAGCTGCTGCAATCGGAGCTAAGGCTCAGGTGGATTTCCACTGTCTTGATGATAATTGTCACAATGTTATCCAATTCAGTCTCGGCGATATTATCCGCAAGGATTTTCAGGCTGTCTGCTCCAAATGTCATAAAACATACAGCTTTGATGCTCAGCTCCGCGATAAACTTACCCGTATGCTGGAGCTGGTAGCCGCAGTGAGAAATGCTGAAGATATTCTGGGGGACAGTAATGTTGCGGTAAATGTTGCCGGAGGTTCGGTAAGAGTGCCGTACTCTCTGTTGCTGACCCGCCTCAATACGCTGGTTACTTTGGAAATGGGGGGCAAAAAAGTGGATTTTCATTTGTGGATAGCTCCCTCAAGTGCTGATACATTCCGCTGATGTCTATTTCAGTACACACAGGACATTGACTTTTGAATAATCCCGGATCTGTTTTTACAGGTCGGGATTGTTTTGTATAAAAAACTTAAAAACAGGAGATTACAGAATACTATGGTTGGCAGTCTGTTGAAAAAAATATTCGGTACAAAATCAAAGAGAGATGTTAAAAAAATGCTCCCTCTCGTCAAGCGTATCAATGAACTTGAAATTTCATATCAGTCTCTCAGTGATGACGAATTGAAAAATAAAACCGTTGAGTTTAAACAGCGTCTTGCCAACGGTGAAACTACTGACGATATCATGTGCGAAGCATACGCCGTAGTCAAAAACGCCTGCCGCCGTCTCTGCGGTTCAAAAGTTATGGTCTGCGGTCATGAACTTGAATGGAACATGATTCCGTTTGATGTTCAGCTCATGGGTGCTATTGCACTGCACAGAGGCAAAATCGCAGAAATGGCAACAGGTGAAGGTAAAACTCTGGTTGCTTCCATGCCGCTTTATCTGAATGCGCTTACCGGACGCAACTGTCAGTTGGTCACTGTTAATGATTACCTTGCACTGCGTGACTCTGAGTGGATCGGTGCGATTTACCGTTTCCTCGGTCTTACTGTCGGCTGTCTGCAAAATATGATGCCGCCGCCGGTTCGTCAGGAGCAGTACGCCTGTGATATTACTTACGGAACTAACAGCGAATTCGGTTTTGATTACCTCCGGGATATGGGTATGGCAGTTGACGCCAAATATCTTGTTCAGCGTGACCACTTTTTTGTCATCATCGACGAAATCGACAGTATTTTGATTGATGAAGCAAGAACGCCGCTTATTATTTCCGGTCCTGTACCGATGTCAACACATCAGTTTGACACAATTCAGCCGCTTATTTCCAATGTCTATACCCAGCAGAATGCACTCTGTTCACGCCTTATGCGTGAAGCTAACGAGCTGCTTGGGAAGGAAGACGGTATGACCAATGATGAATTGGATATCGTTCTCAGAAAACTTTTGCAGGTGCGTTTCGGTATGCCGACTCATAAACAGCTTTTGCGTGCGCTTGAGGACGGAGAGTTGCTCAAGGCATTGGAGAAATACGAATCTTTTGTCCGCAGTGACAACAACCGCGGTATGATTCAGGAAGTTCAGAGCGAACTTTTCTTTACTATTGATGAAAAAAGCAATGAAGCTGACCTTACAGCCAAAGGCCGTGAAGCTATCGCCCCCGGTCATCCCGAAGACTTTATTCTGCCTGACTTGCTGATGACTATTCACGAGATTGAAAGCGATACTTCACTTTCTGAAAAAGAACGCATTGAAAAACGGCAGAAATTTCAGGAGGATTTTTCTGCTCAGAGCGAAAAACTCCACGATATTTCACAGCTGCTCAAAGCCTACTGCCTCTTTGAAAAAGACGTTCATTACGTCGTTCAGGAAGGTAAGGTAATGATTGTTGACGAACACACAGGACGCTTGATGCCCGGACGCCGTTTCAGTGACGGTCTGCATCAGGCACTTGAAGCTAAAGAAAGGGTTCAAATTGAACAGGAAACCCAGACTATGGCGACAATCACCATTCAGAATTATTTCCGTATGTATGAAAAATTGGCAGGTATGACAGGTACAGCGGAAACTGAAGCCAACGAATTTTATCAGATTTATAAATTGGATGTTATGGTCATTCCGCCCAACCGTCCCTGTATCCGCAAAGATGATAATGACTCCATTTTCAAGACCAAGCGTGAGAAATTCAATGCTATTGTTGATGAAGTTGAACGCCGTCATGCTCTCGGTCAGCCTGTGCTGCTCGGTACCATTTCTGTTGAAGATTCTGAAATTTTGAGCCGTATGCTCCGCCGTAAAAACATTCCTCATAATGTACTTAATGCAAAAAACAACATGCGTGAAGCTGAAATCGTCGCCGAAGCAGGTCAGAAAGGCGCAGTTACAGTTGCTACCAACATGGCAGGCCGCGGTACAGATATCAAACTCGGTGAAGGCGTTGCCGAACTCGGCGGTTTGCATGTTATCGGCAGTTCCCGTCACGACTCCCGCCGTATTGACCGTCAGTTGCGCGGACGCTGCAGCCGTCAGGGCGACCCCGGTTCTTCAAAATTCTATGTCTCTTTGGAAGATAATCTGATGCGTCTTTTCGGTTCAGACAGAATTGTCGGCATTTTTGATAAATTCGGTATCGAAGAGGGCGAAGAACTTCAACATCCCTTGCTGAACCGTTCGATTGAAACTGCACAGCGCCGTGTTGAACAGCAGCATTTTGCCATCCGTAAACATACACTGGAATTTGACGATGTTATGAATAAACAGCGTGAAATCATCTACGGTTTGCGTAAGGATGCGCTTTTGTCTGACAATCCGCATGATGTATTGTTTGCTATTGTTGAAGATGTGCTTACCGAAAATGTCAATGCCTGTGCCACTCCGCGTGAAGGAGAAAGCACTTATGATAAAGCCCGTCTGACAGAGTATTTGAATATGTCTTTCCCGATTGAGTTCAAGGAGGAAGAACTTACTGCCGGATTTGAAAACGGCATGCTGAAAGACCCGCAGGCACTGGTTCTCCAGCTTACCGAAAAAATTGAAGCTGCATATAATCTCAAAAATGAGGTTATGACTCCTGAAAATGTTGATTATCTGGAGCGTCATACCATTCTTGAATCCATTGACAGTTTGTGGCAGGAACATCTGTACGCCATGGACGGATTGCGTTCGAGCATGTCATTGCGGGTTTATGCGCAGAAAGACCCGCTGGTTGAGTATAAAAACGAGGCTTATGATGTTTTCAAAAAGATGATGGACAAAGTTTATCTGTCTGTTGTCGCCAATCTTTTCCGTGTTACAGTCAGCAGTCTGGAAGAATTTGAAAAGCTTCTTGCACTTCAGCAGCAGCAGATGAATATTGACAAGGCCGAAGTCAGCAGTGAACTTTTGGAAGTTCTTGAGGGCCGCCGCCAGTCAATGGAAGAAATACAGGACGCTGAAGAAGTCCCGATAGTCAGCACCTACCGCCGTACCGAGGAAAAAATCGGCCGCAACGACCCGTGTCCCTGCGGCAGCGGCAAAAAATACAAAAAGTGCTGCGGTAAATAAAAATATAAACTGCTTCTCAGGTGCTGCTGCAAACATCAACAGAGATGTGCAGCAGCACCTTTTTTTTGCGCTCTGTCCCTCATATTGGTTGATAACCATTTTTTTGATAATTATTTTTTATTGTGGCTATGTTCCCAATATGGGGAGATAGCTGTATCTTGTGCTTTTTTTGCAGGAGCTTACGCCGCCCCTGCACCCGGCGCCGGGTACGACTGTAATTGCCTATTTCTTGTTCAACATCTTTCTTTATTTTTTG